>NZ_JBHVRR010000011.1:0-34199 GCF_042885635.1 Streptomyces sp. NPDC058045 | reverse complement strand
TGGGGCCTTGGCCCCGGGGGGGGCGTAAATAAAACCGGCCCCCCCCGGCCCCCCCCCCCCCCCCCGGGGGGGGGGGCCCGGGGCGCCCCCGGGACGTACCCGCACGGGCGGCCGCCCGACTCCCGGAAGGTCCCGAAGAACCATGACAACCGCCGTCGACGGCCCGGCCACCCGCCGCCCCCGCCTCCTGACACGCCTGGCCGACTCCTGGCGGCGCCACTGGTACGCGTACGCCATGGTCGCGCCGGTGGTCGTGGTGCTCGGGGTGCTGGTGGGGTATCCGCTGGTGCGGGGCTTCTATCTGACGCTCACCGACGCCAACAGCCTCAACTCGGCCCGCACCATCGGCGTCCGCCACATCGACGCCACCTACCGGTTCATCGGCCTCGACAACTACGCCGACATCCTCTGGGGCCCCACCGCCTGGGACCGCTTCTGGTCGCACTTCCTGTGGACAGTGGTGTGGACCGTGTCCTGTGTGCTGCTGCACTACCTGATCGGACTGGGTCTGGCGCTGCTGCTCAACCAGAGGCTCCGCGGCCGCACCCTCTACCGGATGCTGCTGATCCTGCCCTGGGCGGTGCCCACCTTCGTCACCGTCTTCTCCTGGCGGATCATGCTCGCGGACTCCGGCCTCATCAACTCGGTGCTCGGCACACTCCATCTGCCGCAACCCGCCTGGCTGGAGGACACCTTCTTCCAGCGGCTCGCCGCCATCGGCGTCAACACCTGGTGCGGGGTGCCGTTCATGATGGTCTCCCTCCTCGGCGGCCTCCAGTCCATCGACAACACCCTCTACGAAGCAGCCGAGATGGACGGCGCCACCGCCTGGCAGCAGTTCCGGCACATCACCCTGCCCGGGCTCAGAACGGTCAGCTCCACCGTCGTGCTGCTCGGCGTCATCTGGACGTTCAACCAGTTCGCCATCATCTTCCTGCTGTTCGGCGCCAACGGTGCCCCCGACGCCCAGATCCTCGTCACCTGGGCCTACCGCCTCGGCTTCGGCCAGCAGCCCCGCGACTTCGCCCAGTCCGCCGCCTACGGCGTACTGCTGCTCTCCATCCTGATCGTCTTCACCTCCGCATACCGCCGCTGGCTCAGCCGGGGCGACCAACTCGCCGTCTGAGGAAAGGAGTTCCGCCGAGATGAGTACGACGACGCCCGCCGCACCCGACACCGCCGGGGAGCCCACCCAGGACCGGCCCCGCCGCCCCGCCCCCCGGACCCGCCGCCGCGGCGAAACCGGCCGCACCGCCACCCTGCTCTCGCACACCGCCCTCATCGCCGCCGCGCTGATCGCCCTCTTCCCGATCGGGTGGCTGGTCTTCCTCTCCCTCGGCCCGGGCAAGAACGACTATCTGCACCCGGAGGGCATCTTCGGCAAGGCCACCCTCGGCAACTACGCCTTCGTGTTCCAGCACACCAACTTCTTCAAGTGGCTGCTGAGCACCGCGGTCGTCTCCCTCGGCACCACCGTCGTCGGCGTCCTGGTCGCCGCCACCACCGGCTACGCCGTGTCCCGGATGCGCTTCCCCGGCTACCGCAGGCTGATGTGGGTACTGCTCTGCACCCAGATGTTCCCGGTGTCGGTCCTGATGGTGCCGCTGTACATGATCCTCGCCGACCTCGGCCTGGTGGACACCTACGGCGGCCTCATCCTCATCTACTGCTCCACCGCCGTGCCCTACTGCGCCTGGCTCCTCAAGGGCTACTTCGACACCATCCCCTTCGAGATAGACGAGGCCGGGCGGGTCGACGGGCTGACGCCCTTCGGCACCTTCTGGCGGCTCATCCTGCCGCTGGCCCGGCCGGGTCTCGCCGTCGCCGCGTTCTACACCTGCATCACCGCCTGGGGCGAGGTGGCGTACGCCTCGACCTTCATGCTCGACGACCAGAAGTACACCCTCGCCGTCGGCCTCCAGAGCTTCATCAGCGAGCACGACGCGCAGTGGAACTACATGGCGGCCACCGCGGTCCTGATCGCGATCCCCGTCTCCGTCGTCTTCTACCTGGTGCAGAAGAACCTGGTCACCGGCCTCACCGCGGGCGGCACCAAGGGCTGACCGCCCGCCGCCCCCCCTGCACCCGCCACGCATTCCGACGCACTCCGACGCACAAGGACGACATGAGTCAGCAACCGGCCGCCCGGCCGCCCGCCTTCTCCTCCGCCGTCACCGAGGCCTCCATGCGACACACCGACTGGTGGCGCGACGCCGTCATCTACCAGGTCTACCCCCGCAGTTTCGCCGACAGCGACGGCGACGGCATGGGCGACCTGGAAGGCGTCCGCGCCCACCTGCCGCACCTGCGCGACCTCGGCGTCGACGCGGTCTGGCTGAGCCCCTTCTACGCCTCCCCGCAGGCCGACGCCGGCTATGACGTGGCCGACTACCGCGCCGTCGACCCCATGTTCGGCACCCTGCTGGACGCCGACGCCGTCATCCGCGACGCCCACACCCTGGGCCTGCGCGTCATCGTCGACCTGGTGCCCAACCACTCCTCCGACCGGCACGAGTGGTTCAGGCGCGCCCTCGCCCAGGGCCCCGGCTCCCCGCTGCGGGAGCGCTACCACTTCCGCCCCGGCAAGGGCGAGCACGGTGAACTCCCGCCCAACGACTGGGAGTCCATCTTCGGCGGGCCCGCCTGGACCCGGGTCACCGAACCGGACGGCACCCCCGGCGAGTGGTATCTGCACCTCTTCGCCCCCGAGCAGCCCGACTTCGACTGGGAACACCCCGCGGTCGGCGACGAGTTCCGCTCCATCCTGCGCTTCTGGCTGGACATGGGCGTCGACGGCTTCCGCATCGACGTGGCCCACGGCCTGGTGAAGGCCCCGGGCCTCCCCGACCTCGGCTCCCACGACCAACTCAAGCTCCTCGGCAACGATGTGATGCCCTTCTTCGACCAGGACGGCGTCCACGAGATCTACCGCGCCTGGCGCAGGATCCTGGACGAGTACCCGGGCGAGAGGGTGTTCGTCGCGGAGGCCTGGACGCCGACGGTGGAGCGTACGGCGAATTACGTGCGGCCGGACGAGCTGCACCAGGCGTTCAACTTCCAGTATCTGGGCGCCTCTTGGGACGCGGTGGAACTGCGCGGCATCATCGACCGCTCGCTCGACGCCATGCGCCCCGTCGGCGCCCCCGCCACCTGGGTACTGTCCAACCACGACGTCACCCGCCACACCACCCGCTACGCCAACCCACCAGGTCTCGGTACCCAGTTGCGCACCGCGGGCGACCCCGCACTCGGGCTGCGCCGGGCCCGCGCCGCCACCCTGCTGATGCTGGCGCTGCCCGGCTCCGCCTACCTCTACCAGGGCGAGGAACTCGGCCTGCCCGATGTGGTGGACCTGCCCGACGAGGTCCGCCAGGACCCGTCCTTCTTCCGCGCCGCCGGGCAGGACGGCTTCCGCGACGGCTGCCGGGTCCCCATCCCCTGGACCCGCGAGGGCACCTCGTACGGATTCGGCCCGGCCGGGTCCTGGCTGCCGCAGCCCGAGGGCTGGGGCGAGTTGAGCGTGCAGGCGCAGACCGGGGTGCCGGGCTCTACCCTGGAGCTGTACCGCACCGCGCTCTCGGTACGCCGCGCCCACCCGGCGCTCGGCGCGGGCGAGTCCGTCCAGTGGCTGGACACCCCGGAGGGGGTGCTCGCCTACCGCCGGGTCTCCGCGGACGGCCGCACCCTGGTCTGCGCCGCCAACACCACCGGTACCGCGGTGCGGTTGCCGGACTGCGGACGGGTACTGCTGGCGAGCTGCCCGCCGCAGGAGGTCGAGGTGGGGGAGCGGGAGACGGTGATCCCCGCGGACGCCACGGTGTGGTTCACCGACTGAGCCACCGGCCTCGTGTCCCGCTCAGGCGGAGTCGGCCGCCGCGGTGGCCGGCAGCAGGGCCGCGAGCCGGGTCACCAGCTCGCCGAACGGGCCGTCCCCCGGCTCGTCGGCGAGCACCCGCCGCAACACCCCCGCCACCTCCTCGTCGTAGGCCGCGCTCACCGCGCTCAGCGCCGCGAAGTCATGCACCAGCTGCCGGGCCAGCTCGCCCCGCGGGATGCCGCGGTCCGCGAGCCAGATCAGCGCGGTGGACTCGGCCAGCGAGATCCATGACCGGATCACCAACTCCAGCCGCATCGGCGGCTGTTCGACCTCAAGGTGGGACAGGATCTGCTCGTATCCGGCCTGCCGCACCGAGTCGATCAGTACATGGGTGGTGGCGGTGCCCACCGTGGGACCGCCGCGCAGCAGGGCCGAGAAACCGGCCCCATGGGAGTCGGCGAACTCCAGGAAGCGGTTCATCACCCGCAGCAGCCGCGCCCCCAGCGGACCCTGGTGCGGCTCGGTGAACCGCTCCACCAGATCGTCCGCGGCCCGCTGCAACGCCGCCTCGTACAGGCCGAGTTTGCCGGGAAAGTAGTGGTACACCAGCGGTCGGGAGATGCCCGCCGCGGCGGCTATCTCGTCGATCGACACGGCGTCGGGCGGGCGGTGGCTGAACAGGTCGAGCGCGACCCCGATCAACTGCCGCCGCCGTTCCTCGACACCCATCCTGCGGCGCACCCCGGTCGTCATGCCGGCAACTCTACCGATCGCGGGCGGACGGTGACGCACGGCGGTCCGGCCGCCGGCCTGCCCGCTGCCTGCTGCGCGGTGACCCTGGGCGGTGCCGTCGGCCAGTGCCAACTCACCGGCCGCCACCGCGTGTTGAGGCTTCCCCCAGCGCTCAGTGCAGCGGCTCCAGCTTGTCGCCGTCCGTGAGGGTGCCGTCGAGTCGTGCCTTGGCGCCCTGCTCGGCCGGGACGGCGAGGACATTGCCCTCGGCGGAGCCGTCGACATCGCCGGAGGCACGGACCGAGGCCACGTTCTCGCTGCCCGCGCCCAGCAGGTACCAGGTGCCGGCCTGGGACTTCCACAGCACCCCGGCCAGTACGCGGGGGGCGCGGCTGCCGCAGTCCGGTGTGTCCCGGGCCTGGGCGGCGATCGCGGCGGCGGTGTTCCCCGGCGTCCTGACCTGGGCCAGTACCCGGGTGCCGGTGCCGCGCCAGGTGTCGGCCCGGGTGCAGAGCCAGGCCGCCTGCCCGTTGCCCTCCGGCAACTGCTGCTGCGCGTAGGGCCAGGCGTTGACCGTGCGGACGCCTTCGCTGCGCAGGGCGGCGAGGGAGCAGGCGGTGGCCGACCAGTCCGCCAGCGCCTGCTCGCCCGTCGCCTCCCCGGGGCTGCCCGGGCGGCCCGCGGTGAGATGGGCGGGGGTCAGCTCCCCGAGGTCAGTCAGCAGCCGACCGCCGCCCGAACTGCCATTGCCGGCAAGGCCGTTGCCAGCAAGGCCGTTGCCAGCAAGGCCGTTGCCGGTACCGCTCTCGCCGGTGACGCCATTGCCGGTGACGCCGTCGCCGGTACCGCTGGCATCAGAGGCGCCGCTGTCCGGGGACCCGTCGTCGGCCGGCCGTACCTGGAGGGTGCGCCAGGAGGAGCAGCCGCCGCGGACCGGGGGGCCCGCCATCGGTTCCGTCACACCGTCCGCGGTGCGGTGCAGCGGCTTGGCGGGCGACTGCGGCTTCAGCAGGTCCCGTACCGCGGTCGACCGGACCCAAGGGGCCGTCAGATAACGGACGTTGCCGTCGGAGCGGTCCAGCACCACCGCGTCCGACTCGCCCTCGGCGGGGCCGTCCACCCGGGAGAAGTCCAGCGCCGCGCCCGCGGTGCCGTGCGCCGGCTCCGCGTACCGGGCGATCCGCATCCCGTCGTAGAGCAGCACCACCCGCGCCCCGTCGACCCGGCCCGCGTACAGCAGCCGCGGGGGGCCGGGCGGGGCGCCGGCGGGGGTGCCGGGGGTGGCGGAGACATGGACCTGGCGGCCGGGGCGGGCCCACACCGCCAGCGCCCGCCGCAGCAGTTCGCGGTCCCGCACCAGGGAGCCGCGGGCCGGCCACACCGCGAAGTCCCGCCGGGCCGCGCTCCGCCAGGCCGCCGGTGCCACCGTCATCAGCCGCTCCGGGTCCAGCGCGGCCTGCCCGGCCGGATTGCGCGCGTACGGCGGGGCCGCGGCACCGTCCGGACCCCAGCCGTCACCCGGCATCCCCAGCAGCGCCCCGCACACCAGGACGGCCGCCGCGGCCACTCCCGCGGCCCGCAGATGCTGGCGGCGCCGCAGCAGATCGGTGGGCCTGGCGTGCAGCACACACGGGTCGAACTCCGGGGAGGACAGCAGCCGTACGGTCTCCGCCGCGGGAGCGTCCCCGCCGCCGGGGCCGGTCGCCTCGTCCAGTGCCGCGTCCGGGTCGTCCACCCCGGCCGCGTCCAGCAGGTCGAACGCCTCGTCCTCGGTGAGCCGCTCCGGGCCGAGCAGCGCGCAGGCGGCCCGCCCGGCCGGGGAGAGCGCGGACAGCCGCTGTTCCAGGGCGAGTTCACCGGTGCCACCGGAGCGGGGGAACAGCCGCAGGCCCCAGACGTGCGGCAGCAGCGCGGGCAGTTGGGCCCGCCGGGGCCAGGCCATCCGCCGCAGCGGCAGACAGGCCTCCAGCGCGGTCCGCAGCACCCGCTCCCGCACCAGCGCGTACCCCGGGTCGGTGACCGGCCCGCCGTCCCCGGGGCCCCGCTGTCCCGGCAGCCGTACCGCGGTGGCGGCGGGGGCGGTGCTACGGGAGCGGGGCAGGGCGCGCTGGGCGAGGGCGTGCGCGGTGAGGACGCGGCGGCCGGTGCCCAGCTTCGGCGGCAGCACCAGATAGGCGAGCCGGACCAGCCGCGGATAGTGCTCCATGAGCGCGGCCTCGGCCTGCTCCACGTCCACGACGGGGCCGGGTGTCTCTTCGGGGCGGGTGGCGACATCCTGTGACTGCACGTTGACCAGAACGAGCGAATCGTCCGATGGTCACCGCCCCGGACGGGCGCTACTCCACGTGCCAGCCGCTGAATTCGACGGTGCCGCGGGTGCCGCCGGCGTTCGTCGCGCTCATGAAGAGGCCCGCGTCCTGCGCCGCCGCCGCGTGCGGCACCGCCACCGTGGCCACCGTCCGCCAGCTCGCCCCGCCGTCCGTGGAGCAGTCCCCGGTGAAGTCGGTGCCGTGCCGCCGCAGCCGCAGCAGTACCGGCGCCTTGACCCCGGCGAGGCCGCGGTAGGTGTCGAGGGTGCCGTCGCCGTCGGAGTCCCAGGACAGCACCACACCGTTACCCGGGGTGACCGCCAGATCGAGGAAGCCGCCCGAGGCGGCGTCCGCCAGGCGGTTGCGTACGGCGATCCCGGCGCGCGCCCAACTCCCCGTGTTCTGCTGGGAGTCGACCGTCAGCAGCAGCGAGGTGCCGTCGGTGAGGACGCCACCGCGGTACGCGCAGCCGAACTCGGCGGTGCCCTTCCACAGGTCGGCGCCGCCCCCGTTGACCGCGAAGCGCTCGCCGAGCTGCCCGAAGACCGCGTCGTTGGTGGAGACGGTGTGCCAGCCCGCGGCCAGCGGCCCCGCCTCGAAGAGCGTGCCCCGCTGCACATCCGCCACCCGCTCCTGCCCCTTCGGCCCGTACCGCACGGTGATCGTGTACGGCAGGGGGCGCAGCGGGCGGTCCAGGGGGGCCGAGGGGGCGGTGGCGCGCCAGCGGACCGTGCCGCGGCCGGCCGGTGGGACGGAGGGCAGGGTGGTGCCGCCGTCGGGTTCGGCGTCGGGGCCTTCCAGGGCGAAGTCCACCGCACCGGTCGGGGCCAGCCCGTTGGTGTTGCGGAACTCCGCGGACACGGTGGCCCGTCCGCCGGGCGGGAACGCGGCCGGCTCGGCCCGTACGGTCACCGCGCCCTGGTAGGGGGCGGCGGCCAGGGTGTCGCGAACCTTGGCGGCGGTGCGGTGCGGGTCGCCCACCGGGCGCAGCGGGTAGTCGCGGCGCCAGGTGGTCCACGGCTCCTCCATCGCGAACCAGTCGACGGGCTTCGGCTCCCGCCCCTCGGCCATCGCGTCCGCCACCTCGTCCAGCCAGCGCTGCCACCGCGGCAGATAGAACTCGCCGACCACACCGTGCCATTCGCGGTTGCCGTAGTCGTGCAGCTTGCCGCCGTCCGCGGTGGAGCGGCCGCCCCAGACGGTGATCAGGGCCTTGGCGGTCTGCTCGAAGGCGGTGCGTTCCGCGTCGGTGGTGGCGAGGGCGCGCGCGTCCCGCACCCAGGGCCCCAGCAGGAACCCGGGGTGGGTGCCGGCGATGTCGTCGGACAGCCGCATCAGTTTCAGCCAGAGCGCGGCCAGGGTGCCGAACGCGGCCCGATCGCCGCGCTGGTGGGCCGACTTGAGCAGCGGCAGATACTGCCTGCTGCGGTGCGCCAGCGCCTGCCGCGCCACGTCCACCAGGTCGTAGCCGTACGCCGGGCTGCGCCGGTGCTGCGGGGCGACGGCCAGCAGATGGGCCAGTACCGCGTCGAACCGGGCCGGGTCGTAGGTGAGGGCGCTCGGGGCGTAGACGGAGGCGCGGGTCGCGGAGAGGTCGGGGCGGGCCGCGAAGAGCGAGTCGTGCGGGTCGCTGCGCTCGACCGCGGTGTGCCGGTAGGCGGTGTCGGCGAGGGTGCGCCAGGCGGCTCTGGCCTCGGGGTCGGGGCCGTAGCGGAAGTCGGCGTATCCGGCGAACCAGTCGGAGCGCTCGGGTGCCGTGTCGAGCCAGGCCAGTTCGGAGAACAGCTCGAAGCAGGCCGGGTCCCGGTCGGTGCCCTCGGGCAGGAAGGCGGTGCCGGCCAGGGCGCTGCCCGCCTTGTCGCGCCAGGCGAAGAACTTCTCGTTCCACAGATGGGTGCGGGCGCCGATGGTGGTGCGCCCGCCGAAGTTGGGGATGGTGCCGAAGCAGTACGGGGTGCCGCCCCAGTCGCGTTCCCGGTCGGTGACCGAGGTGTAGCGGTCGCTGACACCGTCGACGATCAGCATCCGGCGCTTGTCCACGGCGTCCAGCAGTGCGGGCAGCGGATTGGCCTCCCAGCCGAGGATGACCCAAGTGGCGCCCGGATGCGCGGAGTCGAGCGCCCGCTGCACCCCCGCGGCGGCGTCCGGCACCGGTACGTCGCCCGCGGTGCCGCCCTCGTGCAGCAGGTCCATCTTGAAGTGCGCGGCGGGACCGAAGACGTCCTGCTGGTGCCGGTAGAAGGCGGCGGCGGTGCGGGCGAAGGACTCGGTGCGCGGATCGAGCCAGGCGGGCCGGTCGAAGCCGTGCCAGGTGCCCTGCGGGACGACATGGGCGTCACCCCCGGCGCGCTCGGCGAAGTCCTTGGGCACATGCCCGTAGTAGCCGGGCAGGACCGGCGCCATCCCCAGCTCGCGCAGCCGGTCCGCGATCCGCCGCCCCAACTGGGCTCGCTTGGCGACGAGTTGGGCGGAGAGGGGGCCGCCGTAGCCGTACAGGTTCTGTAGCAGCCACCATGGTTGGTGGGAGGGGGCGGGGAGCCAGGCGCGGGCCTCGGTGTCGGAGTAGCCGGAGTCCTTCAGCAGCCGGTGGTAGACGGCCTCGGTGCCGGCCACCACCATCACCTCGTTGCAGCCGTGCAGCGCCAGGATGTCGATCATCCGCTCCCAGTACGGCCAGTCGGCATAGGGCGCGGTGTACCCGTCGTTGGTGTCGTTCAGGGCGAAGCGGTGCGGCAGTTTCGTGGTGCGGGACAGCGGCCGGGTGGGCGCCGGGAGCCGGGACGGCAGCTCCAACCGGCTGCCCTGCCAGGCGATCTGGGCCCCGCACACATACTTGAGGTACCAGTGGACCCCGGTGAGGAGGGTGCCCGCGGTGGTGCCCTCGACGATGATCCGGCCGGTGCTGCCGGACACCCTGAAGTGGTCGCCGGATCCGGCGGGTTCGACGGTGCGCAGGGTGAACTGCCCGGCGTGGTGCGGCAGTAGACGGCGCAGCGCGGCCCCGGCGGCGGCCACCGGCTCCGCCGCACCGCGCGCCGCGGGGACCGCCGGTACCGCCGAGGCGGAGCCGGGAGCCAGCAGCGCCCCGCCCGCTCCCAGCGCCCCCGCCGCCCCCAGCAGCGCCCGCCGCGAGGGCCCCGGGGCGCCCAACGGCCCTGGTACGGACGGCACTTGGGCGCTACGGCGGTGGTGCGGTGACTCGGCGGTGCGGCTCTGATGCGGCTCGGACCGGGGCGAGGCAGGCCGGAACGGGACAGGCAACGGGACCCCCCACACATGCTCGGGTGTGCAACACGGGCGACGACGGGTGCATGTGCAGCGCACGCTAACCACCGGCCCCGAACCGGGGCAACGCTGTGTGCGAACCTGACGAGATCCCGCCGCCGACAGGGTCGTACGGGCACGGTGGGCCGCCGGGTCCGGCCTCCCGACGCGCCGCCGCAGTCACCCTGACGGCCCCAACCCGCCTGCCTCGGTGGTCGAGGCGGCGAACCCGGCGGCACCGGCTCAGCGGTCGCGGTCCAGATACGCCAGTACGGCCAGCACCCGGCGGTTGTCGTCGTCCGAGACCGGCAGGTCCAGCTTGGTGAAGATATTGGAGGTGTGCTTGGCCACGGCCCGCTCGGTCACCACTAGCCGGGCCGCGATCGCCGCGTTGGAGCGGCCCTCGGCCATCAGCTCCAGCACCTCCGTCTCACGCGGTGTCAGCGCCGCCAGCGGCCGGTCCGCCGAACGCCGCGCCAGCAGCTCGGAGATGACCTGCGGATCCATCGCGGTCCCCCCGGCCGCCACCTGCCGTACCGCGTCCGTGAACCGGTCCGCGTCGAACACCCGGTCCTTCAGCAGATAGCCCACCCCGCCCTGCCCGTCCGCCAGCAACTCCCGTGCGTACAACTGCTCCACATGCTGCGACAGCACCAGCACCGGCAGCCCCGGCCGCGCCCGCCGCGCCGCCAGCGCGCACTGAAGTCCCTCGTCGGTGTGCGTGGGCGGCAGCCGTACGTCCACCACCGCCACATCCGGCTCCAACTCGGCCAGCGCCACCGTCAGTTCGGGCCCGCTCTCCACCGCCGCCGCGATCTCGAACCCGTACGCCTCCAGCAGTCGCACCAGCCCGTCCCGCAGCAGGAACAGGTCCTCGGCCAGCACTACGCGCACGGAATCTCCAGGGTGACCAGGGTGGGGCCGCCGGTGGGGCTGCGGACGGCCAGGACACCGTCGAAGGTACCGAGCCGGCGCTCCACCCCGGCCAGCCCGCCCCCCGCACCGGCCCGCGCACCCCCGCACCCGTCGTCGGACACGGTGATCCGCAGCCGCCCCGCGTCCTGCCACGCCTCGACCCGGATCCGCTCCGCCCCCGAGTGCTTCACCGCGTTGGTCAGCAGCTCACTGACCGCGAAGTACGCCGCGGACTCCACCGGTTCCGCGATCGGCTCCGGCAACTCGGCCCGCACATCGGTGGCGACGGGCAGCCGCAACGCCAACGCCCTTACCGCGTCGGCCAGTCCGCGTTCCGCCAGCACCGGCGGATGGATGCCGCGGACCAGGTCCCGCAGTTCGGCCAGCGCCTCGGCGGAGGAACTGCGGGCCTCCGCCAGCAGCCGCCTGGCCTGCTCCGGATCACGCTCCAGCAGGGCCTCCGCCGCCCCCAGACCGATCCCCATGGCGACCAGTCTGGCCTGCGCCCCGTCGTGCAAGTCCCGTTCGATCCGGCGCAGTTCGGCGGCCGAGGTGTCCACCGCGTCATGCCGGGTGGCGGTGAGCCGGTCCACCCGCCGCGCCAGCTCCTCCGGGGACCGCGGGTCGAGGACGGCCCGCACCAGCCGGAAGTGCGCCCCCACCAGCGCCGGCCCGAACAGCACCCCGACCACCAGCCACACCAGCCCCAGCAGCGCCGCCAGTACGGCGGTGCCCTCCCCGCTCACCGGGACGAAGCCGAACCGGTAGCCGTCGGCCGCGGCCACCACCGGGCGCCACAGGCCCATCGGCAGCAGCAGCCCGAAGACACCCTCCGCGAGCAGCGCCGGCGGCAGCAGCGCCAGGACCGCGCCCGCCGTCAGATCCACCGGCAGCCACCCCAGGTCCCGTCGTACCGAGGGCTCCCGCAGCAGCGCCAGACAGTGCCGTGCCCGGGCGAGCGGACCGCCCCCGGCGGGCTCGGGCAGCGGCGGCGCGGCCGGGACGCGCAGCCCGTACCAGGACGCGGCCAGCAGCCGCCGCCGGTCCGCGTGCGCCCGCACCGCCCGCAGCAGCGGAGGAGTGGTGAAAAGACCCACCCCCAGCGGGATCAGGGCCAGTGACACCAGCACCGGCACCAGCAGCAGGAGCGATCCGCCCAGCGCCAGCACGGCCAGCACCAGCCCCCGCCCGGCGGCCCGCCCGGCCGGCACCAGCCGCCGGCGCAGCTCGGAGGGAGCGAGGGCAGAGTGTGGGGCGGACGCGGGGCCGCCCGGTCGTGTGGTCATACGGCCAGTCTGGCCAAGTCCGGCCCCCGGGGCACGGGGCGCAGCACCCGTCACGGGGGTGGTGCCAGCCCCACCCCCGCTCCGGGTCCGCCTCAACGCCCGTGCGGCGGGCTGTACTTGTAGCCCACCCGCCGCACCGTACGGATCAGGTCCCGGTGTGCGGCGCCCAACTTCCGCCGCAGCCGCGCGATATGCACATCCACGGTCCGCCCGTCCCCGACATGCCCGTAGCCCCACACCGTGCCGACCAGATGGTCCCGGCTGTGCACCTGGTGCGGATGCGCCACCAGATGCGCCAGCAGCTCGAACTCCAGGTAGGTCAGGTCGAGTTGGCGTCCGTCGACGGTGGCGGTGCGGCGTGCGGTGTCGACCCGCACCAGCCGGTCGCCGTGGGGCGCGCCCCCGGCCTCGGGCGGGACGGCGGGGCGGTGCGGGTCGGCCGGTACCAGCACCAGGTAGCCCACCATCGGCGGATCCCCCGGCAGTACCGGCAGGGTGTGCGGGGGAGCGGGCAGCAGGGTGGAACCGGGCGGCAGCAACTCCGCCATACCGGCCACCTCGCCCCGCCCCACGGCACGCAGCCGGGGCGGGGGAGCGGAGGCCGGGCCGGAGGACACGGAGGACAGGGAAGGGGTGGGTGCCATGGAGGTCAGCTCTTTCGCGCGAGAGGTCGTCGGTGGACGTACGTCGTGCGCGCGGCCGTCGGCCGTACCGGCGTCGAAAGCGGTGAACGGCTTCAGCGGGCCCGCGCGGTCCTCGCGGGGCAACACATCCGGTCGAAGTCGTGGTGCTGACGGGAAGGCCAGAAGGGCTCCAGAACGGGACGCCCCGTCGCGGAGTTCCGGAAGCCTGCCATGCCCGCCATTGAAGCAGACACCCCGCCTACGGCGACACCCCGCCCCGGCCCCCGGCCGGCCTCCCCCGTGGGCTCAGGACGCGGTGCCCGGCCGGGCCAGTGCGTCGCGAACCGCGTCTTCGGTACGGGCCACCACCGCCGTACCGTCCTCCGCGGTGATGATGGGCCGCTGGATCAGCTTGGGGTGCCGCGCCAGCGCCGCCACCCAGCGGTCCCGCGCCGAGGCGTCCCGCGGCCAGGCGGCCCGGTCCGACAGCCCCAGCTCCTTCGCCGCCGCCTCCTGGGTGCGGGTGATGTCCCAGGGCTCAAGCCCCAGCCTGTCCAGCACATCCCTGATCTCGTCCTCGGAGGGCACGTCCTCCAGATAGCGCCGCACGGTGTACTCGGCGCCCTCCGCATCCAGCAGCGACAGCGCACTGCGGCACTTCGAACACGCGGGGTTGATCCAGATCTCCATCCCCCCACGGTACGCACGCCCCGCCCCAGGCCCTGAGCCGACCGCCCCGCCATCGCCCACGCCCTCCGGGACGTCCGCACACACTGCCTGACGGAGCCCCAACTCCCCTCTGGCCAGGGGATTTTGGCCTTCGACTGTCAGTGGCGCGGAGTAGAATAGAAGCAGTGTTCGAGAGGCAGGGGCCACCCGCCCGTGCCTCGGACCGCGACTGGAGGATGCCCGTGCCCGCTGCCGCCACCACCGCGAAGCCGACCGCCACCACCGCCCTGTCCGACCTGCCGTACACCCCGCTCCGTAAGCAGCCGCTGCCCGCCGGGCGCCCCCGGCAGTGGTACATCACCCACAACCGCCGACTGAAGGCCATGCGCCTCGCCATCGCCCTGCTCGACTCCGGAGTGCACCTGCCCGACCAGGCGCACAACGGCCGGATACGCAGCACCGCGGAGTGCATCGGCATCCACCCGCCGTCCGACACCACCTGCCACATGGTCCGCGCCCTGATGCGCTACAGCCGCTGACCTCCCCGGCCGGGCCGCCCGCACCGCCGCGGGCGGCCCCGCCCCACCCCGCCTCCCCGCCGCCTGACTATCCTCGCCGTGCCGCACACCGGCGGCAGTACAGGGAACGAGGTGGGCCGGATGCCGGCCGAAGTAGCGGTGTACACACTCGGCGGCACCATCTCCGCGGCCGGCGGCGGAGGCGACACCCGGCTCACCGGCGCCCAAGTCCTCGCCGCCGTCGGTGTCCCCGAGGACATCCGGGTCACCCTGCACGACTTCCGCCACCTGCCCAGCGCCTCCCTCACCATCGACGACATCACCGAACTCGCCGCCCACACCCGGCAGTCACGGGCCGCGGGCATCGGCACCGTCGTCGTCCAGGGCACCGACACCCTGGAGGAGACCGCCTTCCTGCTCGACCTGCTCTGCGCCCCCGGCACCCCCGTCGTCGTCACCGGAGCCATGCGCCGCCCCGACACCCCCGGCGCCGACGGTCCCGCCAACCTCGCCGCCGCCATCACCACCGCCGCCGACCCCGCCTGCCGGGACCTCGGCGTACTCGCCGTCCTCGGCGACGAGATCCACGCCGCCCGCCATGTCCGCAAGGCCCACACCACCTCCCTCACCGCCCTCGCCTCACCCGGCGCCGGGCCCCTCGGCCGGATCGTGGAAGGCCGCCCGCACATCCTGCTGCGCCCGCCCGCGCCGACCGTGCCGCGGCCCCTGCGCCCCACCCGGCCGGTTCGCGTCGCCCTCCTCACCCTCACCCTCGGCGACGGAGGCGAACTCCTCGACGCCGTCGACGCCCGCTTCGACGGCCTCGTCCTCGCCGCCTTCGGCGCCGGACACGTACCGGCGCGCCTGGTCGGACCGCTGGCCGCACTCGCCGCCCGGATGCCGGTCGTCTTCGCTTCCCGCACCGGCGCCGGCCCCGTCCTCACCCACACCTACCGAGGCCCCGGCTCCGAACACGACCTGATCACCCACGGCCTCATCCCCGCCGGCCACCTCGACCCCCCAAAGGCCCGCCTCCTCCTCCACACCCTCCTCGCCTCAGACACCCCACCGGAAGCCCTGCCGGGGTATTTCGCCTCGGTCTAGGGAGGACCGAGGCGGCGGGCGGTACGTGCGCGCGCCCGCTCCCGCCTGGGTGGTTACGTCTGCTCGTCGTCCTCTGGCTCCGCCGCCCACGTCGTCGACGCCGTGGACGACGATTTCAACCAGAGGTTCTCGTGGTTCGTACGGCCACGTTCGCGTACTCGGAGCTGGCGGTGCGACCGAAGTGGCGGAAGCTGCGAGTGGCCGAGCGGACGACCCGTGCACTGCTGGGCCCCCGGGAGGAAGCCCTGGCCGTGCTGCTTGTCGACACCGAACACCCCCGGGTGCAGGCCCCGCTCGCGGACCCGCCGCTGTCCTGAGCTGAGCGAGGTGAGTCCCTTGATCAACAACGCTGCGGACCCTCTGCGGACTGGCAGAGGGTCCGCAGGAGGGACCGCGAGCTCAGAGCCCGATCAGGGCTTACAGGTCGAAGTACAGCTCGAACTCGTGCGGGTGGGGCCGGAGTTGGATGGGGGCGATCTCGTTGGTGCGCTTGTAGTCGATCCAGGTCTCGATCAGGTCGGAGGTGAAGACTCCGCCCTGCTGGAGGTACTCGTTGTCCTGCTCCAGGGCGTCGAGGACGGCCGGGAGGGAGGTCGGGACCTGGGGGACGCCGGCGTGCTCCTCGGGGGCCAGTTCGTAGAGGTCCTTGTCGATGGGCTCGGCCGGCTCGATCTTGTTCCGGACGCCGTCGAGGCCCGCCAGCAGCAGCGCGGAGAACGCCAGATACGGGTTGGACGACGGGTCGGGGGCGCGGAACTCGACGCGCTTGGCCTTCGGGTTGGACCCGGTGATCGGGATGCGCATCGCGGCGGAGCGGTTGCGCTGCGAGTAGACCAGGTTGACCGGGGCCTCGAAGCCGGGCACCAGGCGGTGGTAGGAGTTCACCGTCGGGTTGGTGAAGGCGAGCAGCGACGGGGCGTGCTTGAGGATGCCGCCGATGTAGTACCGGGCGGTGTCGGAGAGGCCCGCGTAGCCCTGCTCGTCGTAGAAGAGGGGCTCGCCGCCGTTCCACAGGGACTGGTGGACATGCATCCCGGAGCCGTTGTCACCGAAGATCGGCTTGGGCATGAAGGTGGCGGTCTTGTTGTTCCGCCAGGCGACGTTCTTCACGATGTACTTGAAGAGCATCAGGTCGTCGGCGGCGGCCAGCAGCGTGTTGAACTTGTAGTTGATCTCGGCCTGGCCGGCGGTGCCGACCTCGTGGTGCTGGCGCTCGACCTGGAGGCCCTGGCGGTCGAGTTCGAGGGAGATCTCGGCGCGCAGATCGGCGAAGTGGTCGACCGGCGGGGCGGGGAAGTAGCCGCCCTTGTAGCGGACCTTGTAGCCGCGGTTGTTCTCCACGGCGCCGGTGTTCCAGGCGCCGGCCTCGGAGTCGATCTCGTACAGCGAGCGGTTGGCGGAGGTCTCGAAGCGGACCGAGTCGAAGACGTAGAACTCGGCCTCGGGGCCGAAGAAGGCGGTGTCCGCGATGCCGGTGGACGCTAGGTAGGCCTCGGCCTTGCGCGCCACGTTCCGCGGGTCGCGGCTGTACTGCTCGCCGGTGATCGGGTCGTGGATGAAGAAGTTGATGTTGATGGTCTTGTCGCGGCGGAACGGGTCCACCCGGGCCGTCGACAGGTCCGCGCGCAGCGCCATGTCGGACTCGTGGATGGCCTGGAAGCCGCGGATCGACGAGCCGTCAAAGGCGAGCTCCTCCGCCGGGTCGAAGACCGCCGCCGGGATGGTGAAGTGCTGCATCACTCCCGGCAGGTCGCAGAAGCGAACGTCGACGAACTTGACGTCCTCGTCCGCGATGAACTTCTTGGCTTCGTCGGCGTTCTGGAACATCCAGCTCTCCTCCTGTCCCGGCCCGGGCGAAGGGGCGGGGTCGTCGCTAGGTCGTACGGCCGGTGCGGTGGGGGCACGCTCGTCCCGACCCTATGAAGCCGGCATTTCTCGGGCGTGACCCGTTTGTTTCGTGGACGTTAACCGGCGCGAGCTTTGCCGACCCGGCGGCAGCGGTCTGCACCTATACTCCACCCCCGGCGACGGGGGTGCATTCGGGACCGCAGTACCGTGGTCGGGTGGACAACAG
Source organism: Streptomyces sp. NPDC058045 (assembly GCF_042885635.1). NCBI lineage: Bacteria > Bacillati > Actinomycetota > Actinomycetes > Kitasatosporales > Streptomycetaceae > Streptomyces > Streptomyces sp. NPDC058045. Next base: position 16,888 of record NZ_JBHVRR010000011.1, on the reverse strand, counting down.
GCAAGCAATCGGATCGTGGCTCTCCGGCCCCCGCGCGGCCGCCGAGGACATGGGCGTGGAGCTGGGGTACCGGGGCGAGCAGCTCGGGCTGCCCAAGGAGGGCCCGGGATCGATCGCGCCGCTCGGTCGCCGCTTCGGCGCCATCGCCATCGACTGGGCCCTGTGCCTCCTGATCGCGTACGGCCTCTTCGCCCGCGGCGACCAGCAGGCCATGGGGAACTGGACGCTGGGCGTCTTCTTCGTGCTGAGCGTCCTCACCGTGGGCACCGTGGGCTGCACGCCCGGAAAGCGGCTGCTGGGGCTGCGGGTGGTCTCGGTGGACGGCGGCCGCCTCGGCATCGGCCGGGTGCTGGTACGCAGTGTGCTGCTGTGCCTGGCGGTCCCGGCACTGATCTGGGACCGGGACTCCCGCGGTCTGCACGACCGGTTCGCCCGCGCGGTCCAGGTCCGTATCTGACTCCTCCAGCGGTCGGGCCGCACGGCGGGAGATGCGCCCGCGCCGTGGACGTACGACCGTGCCGTGGACGTGATCGCGCCCCCGGATCCTGACGGGTCCGGGGGCGCGGGCGTGTGCGGCGGTCGGGGGGGGGGTCAGCGCATCTTGGGGCCGCCGCGCGGCATCCGCATCCCCTTGGGCATCGGGCCCTTGGGCAGCGGCATGTTGGTCATCAGATCGCCGAGGGCGCGTAGCCGGTCCGTGGTCGTGGTGACCTGCGGGCCGGTGAGGACGCGCGGGAACTTGAGCATCGTGGTGCGGATCTTCTTCAGCGGCACCTGGCCCTCGCCGTCGCCGACGATGATGTCGTGCACCGGCACATCGGCGACGATCCGCGCCATCTTCTTCTTCTCGGCCGCCAGCAGGCCCTTCACCCGGTTCGGGTTGCCCTCGGCGACGAGCACGATGCCGGCCTTGCCGACGGCCCGGTGCACCACGTCCTGGCTGCGGTTCATCGCCACGGCCGGAGTGGTGGACCAGCCGCGGCCCACGTTCTCCAGTACGGCGGCCGCGGCGCCGGGTTGTCCCTCCATCTGCCCGAAGGCGGCGCGCTCGGCACGGCGTCCGAAGATGATCGCCATCCCGAGGAAAGCGAGCAGGAAGCCGAGAATGCCGAGATAGACCGGGTGGCCGATCAGGAAACCGATCCCGAGCAAGACACCGAAGGTGACGATCCCGACAGCCGCGAGAATCAGACCGACCTTGGGATCGGCCTTTCTCGTCATCTTGTAGGTCAGGGCGATCTGCTTGAGTCGCCCGGTGCTCGCAGCGTCCGCTGCGGTTTCCTTCCTCGCCATGCTCCGAAGTCTACGTGGCCCGTGACACCGGTTCGACGTGGTGTCCGGTCAGCCGCCGCAAGGGGTCAGGAGCTGCGGGCGGGGGAGGAGGTGTGGTCCAGCAACTGCTCGGTCTCGGCACGGTCCCGGGCGCGGGCGCGGTCCTCCAGTACGGAGGTCCAGGCGTTGCGGCGGGCGGTGCGCTGGCCGCTGCTCATCAGCAGCGACTCCACGGCGCGCAGGGCGCCGGTGACGGTCGGAAGGGCGGTGGCGCGGACAGGTGCGGCCTGCATGGTGGGATCTCCCGGGGGGAGCGTGCGGGATGAGGGAGGCGCGGGCCCAGGCCACATCGCCTGGATCCGGTGGGCCGGTCCCGGAGGACCTGCCCGATGTTCACGTGGTGTGGAAACACGGTCACAGATTGGTGTTACCAGCGCATGACGACGTGGTCAAACGGTCGTGAAACCGCGGTGTCCCATGCCGCGGAGCCCGCTCGGCCGGCCCGGCACCCGCCACCTGCGGCTACGGGCCGAGCCCCGCGCCACCTGGGCTGACCTGCCGGTAGGAGCTTGTGCGCGGTTTCACACCCATGGCCTTCGCTGAAGTGACAGCACGCCCCGCCCGTGCGTACGCGGTCGGGCGGGGCGGGGGGCGTGACTCACCGACCGGAGTCGGGTGCTCCGGTCGGAATGCGGGGTCGGTGGGTCCGGGTGCGGTGGGGCCGAGGGTGCTCAGACCGCCTGGGAGGCGACGTAGGAACCGCGGCGCTCGATGGCCATCTGGTACAGCCGTCCCGCCCGGTACGAGGAGCGGACCAGGGGGCCCGACATCACACCGGAGAAGCCGATCTCCTCGGCCTCCTCCTTCAGCTCCACGAACTCGTCCGGCTTGACCCAGCGCTCCACCGGGTGGTGCCGCACACTCGGGCGCAGGTACTGGGTGATGGTGATCAACTCGCAGCCCGCGTCGTGCAGTTGCTGAAGGGCCTCGCTGACCTCGGCGCGCTCCTCGCCCATGCCGAGGATGAGGTTCGACTTGGTGATCAGGCCGGCCTCCCGGGCCTCGGTGATCACCTTGAGGGACCGCTCGAACCGGAAGCCGGGGCGGATCCGCTTGAAGATGCGCGGCACCGTCTCCACGTTGTGCGCGAGGACCTCGGGACGGGAGGAGAAGACCTCCGCCAACTGCTCGGGCTCGGCGTTGAAGTCGGGGATCAGCAGCTCGACCTTGGTACGGCCGGCTTCCCGCTCCGCCGTCATGCCGTGGATCTGGCGCACCGTCTCCGCGTAGAGCCAGGCGCCGCCGTCGTCCAGGTCGTCGCGGGCGACGCCGGTGATGGTGGCGTAGTTGAGGTCCATGGTGACGACGGACTCGCCGACGCGGCGCGGCTCGTCACGGTCGAGTTCCTGCGGCTTGCCGGTGTCGATCTGGCAGAAGTCGCAGCGCCGGGTGCACTGGTCGCCGCCGATGAGGAAGGTCGCCTCGCGGTCCTCCCAGCACTCGTAGATATTGGGACAGCCCGCCTCCTGGCAGACGGTGTGCAGCCCTTCGCTCTTCACCAGCTTCTGCAGGGCGTTGTACTCGGGGCCCATCTTCGCCCGGGTCTTGATCCACTCGGGCTTGCGCTCGATGGGGGTCTGGCTGTTGCGGACCTCCAGGCGCAGCATCTTGCGTCCGTCGGGTGCTACTGCGGACACGTCGGCTCCCTGCTGATTGGCGTTGCCCGACTCGGTGGGATCGGTCGGCTCTGTTGCGTGTCTTCTGCGTGTCTTCGATTCTTCGGCGCACACCAGCGTACGCCCGCGATGTGCCTGGCTTCCTCGCTGGTGGAACCCCCGGCCCGCGGGGTGCATTCCCCGTACGGGGGAGCCGCGCGGACCAGTGGGGCTCCCGGTCAGACGGGGGCGGAGGCCGGCTCGGTGGGCGGGGCGGGCCGCTCCACCACACGCGGCTTGGGATCCGCCTCCTCCAGCACCTCCCGCAGGTGGCGCTCGACGACCGGGGCCACCTCGTCGACCGTGATGTCCCGGCCCAACTCGCTGGCGAGGGAGGCCACTCCGGCGTCCCGGATGCCGCAGGGGACGATGCGGTCGAACCAGGTGTTGTCCGGATTCACGTTCAGCGAGAAGCCGTGCATGGTGACGCCCTTGGCGACGCGGATGCCGATCTGGGCGAGCTTGCGGTCCTCACCGCGCTGGCCCGCGTTGGACGGGGCGTACTCCGGGCCGCAGAGCCGCGGGTCGAACTCCTCGTCGTCCAGCCGGGGATCGAAGTCCAGGGACAGGCCGCCGTGCTCGCGGGCCGCGGGCCTCGTCTCGCCCAGCACCCACACCCCGCTGCGGCCCTCGACCCGGGTGGTGCTCAGGCCGAACTCCGCACAGGCCCGTATCAAGGCGTCCTCAAGGCGCCGCACATGGGCCACGACGTCAACCGGGCGAGGCAACTTGAGGATCGGATAGCCCACCAACTGACCGGGGCCGTGCCAGGTGATCTTTCCGCCGCGGTCGACGTCGATGACCGGCGTCCCGTCCAGCGGGCGATCGCCCTCCTCGGTACGCCGTCCCGCCGTGTACACCGGCGGATGTTCCAGCAGCAGGCAGGTGTCGGCGATCTCGTCCTGGAAGCGGGCGGCGTGCACCCGGCGCTGCTCAGCCCAGGCCTCCCGGTACTCCACGGCGTCCGGCCCGAAGCCGAGCCGTACGAACCGCAATTCACTCACGGCAACTGCCTCCCTCAAGAAAATGCAGTGTGCGCGCCGGGATCGCCGGCGGCACATCGCGCGCCCATGCCACTGTACGACCGGGCCGCGGGGCTCCGGCCGGGGGCCGGTCGCATCCGGCCTCCACCTGCTACGACACAGCCCGCCGACGATCGTCACGTCCTCTTCCCGCTCCTCACACGAACGAATGAAAGGGTGTGGAAGCCGGGGATCAGGCGGCCACGGGCCGTTACATTCACGCCGTCCACGAGGCCGTAGGGGCTGCTCGCGGCGCGAGCCCGGAAGGCAGGAGACCGCACAGCACATGACGGAACGACCTCCGCAGCGCACCCCCAACCGCCGGCTCGCCGCGCTTATCGCGGAGGCGGGATTCTCCAACGCGGGACTGGCCCGCAGGGTTGACCAACTCGGCCAGGAACACGGCCTCGACCTGCGTTACGACAAGACCTCGGTGACCCGCTGGCTCCGCGGCCAGCAGCCTCGCGGCACCACCCCGGCGCTGATCGCGGAGGTCTTCACCCGGCGCCTCGGCCGCCGCCTCAGCGCCCAGGACCTGGGCCTCGACGCCTGCGCCCCGGTTTACGCGGGGCTGGAGTTCGCCGCGTCCCCGCAGGAGGCGGTGGATATCGTCGGCGGCCTCTGGCGCAAGGACTCCGGCAGCCACACCGAGCTGCGGAAGATCGCCTTCACCCCGGCCGGCCTGGTGGTGCCCAGCCGGGACTGGCTGATCGGCCGGGCCGACGACCGGGTGGCGCGCCCCGAGGACCCCACCGCGCTCGGCCGCGCCATCCGCCAGGACCGGCCCCTCGTCCGTGTCCCCGAGCACCCCGCGGACCGCGACGGGCGCCCCGCCAACGACCCTGGCCGGGTCCCCGAGCAGCGCTCCGGTGCGGAGGCGGGCCGCAGTGCCGCGGAACGGATGCCGGGGCAGCGGGTCACCCCCGGCGACATCGCGGCGCTGCGCTCCGTCGGCGAGCTGTTCCGCGCCCTCGACCACGCCTATGGCGGCGGGCACGCACGCCAGGCCCTGGTCCGCTATCTGGAGCACGAGGCCGAGCCCATGCTCCGCGGCACCTACGGCGAGCAGACCGGTCGCCGCCTCTTCGGCGCAACCGCCGAGCTGACCCGCCTCGCCGGCTGGACCTCCTACGACATCGCCGCACACGGTCTGGCACAGCGGTACTTCGTCCAGGCACTGCGGCTCTCGCAGGCCGCGGGGGACCGGGTCTACGGGGCGTACGTACTGGTCACCATGGCGCGGCAGGCGGTGCATCTGGGGCACGGGCGGGAGGCGGTGCAGCTGGCGCGGGTGGCGCAGCAGGGCGCCGGGCCGGGCGCCCCGCCGGTGGTGCAGGCCATGCTGTTCGCGGTGGAGGCGCGCGGCCACGGCGTGCTCGGCGATCTCCGGTCCTGCACCCAGGCGCTGCTCCGCGCCGAGCAGGCACTCGAAGCGGCCCGGGGCGCGGAGGAACCACCGCACTGGGCGCGGTACTTCGACGACGCGCAGCTCGCCGACGAGTTCGGGCACTGCCACCGCGATCTCCAGCAGTACCGGACGGCGGCGCAGCACGCGGAGCGCTCGCTGCGGCTGCGCGCGCCCGGCTTCGCCCGCAGCCGCGTCTTCTGCAAGCTGGTGCTGGCCTCCTCCAAGCTGGGCCTCGGCGAGCTGGACCACGCCTGCCGGATCGGTGCGGAGGCCGCCAAGCAGGCCGCGGACATGCGCTCGGCCCGCGTCGCCGAGTACGTCCGCGACTTCGAACGCCGCCTGGAGCCGTACGCGGACACCCCGCACGCCCGCACCTACCGCGAGCGCGTCACCTCCTACGGCTGACGCGGCGGCGCGGGGTGACCGCGTCCGGCCGGTGGTCAGGCGGCGTTGGTGGTGTCGTCGGGGCCGGTCGCGGGGGCGTGGCGGAGGTCGGTGAGGAGGGCGGTGGCGGCCCGCCGGGCGGAGCGCAGGGCTCCGCCGAGGTCGCCCGAGTCCCGGTGCCCGCCGCACACATAGAGGCCGGCGACCACCCGCACCGGGCGCCGCGGATCGTGCGGCACCGGCAGGGCGGGCACCGCCTCCGCGTCATGGTGGACGGCGACCAGCTCCCACCGCCGGGTGTCCGTCCCGTAGACCCGGGCCAGCCGGGCCCGCAGCGCACCGTCCGGGTCGGCCGGCGGCGGTCCCGGCAGCGCCGAGGTGACCAGGGCGCGCCCGGCGGGTGCCCGCAGCGGGTCGACCTGGCTCACCACCGCCGTCCAGGCCAGCGGTCCGCGCTCCGCGTCGAGTACCAACGCGCCCTGGGTGGCGGGTGGTTCGGCGGTGCTGTGGTGCACCAGGGTGACCGGGCGGAAGGCGGGCACCCGCAGGCCCGGCAGCAGCGTCGCCGCGTCCCGTGCCCCCGTCGCCAGCACCACGGCCCGGCAGCCGAGGGTGCCGTGCCCGGCGGTGGTCACCGAGGTGGTGGCGACGGAGGTGACCCGCACCCCGGTACGGACCGTGCCCGGTGGCAGCGCGGCGGCGAGGGCGGCCGGTATCGCGTCCGAGCCGCCCTCCGGCAGGCAGAGGCGGCCGCGGGCGTAGGTGTGCAGGGCCAGATCCGCGGCGAAGCTGGAGCTGCTCAGCTCCGGGTCGCAGAGCAGCGCGGTGAGCAGCGGCCGCAGAAATCCGTCCACGGTACGGGCGGGCAGCCCGCGGGTGGTGAGCGTCCGGGCGGCGGTCGACTCGGGCCGGGCCGCGAGCCGTTGCTCGCTCTGGGCGGCCAGCCGGGTCAGGGCGTGGCCGAGCCGCGCCTGGTCGAGGGGGCCGCCGAGCGGCGCCGCCCGCCCCGCACCCCGGCCGCCCGCGCCCGCCGTCCGGTTCCCCGGCACCGCGGTACGGCCCCCGGGTCCCGCCGTGCGGGGAGCGCTGGCGAGGGCGCGCGCAGCGTTCAGCGCACTGATTGCCCCGCGCGCGCCTTTTGCGCCCCGTGCGCCCCTTGTGCTCCGGGCGCCGGCCGGCTCGCCAGCCCGGTACAGGCGGCCTTCGCTGTGGACGAGCACGCCCGGTGCGAACTCCCGCAGCGGCACCGTCAACAGGGCCGGTTCCTCCCGTAGTTCGGGCCAGGCGGTAGACAGCGGCCGGGCCCAGCGGTCCAGTCGGAAACCGTCGGCCTCCTCGGCCCTGGCCCCGCCGCCCACCTGCTGCTCCGCCTCCAGCACCTGCACCGATACCCCGGCCCCGGCCAGTCGGCGGGCGACCGCCAGACCGGCGACCGAGGCCCCCACGACGACGACTTCCGTATGGCGCGCGGGCTCAGACACTGCCACTCCCCAGGGTTCGCGCGGCCGGCGGTTGCGCGGTCGCCGGAGCCCCGATGCCCCCGACTGGCGTCCGGAATACCCGAGTTCGGCGACGGGCCGGGCCTCGACGGCTTCGACCACGGCAACCGTTCCGACCGCTTCAAAGGCTTCGGCCGATGCAACGGCCCTGACTACTCGACGACTTCGGCTGTCCGGCGGCGTTCCACCGCTGGAGAGCCTCCACCCGTTCGACGGCGCCCCGCCACCGCGACTGCTACGACCGCCCGACGGGGTCCGACCCCTTTCGACGCAAGAGCCTAGGAGGGCCGGGGGCCGCGGGGAGCAGCGCGCGGGATGCGTGCGGGGGCACACGGAGGCGCGGACCAGCGCACGGCCCGGCATCCGGTTCCCGCCCCCCACCGAACCCGGCCCGCGGTCAACTCCCGCCCCGCACCGCCCCGTTCAGTCGTGCAGGGCCGCGCGGATCATGTCGTCGATGCCGGGGAAGGCGAAGCGGAAGCCGGATTCCTGGAGGCGGGCGGGTAGGACGCGCTGACTTGAGAGGACGTCGCCGGCGAACTCGCCGAGGGCGATCCGCAGGGCCGCGGACGGCACCGGAAGGACCGCGGGACGGTGCAGCACCCGGGCCATCGCCGCCGTCACCTCGCGGTTGGTGCACGGCTCGGGGCCGGTGAGGTTGACCGGGCCGGAGAGCTCCGGGGTGTCGATCAGATGCCGCAGCGCCGCCACCTCGTCGTGCAGGGCGATCGCGCTCCAGTACTGCCGTCCGTCTCCGAGCCGCCCGCCCAGGCCCGCGCGGAACACCGGGAAGAGCGGCCCCCAGGCCCCGCCGTGGCGCGTCACCACCAGACCGGTGCGGGCGAAGACGGTGCGTACCCCCGCCTCCTGGGCGGAGGCCGCGGCCTCCTCCCAGTCGGTGCAGAGGGCCGCGAGGAAACCGTCACCGGGCGGGGCGCTCTCGTCCACGGCGCGCTGCCCGGTGTCGCCGTAGAAGCCGATGGCGCTGCCGCAGACGAAGACGGCGGGCGGCTGGTCCAGGGCGGCGACGGCCTCCGCCAGGGTGGCCGTGCCGAGGACCCTGCTGTCGCGCAGTTCGCGTTTGCGGTCCTCGGTCCACCGCCGGTCGCCGATCCCGGCGCCCGCCAGATTGACCACCGCCCGGCACCCGGCGAGCGCCCCCGCCTCCACCCGGTGCCCCTTGGGGTCCCACCGCGCCTCGTCGGGCCCCCGCGGCGGGCGGCGGACCAGCCGCACCACCTCGTACCCGTCGGCGACCAGTGACGTGACCAGTGCCCGGCCGATCAGACCGGAGGAGCCGGCCACCGCGATACGGGTGGGCTCCGCGCTTTCTTGTCCGTGCATGGGCCCATCCTGCCGTGCCCGCGTCTCTTTACCCTGGCGCTCATGCCGCTTCCCGCCGTCCGGTTCGCCCGGCTCGATGACGACGCCGCGCTGGGCGCGCTCGACCGTTCCGTCTGGTCGCCGCTGCACGCCGTCACCCCGGCCCCGCAGCCGCCGTACCGGGAGTTCTTCGACGAGCGTCATGCGCCGCGGGACCATCTGGTGGCCGAGGTGGACGGGCGGCTCGCGGGCTATGTGCGGTTCGGGCTGCCCACCCCGCTGGTGTCCCACGCGCATGTCCGGCAGATCCGCGGGCTGGCCGTGGCGCACGAGTCCCGTGGCCGCGGGGTGGCGCGGGCGCTGCTCCGGGCGGCGATGGACGAGGCGCGGCGGCAGGGCGCCCGCCGCATCACCCTGCGGGTACTGGCGCCGAACACCCCGGCGCGGTGCCTCTATGAGTCGGTGGGCTTCACCGTGGAGGGCGTACTGCCGCAGGAGTTCCGGTGCGACGGGGAGTATGTGGACGATGTGCTGATGGGGCGGACGCTGGTCTGAGCGGGGTGGCCGGGAGGCGGTCAGGCGAAGCGGTCCCAGAGTTTCGGGTAGGCGCGGGCGAGGGCCGTGTCGTCCTCCAGGTCGAGCGGGGTGCCGGCCGGTTCCGCGGGGGCGGGTGGGAGGCCCAGGTCGGGGGCGACGGTGCCGGTGAGCTGCTCATAGGCCTCGTCGGCGGCGTAGCCGAGTTCCTCGCCGTCGCCGTCGACCTCCTCGTCGAAGTCGTCCAGGAGGTCGGCGAGGGAGTCCGGGTCGTGCAGGGCGCCTTCGAAGACCTCGCGGCCCTGCCCGATCAGCCAGCAGCGGAAGTACTCGAAGGCGTCGTCGCTGGCTCCGCCGAGCAGGACCCAGGCCGCACCCCACAGGTCCCACCGGTAGGCGCGGTTGTAGCGGGCCTCGAAGTGGCGGGCGAAGTCCAGGACAGCGTCGGGATCGGACTGCGCGAGCCGCTGCACCAGCAGGTCGGCATGGTCCTCCGGATCGCCTCCGGCGGCCTCGCGCGTGCCGTCGACGATCTCCCAGAACTCCGTCTCGTCCATCACGGCACCAGCATCTGCCCTGCGCGGGGGCGACGCACGCGGAGTCCCACGGATGCACCCCCGTTCGTTATACGGGCACCGCCTCGGCGAAGCCGGACAGAAGGTGTCCGCATTCCCTGCCAGGCTCCCCGGCATGGACCACAACAGGCAGCAGCAGAGCAGCGAACAGCGGGACGGGCAGGACAGGCAGAACGGGGCGGCCGGTGGTGCGGGGACGCTGGCCGGGCAGGTGGCGCTGGTGGCGGGCGCGACCCGGGGTGCCGGCCGGGCCATGGCCGTGGAGCTGGGCCGGGCCGGCGCCACCGTCTATGTCACCGGCCGCACCACCCGGCAGCGGGTCAGCGAGGTGGGCCGGGCCACGGAGACCATCGAGGGCACCGCGGAGCGCGTGGACCGGGCGGCCGGCCGTACCGGTGCCGCCGTCGCCGTCCCCACCGACCACCTCCGGCCGGAGCAGGTGCGGGAGCTGGTGGACCGTATCGAGGGGGAGCAGGGCCGGCTCGATGTCCTGGTCAACGATGTGTGGGGCGGCGAGCACCTGGTGGCCGAGGTGCTGGAGAAGAAGCCGCGGATGTGGGAGTACGACCTGGACAAGGGGATGCGGATGCTGGAGCTGGGCGTCCGCACCCATCTGATCACCAGCAGCCTGGCCCTGCCGCTGCTGGTGCGGAACCCCGGGGGGCTGGTGGTCGAAGTCACCGACGGCACCGCTGAGTTCAACCGCCGCTACCGGGACAACCTCTACTACGACCTGGCGAAGAACGCGCCGATCCGGATCGCGTTCGGGCTGGCCGAGGAGCTGAAGCAGGTCGGCGGCACGGCGGTCGCGGTCAGCCCCGGCTTTCTGCGCTCGGAGCAGATGCTGGACCTGCTGGGCGTCACCGAGGAGAACTGGCGGGACGCGGTCGCGCGGATCCCCGAGTTCGCCGTGTCCGAGACGCCGTATCTGCTGGCCCGCGCGGTGGCCGCGCTCGCCGCCGACCCGGACCGGCGGCGCTGGAACGGTGCCTCCCTGTCCAGCGGCCACCTCGCCCGCGAGTACGGCGTCGACGACCTGGACGGTTCACGCCCCGACTGCTTCCGCTACTTCGAGGAGGTCGTCTTCGGGGACCGGGACGCCACGGCGGAGCAGTACCGCTGAGGCGGGTGCCCGGACGTGCCCGCCTCCCCGCTGAGCCCCGGTGGTTTCCGGCCACCGGATGGCAACCCGGGCCCCCGGCAGCCCGCATGATGGCCCCATGCGTGCTGCCCGGCTCATCAAGATGGTGCTGTTGCTCCAGTCCAGATCCGCCATGACCGCCGCCGAACTCGCCCGTGAACTGGAGGTGTCGGAGCGGACCGTGACCCGCGATGCCCAGGCCCTCTCCGAGGCGGGCGTACCGGTCTACGCGGACCGCGGCCGGGTGGGCGGCTACCGTCTCGTCGGCGGCTACCGCACCCGGCTCACCGGGCTCGCTCGCAGCGAGGCGGAGGCCCTCTTCCTGTCCGGAGTGCCGGGCGCGCTGCGGGAGATGGGGCTGGAGGACGCGGCCTCCGCGGCCCGGCTGAAGGTGTCCGCGGCACTCCAGCCCGCCCTCTCGGACGCCTCCCGCTCGGCGGCCGCGCGCTTCCATCTGGACGCGCCCGCCTGGTTCCGCGAGCCCGCCACCCCGCGGGCGCTGCCGGCACTGGCCGAGGCCGTCTGGGACGACCGCCGGGTGACCGCCTGCTACCGCCGGGGCGCGGGCACCCCGGACGCCTCCGCAGCCGACGACGCGGACACCCCGGCGCCCCAAGTCGCCCCCGAGGTACGGCGGTTGCTGGAGCCGTACGGGCTGGTGCTGAAGGCGGGGGTCTGGTACCTGTGCGCGCGGGTCGCCGAAGGGGCCGCGGGCGGCGGGGACTTCCGGGTCTACCGCATCGACCGTTTCACCGAGGTCACCATGGGCGCCGAACGCTTCGCCCGGGACGGGGAGTTCGACCTGCCGGGCTTCTGGGCGGAGCGGGCCGCGGAGTTCGCCCGGTCCATTCTGCGCGGCACGGTCGAACTGCGGCTCACCGAGGCGGGCGCCCGGCAGTTGCCCACGGTCACCGACGCGGCGGCCGCCCGCGCTGCACTGGCCTCGGCGGGCGAACCGGACGCGGACGGGCGGCGGGTGGTGCGGCTGGCGGTGGAGTCCGAGGAGGTGGCCTGCGCCCAACTGCTGAGCCTGGGCCCGGAGGCCGAGGTACTCGCCCCGCCCGCCCTCCGCACCCGCCTCGCCGCGCTACTGGCCCGCGCCGCCGCCCGGTACCGGACCGACCCGGCCCCCGTGAACTCCCCGTTGCCGCCCACCAGTTGACCTCGGGCGTCACACACCGCGGCCCCCACCCCGAGCGGCGCGGGCTCGGGGTGGGGGCCGCGGTACCAGCGGACAGGCCCTACAGGCCGTAACGCTCGCGGGCCTCCTTGACCGCGGTGGCCTGCACCTGGCCCTTGCGGGCGAGCTGGGCCAGGGCGGCGACCACGATGGACTCGGCGTCCACCCCGAAGTGGCGGCGGGCCGCGTCCCGGGTCTCGGAGAGGCCGAAGCCGTCCGCGCCGAGCGAGGACCAGTCCTGCTCCACCCACTGCGCGATCTGGTCCGGCACCTGCCGCATATAGTCGCTGACCGCCAGCACCGGCGAATCGACGCCCTCCAGCGCCCTGCGCACATACGGCACCTGCTCCTCGCCGCGCAGCGCGGCCGCGTCGGACTCCAGGGCGTCGCGCCGCAGCTCGGTCCAGGAGGTCGCGGACCACACATCGGCGGCCACACCCCACTCCTCGGCGAGCAACCGCTGTGCCTTCAGGGCCCAGTGGATCGCGGTGCCGGAGCCGAGGAGCTGGATGCGGGAGGCGTTGGCCGGCACGTTCAGGCCCGCGGACTCGGCCGTGTTGAAGCGGTAGAGGCCCTTGACGATGCCCTCGTCGACCCCGGCCGGTTTGGCCGGCTGGGGCAGCGGCTCGTTGTAGACCGTCAGGTAGTAGAAGACGTTCTGGTCCTCGCCTGGCGCCGCCTCGCCGTACATACGGCGCAGACCGTCCTTGACGACGGCGGCGACCTCGTAGGCGAACGCCGGGTCGTAGGAGACGGCCGCCGGGTTCGTCGCGGCGATCACCGGGGAGTGGCCGTCGGCGTGCTGGAGGCCCTCACCGGTGAGGGTGGTGCGGCCGGCGGTGGCGCCGACCAGGAAGCCGCGGCCGAGCTGGTCGCCGAGCTGCCACATCTGGTCCGCGGTCCGCTGCCAGCCGAACATCGAGTAGAAGATGTAGAACGGGATCATCGCCTCGCCGTGCGTCGCGTACGACGACGCGGCGGCGATGAAGTCGGCCATCGAACCGGCCTCGGTGATCCCCTCGTTGAGGATCTGCCCGTCCTTGGCCTCTTTGTAGTACATGAGCTGGTCGCGGTCGACCGGCTCGTACGTCTGGCCCTTCGGCGAGTAGATGCCGAGCGACGGGAAGAGGGACTCCATACCGAAGGTGCGGGCCTCGTCGGGGACGATCGGCACCCAGCGCCTACCGGACTGCTTGTCCCGTACCAGGTCCTTCACCAGGCGTACGAAGGCCATGGTGGTGGCGACGGACTGGGAGCCGGAGCCCTTGTCGAAGGCGGTGAAGGCCTTGTCGGCGGGGGCCGGCAGCGGGGCCAGCGGGTGCGTACGGCGGGCCGGGGCGGGGCCGCCGAGGGCGGCGCGCCGCTCCTGGAGGTAGCGCACCTCGGGGGAGTCCGCGCCCGGGTGGCCGTAGGGGACCACGCCGTCCACGAACTGCGCGTCGGAGATGGGGAGTTCGAGCAGCTCGCGCATGTCCTTGAACTCGTCCACCGAGAGCTTCTTCATCTGGTGGTTGGCGTTCTTGGAGGCGAAGCCGGGGCCGAGGCTGTAGCCCTTGACGGTCTGCGCCAGGATCACCGTCGGCGCGCCCTTGTGCGCGAGGGCGGCCCGGTAGGCGGCATAGACCTTGCGCGGCTCGTGCCCGCCGCGCGAGTCGTGGAAGCACTCCAGGATCTTGTCGTCGCTGAGCAGCTTCGCCATCTCGACCAGCGCCGGGTCCGCCCCGAAGAAGTCCTGCCGGATGTACGCCGCGTCCCGCGTCTGGTACGTCTGCACCTGCGCGTCCGGCACCTGGCGCAGCCGGCGGACCAGGGCGCCCGTGGTGTCGAGCGCGAACAGCTCGTCCCAGGCGCTGCCCCACAGCGACTTGACCACGTTCCAGCCGGCGCCGCGGAACTGGGCCTCCAGCTCCTGCACGATCTTGAAGTTGGCGCGGACCGGGCCGTCGAGGCGCTGCAGGTTGCAGTTGATGACGAAGGTCAGATTGTCCAGGCCCTCGCGGGAGGCGAGCGCCAGGGCCGCGGTGGACTCCGGCTCGTCCATCTCGCCGTCACCGAGGAAGGCCCACACATGCGAGGCCGAGACGTCCTTGACGCCACGGCTGGTGAGGTAGCGGTTGAACCGCGCCTGGTAGATCGCGGAGATCGGGCCGAGGCCCATCGACACCGTCGGGAACTCCCACAGCCAGGGCAGGCGGCGCGGGTGCGGGTAGGACGGCAGGCCGTTGCCGCCGGCCTCGCGGCGGAAGTGGTCGAGGTGCTCCTCGGAGAGCCGCCCGTCGAGGAAGGCGCGGGCGTAGATCCCGGGGGAGGCGTGGCCCTGGACGTAGAGCTGGTCGCCCGAGCCGTCGCCTTCCTTACCCCGGAAGAAGTGGTTGAAGCCGGTCTCGTAGAGCCAGGCCGCGGAGGCGAAGGTGGCGATATGGCCGCCGACGCCGTACTGGGAGCCGCGGGTGACCATCGCGGCCGCGTTCCAGCGGTTCCACGCGGTGATCCTCCGCTCCATCTCCTCGTCACCGTCCACGGCGGGCTCGGCGGCGGTGGGGATGGAGTTGACGTAGTCCGTCTCCAGCAGCTTCGGCAGGCCCACTCCGGCGCCCTCGGCGCGCTCCAGTGTGCGGCGCATCAGATACGCGGCGCGGTGCGGCCCGGCCGCCTCGGTGACGGCGTCCAGGGAGGCCTGCCATTCGGCGGTCTCCTCGGGGTCGCGGTCCGGGAGCTGGTCGAGCTCGCTCGGCTGGATTGCGGTGGGGTCGGTCATGTCGCCGCCTTCCGGAGTCGAAGGGGGTTCCCCCGCCGGTGTCGACCGGTGAGGGTTCTGGGTTGCCCTAAGGTCTTTGGCAGGACAGGGCGGGGGCTCTGGTGGAAGCCCGAGGTCGACTCTAAGCCCGCGATCGATGATCGATCAAAGGTCGTCCAATAAAAAGTGCCTCGAAGACCAAAAGTAGGCACAGGGTGCCGCGGTCCCGGACACCGCGTGCCTGGTTTTCCCAGGCTGGAAGCGATGGACGAGCGCCGCTCACGCCCGCGGTGCGCAGCCCAGGACGTGCTCCTTCACCAGCTTCCCGATCCGCGGGTCCCGCCGACGGAACGCCTCCACCAGCGCCTGGTGCTCCTCCGCGTACGACTGCTGCACGGTGCCCAGCCAGCGGATCGACAGGGCGGTGAACACCTCGATGCCCAGGCCCTCCCAGGTGTGCAGCAGCACGCTGTTGCCCGCCGCCCGCACCATCTCCCGGTGGAACGCCACGGTGTGCCGGACCTGCGCGGTGCCGTCCGAGGTGCGGTCCGCGAGATAGAGCGCCGCCACATGCGGCTCCAGCGCCGAGCAGTCCTCGGCCAGCTTCTGCGCCGCCAGCTCCGCCGCGATCTGCTCCAGACCGGCCCGCACCGGATAGGACTCCTCCAGATCGGCCGCAGTCAGATTCCGCACCCGTACGCCCTTGTTGGGCGCCGACTCGATCAGCCGCAGCGACTCCAGCTCCCGCAGGGCCTCGCGCACCGGGGTCTGGCTGACCTCCAGCTCGGTGGCGATCCTGCGCTCCACGATGCGCTCGCCGGGCTGCCAGCGGCCGCTGACGATCCCCTCCACGATGTGCTCGCGGATCTGTTCGCGCAGCGAGTGGACGACGGGCGCGGTCATGCGGGCTCCGTAGGTTGTCGGGCGGGGGGGGACCCGTCACCACCGCACAGGCCGGGGGACGCGGCACGGGGTGACTTCTAGACAATACGGCGACGCCCCCGTCCGGAAACATTCCGGACGGGGGCGTCTCCCCAGGTGTGGTGAGCCTTACAGGCCGAGCTCCACCTCGAACTCGCCGGCCTCCAGGATCGCCTTGACCGCGCCCAGGTAGCGGGCGGCGTCGGCGCCGTCCACCAGGCGGTGGTCGTAGGAGAGGGTCACATACGTCATGTCGCGGACGCCGATGACCGTGCCCTCCTCGGTCTCGATGACCGCCGGGCGCTTCACCGTGGCGCCGATCCCGAGGATGGCGACCTGGTTCGGCGGCACGATGATCGTGTCGAACAGGGCGCCGCGGGAACCGGTGTTGGAGATGGTGAAGGTGCCGCCCGCCAGGTCGTCCGGGGTGATCCTGCTGGCCCGGACGGCCTCCGCGAGCTCCGCGGTCCGCTTGGCGATACCGGCGATGTTGAGGTCGCCCGCACCCTTGATGACCGGGGTCATCAGGCCCTTCTCGGAGTCCACGGCGATGCCGATGTTCTCCGAGTCGAAGTAGGTGATGGTGCCCTCGTCCTCGTTGATCCGGGCGTTGACGACCGGGTGGGCCTTCAGCGCCTGGGCCGCCGCCTTCACGAAGAACGGCATCGGGGACAGCTTGACGCCCTCCCGGGCGGCGAACGCGCCCTTGGCCCGCTGCCGCAGCTTCATCAGCCTGGTGACGTCGACCTCGATGACCGAGGACAACTGCGCCTGGCTGTGCAGGGCCTTCATCATGTTGTCGCCGATGACCTTGCGCATCCGCGGCATCTTGACGGTCTGGCCGCGCAGCGGGGAGGCCTCCAGCACGGGGGCCTTCTTCGCGGCGGGCGCCGCGGCGGCCGGAGCCTGGGCGGCGGCCTTCGCGGCCTCGGCGGCGGCGAGCACGTCCTGCTTGCGGATGCGGCCACCGACCCCAGTGCCCTTCACCGAGGACAGGTTGACGCCCTGCTCCGCGGCCAACTTCCGTACCAGCGGCGTCACATAGGCACCCGCGTCGGCCGGGGCGGCCGGTGCGGGGGCTGCGGGCGCGGGCGCCGGAGCCACGGGGGCGGGCGCGGGAGCGTGGAGCAGGCGCTGCGGATCTCCGAGGCGCACGGCGATGCCGAGGTGACGGTGC
>NZ_JBHVRR010000010.1:149073-161870 GCF_042885635.1 Streptomyces sp. NPDC058045 | reverse complement strand
GGCCGTGGGCGTGCGCCACGGCCCGCCGCCGCGGGGAGGACAGGACTGTGAACGGGCCTTGCGGGGGCCGGCCCCGAGTTACCGGGTGGGCTTCCTTCCGGTCACCCCCAGATGCACCAACTGGGCCAGATTCGGCTTGAGTTCGGCCTGTTTCACACCCCAGGTCTGGAAGGCCTTCTGGTGCGAGGCGACGGCGGCGAGCATCGCCACCAGTGACCCGGCCACCGCTCCCGGGCTCACCTCGGGGCCCACCCGGCCTTTCGCCTGAAGCTCCTTCACCGCCTCCACCAGGGAGTTGTTGACCGAGTTCAGGATCTTCATCCGGATCTTGTAGAAACGTTTATCCCCTTCCGCGGCACCCAGATCGACCACCCGCAGAATGGCCTCGTTGTGCCGCCAGAAGTCGAGGAAGCCGTCCACCAGGTCCTGAGCGGTCTGCCAGCCCGCCTTGCCGGTCCAGGACCGGCCGGCCACCAGCTCCGTCAACTCCGAGGCCTGGGCGGCCGTTTCATCGGCGATCTCCAGGACCGCGCCTTCGACGTCGGGGAAGTACTGGTAGAACGTGGCCGGTGAGGTGCCCGCCTTCCGGGCCACGTCGATGACCTTGACGTCCCGGTACGGCGATGAACCGAGCATCTCGCCGAGGCAGTCGAGCAGCTTCTGGCGCGTTGCCTGCCCGCGCCGTCCCGCCACCCGGCCGTCGACGGTACGTACTTGTCCTGTCATGCCGTCAGCTTACCGACGCATGTTCGGAGCGCGATTCGGCCGACTGCAAATGAGGGGCGGCCCCCGGCAGGCCTGCTCCGGAGCCCTCCCCGGGGGGTGCGGGCGGGGTCCGGTTCCCGGGCGGCCGGAGCGTGCCGAGCCCGTGGGGTGGCCGGAAACCATCGCCCTGCGGGAGTGCGGAAGGGCGGCTAGCGTGGCCCCCGGGCGGCGTGCGAGCTGCCCGTACGGGCCGGTCGAGGTACCCGTGCCGGGCCGGCCGAGAGGAAGGAATCCGGTCATGGCCGCAACCGGCGCACCAGGCGGACCCGGCGGGCCCCCGCGGCCCGGAGCGCCCGCCGAGGGCGTCCCCTGCTGGGTCGACGTACAGCTCCCCGATATCGCTGCCGGCCGCCGCTTCTACGGTGACCTCTTCGGTTGGACCTTCCACCCTTCGCCTGCGGCCGACCCGGCCCGTCTGGTACAGGCCTACTCCGGCAGCCCCGCCGGCCCCGTCGGCCGTCTGGTCGCCGCGCTCGCCGCCAAACCCGACGGCCGGCTGCCCACCGTGTGGACGGTCCACCTCGCCACCCCGGACGCCGCCGCCACCGCCCGCCGGATCCAGGCCGCGGGCGGCACCGTCATCTCCACACCCGCCCCGCTCGGCACCCTCGGCACCGCCGCGCTCGCCGCCGACCCGGAGGGCGCCGTCTTCGGCCTCTGGCAGCCCGGCGACAGCCCCGGCTTCGAACTCCGCGACGCCCCCGGCTCGTTCACCTGGACCGAGGTCCACTCCCGCGACCGGAACACCGTCGACCCCTTCTACGCCCGGGTCTTCGGCTACGGCGCCCACGATCTGCCACCCGGCTCCGAGGCATGGCCTACTCAAGCGGCACGGCCTGCTCAACAGACGGCGGACGAGGCGGAGTTGGAGGACTGGGAGTCGGAGGGCGGTGCCGCCGAGGAGCCGCCGCCCGCCGTTCCCGGGCGGCGTCTGTGGTCCCCGGCCGGCGCCCCGCCGGGACCGGCCACCGCGGTCGCCGGACGCAGCCTCGGGCCCGGCGCCTTCCCGGCCGAGATGCCGCCCCACTTCCTCGTCCACTTCGCCGTCGCCGACTGCGACACGGCCGCCGCCCGCGTCACCGCCCTCGGCGGCCGCGTCCAGGCACCCCCCGCCGACACCCCGTACGGCAGGACCGCCGTGGTGGTCGACAACCAGGGCGCCGCCTTCGCCCTGCGCTCCCGCGCGAACGGTTAGCACCTCGCCGGGGAACTGCTCCTGGCGCACCGCGAGTAGAGGGTGCGCGCCGGCGTGCGGGGGAGTGTCCGCGCCCCGGTGTATCGGTGTTCGGTGGGGCGCCCGGGTGTCCCACCCGTACGATGCTGCGTTATCGCCGTAGTTGTACCGGGACACCCCGATCCGCCCCCGGGTTCGCACCGTGGGGCGTGGACAGGAAGAATCGGGGGGCGTGCCATCGCTGTGGTCCGGTGGTGAGACGCTGCACGGGGCCGTGGGGCACGGTCCGTACGGGGAGGTGGCAGGAGATGGATCAGCTGACGCAGCATGATCCGAGACGGATCGGCCCGTTCGAGGTGCTCGGCCGGCTCGGCGCCGGAGGCATGGGGCTGGTCTATCTCGCGCGCTCGGCGTCCGGCCGCCGGGTGGCGATCAAGACGGTGCGCACCGAACTGGCGGAGGACCAGCTCTTCCGGGTCCGCTTCACCCGCGAGGTGGAGGCGGCCCGCGCGGTCTCCGGTTTCTACACCGCCGCCGTCGTCGACGCCGACCCGCGGGCCGCCGTACCGTGGCTGGCCACCGCCTATGTGCCGGCGCCCTCCCTGGAAGAAATAGTGAACGAGACGGGGCCGCTGCCGGCCCAGGCGGTGCGCTGGCTGGCCGCCGGGGTGGCCGAGGCGCTCCAGTCGATCCACGGCGCCGGTCTGGTGCACCGCGATCTGAAGCCGTCCAATGTGCTGGTCGTGGAGGACGGGCCACGGGTGATCGACTTCGGGATCGCCAGCGGAGTCTCCAACACCCGCCTCACCATGACCAACGTCGCCGTCGGCACCCCGGCCTATATGTCGCCGGAGCAGGCGAAGGACTCCCGCAGCGTCACCGGCGCCAGCGACATCTTCTCCCTCGCCTCCACCCTCGTCTTCGCCGCCACCGGACACGCCCCGTACCACGGCGCCAACCCGGTCGAGACGGTCTTCATGCTGCTGCGGGAGGGCCCCGACCTGGCCGGGCTGCCGGACGAGCTGCGCCCGCTGATCGACTCCTGTATGCAGATGGACGCCACCGGCCGGCCCAGCCCCGCCGACCTCCAGGCCCAGCTCGCCCCGCACCTCTTCGCCTCCGGTTCCGATGACTCGGGCACCGCCTCCGCCTGGCTGCCGGAGCGTTCGGTGGCGCTGATCGAGGCCCGCCGCGGCGGACGGCCCGCACCCCGCCCCGCCCCACCCGAGCCCACCCCGGAGCCCGCCCCCGCGGTGCCCCCGCTGCCGCCGCACGCCCCACCGCCGCTGCCGGTACCGGGACCCGGCGCAGGCAACGGCGGCGAGGGGGACGGCGGCCCGGTACGGCTGGCCGGTGCGCAGGTGCCGATCGGGCCCGGGCCGAAGGTGGCGGAGGCACGGGCCGCCGCGGTCCGCTCCGCGGCCCAGGTGGAGGGCCTGTCCGCGGCCTGGTCCCGCCCCAAACCGGGCGCCTCCGTGGTGAGTCCACCCCCCACCGGCCCGCCCGCCGCACCCGACGCGGGCGCCTGGCGGCCCTGGCGGTTCCGGATGTCCAACGAC
Organism: Streptomyces sp. NPDC058045; assembly: GCF_042885635.1. NCBI lineage: Bacteria > Bacillati > Actinomycetota > Actinomycetes > Kitasatosporales > Streptomycetaceae > Streptomyces > Streptomyces sp. NPDC058045. Next base: position 158,372 of record NZ_JBHVRR010000010.1, on the reverse strand, counting down.
GTCTGGGGCACCCCGTCCGTCGCCGGAGACCTCGTCTATGTCACCTCCTTCGAGGTGCACGCCCTGGACACCGGCACCGGCCGCCGCCGCTTCAAGACCCGCGACGTGGCCTGGTCGATGGCGGTGGCCGACGGCCGTATCCACGCCTCCGACGGGCCCGGCCTCTACGCCCTGGACGCGCAGGACGGCTCCGACCTGTGGCGGCTCGCCTCCGACGGCTGGGTGTACTCGCTGAGCGCGGACCGCGGCACCGTCGTCACCGGCACCCGCGGCGGCGGCGTACAGGGCTGGGAGGCTTCCAGCGGGCAGCAGTTGTGGGAGATCGGCGGGGCGCAGACCGACTTCGAGAGCGCCGAGGCCGGGCCGGTGGTGTGCGAGGGCACGGTGTACGTGTGGCAGGACGCGCGGCTGCGCGCCCTGGAGGCCAGGACGGGGGAAGAGCGCTGGTCCTACCCGATCGGTGACGCCGCGGCCTGCGGCGGGGTCCCGGTCCGCCTCACCCAGGCGCCCGACGGCTTCGTCTATGTCGTCGCCGGTACCCGGGCCCTGGCCATCGACGTCGACGCGGGCCATGTCCGCTGGCGCTTCGAGGCGCCCGCCGTCTTCCTCTCCCCGCCCGCCTTCGCCCCGGGACCGGCCGTCACCGGCGGCGGTATCTACCTCGCCGACTACCTGGGCACCGTCTACGCGCTGGACGCCACCGACGGGCGGGACCGCTGGCGGATCGCCACCGAGCCGCGCACCTCGGTGGAACCGGTCCTGGTCGCGGACGGGCATGTGCACGTCGGCAGCGGCAAGGGCCTCTACACACTGGACGCGGTCACCGGCGCCCCCAAGTGGCGCTTCCAGGCGGGCGGTGACGTGGTGGGCTCCCCGGTCGTCGCCGACGGCCGGATCCACTTCGGCTCCACCGACCACCTGCTGTACACGCTGAAGGCCGATGACGGCCGGCTCCGCTGGAAGCTCGCCACCGGCGGCGAGATCACCGGCACCCCCGCGGTCCGCTCCGGAGTCGTCTACGCGTGCAGCAAGGACCGCTGTGTGTACGCCCTGGACGCGGAGAAGGGCACCGGCACGGCCCGCGGCTGACCGCCCCGGGCGCGGGCGGCGGCCCGCGGGCACGGCGAAGGGGGCCGGGCGTTCGCCCGGCCCCCTGGTGTGTCCCCCGTCGTCCCCCCTGCGGAGCGCGCTGCCGCGGCTCCGGTGTTCCCCGTCCCGGGGGTTCCTGAGACCCCCGGGACGTGCCCCCGTGTCCCCCGTGCCCGCCGGCCCGGTGGTGCGGAGGCCCCCCAAGGCCCCCGCGGATGCGTCCGCCGCGTCGGCGTCCCCCTCCGCGCCGCCGCGGTCCCCCGTGCGGCGCGGCCGGCAGAACTGAGGCAGCCGTCAGGCCGTCTCGCCGGTGGCGTGGGCGTTGTCGGGGGTGACGGTGGCCTCGCCCTCGGCGGCCGCCTTGGGCTTGGCGGGGGCGGAGGTGGCGTGGGCGTTCTTGGTGCCGATCGTCTCGTCGGTGGCGTGCGCGTTGTCGGCGTGGGCCGGCTCGCTGGTGGCGTGCGCGTTCTCGGTGGTGATCTCGTCGCTCATGCTGGAAGTCCCCTTGTGGCTGTGGCGTTGCGTGGTGCGGACGGTCCGCCCGGCGGTTCCCCCGAGGACCGCCGGACGGACATCGCCCGGGCCGCTCACTCTAGGACGCGGCCCGGTGTCGCCCGTCTGTCCCCCGCGGTGACGGACCGACGAGACCACAGTGCCCCAGGGCGATAAACGAACGATGAACGTACCCCGACGGCCGGGTGGTTACCCCCCCACGGCTGCCCGGGCTGCCCCAACTCCGCGTGGTGCCACGGGAGTTCGCGTCACCGTGTGCCACCTGCCGCGCCCGGGTCCGGACCCGGCCGCGGTGTCAGGCCGCGGCTGCCGGTGCCAACAGGGCCTGTACCACGGCCTCTTCGGGCGAACCCATCTCATGGAAGATGTCCAGCGCCTCCTGCCAGCACACCTGCGCCCGGCCCGACTGCCCTATACCGGCCAGGCCCCGCCCGAGCACGGTGAGGACATTGCCGCGGCGCCACTCGCCGCCGATGCCGCGCAGCACCGTCAACGCCATCTCCGCGTTGGCCGCGGCCGGTGCCGGCCGGCCCGCCGCCAGATCCACCTCCGCCAGCCGGAACAGCGTCATCCCCTCCCACAGCCGCTGCCGGCTGTCGCGGAACACATCGAGGGCCTCCCGCAGCCGGTCCGCCGCGTCGCAGAGGCGGCGGCTCTCGGTGAGCGCCAGCCCCAGCGCATAACGCCCGTTGGCGCCCTTGAGGGCGTGCCCCATCTCGTCGTACATGTCGGCGCCCTGCTGGGCGAGGGCCACCGCGCTCGCGGTGCGGCCGGTCGCCAGATGGATCCGGGAGAGATTGCACAGCGCACTGGCCAGGCCCGGCCGGTCCCCGAAGCGGCGGAACCCGTCGATGGCCCGCTCCAGACAGGCCTCCCCGTCCTGGTGCCGGTTCTGGTAGAGCGCCACGATGCCGCCCATGTTCGACGACCAGCAGTCCGCCATCGGATCCCCGGCGTCCCCCGCCAGCCGCACCGCCCGGTCCGCCTCCTGCCGCGCCAGATCGAACCGGCCCGAGATGTGGTGCACATACGCCAGCAGCGTCAGCGCCCGGCCCTCGGTACGGGACTCGCCCGCGGCCTCGGCGGCGGCCAGCGCCACCCGCGCCACCGCCTCGTACTCCCGGGAGTCGGTGCCGGACTCGGCCAGGTCCACCGTGGTCCACAGCAGGTCCACCGCCCGCCGCAGGGTGTCGTCCGCGGCGGACTGCCGTACGCAGGCCAGCAGGGACACGGCCTCCGAATAGAGCCAGTCCCGGGCGGAGTTGCGGTCCTCGAAGACCAGGCCGGGGTAGGCGGTCGCCTCCAGGTGGTCCACCAGCCGGTCGCCGGGCCGCTCCAGGGTGTACACGCCGGCCGCGGTCGCCAGATAGAAGTCGAGCAGGCGGCTGAGGGCGGCGGGCCGCCCGGACGGCGGCTGCTCGTCGCGCTCCGCGCAGGCACGCGCGTAGAGCCGGACCAGATCGTGGAAGCGGTACCGGCCGGGCGCCGCGGACTCCAGCAGCGAGGTGTCCACCAGGGCCTCCAGCAGATCCTCCGCCTCCTCCTCCGGGCGGTCGAGCACGGCGGCCGCGGCGGACAGGGTGATGTCGGGGCCGTCGGCCAGGCCCAGCAGCCGGAAGGCACGCGCCTGCTGCGGCTCCAACTGCCCGTAGCCCAGCTCGAACGTGGCCTTCACGGCGAGGTCCCCGGCCTGCAACTCGTCCAGCCGGCGCCGCTCGTCGGCCAGCTTGGCCGCCAGTACCGACACCGTCCAGGTGCGGCGCGCGGCCAGCCGGGACGCCGCGATCCGGATCGCCAGCGGCAGGAAACCGCAGGCCGCCACCACGTCCAGGGCCGCGTCCCGCTCCGAGGCCGTCCGCTCCTCGCCCACGATCCGGGTGAACAGCAGCAGCGCCTCCTCCGGCGACATCACATCCAGGTCCACCAGATGCGCCCCCGCCAGATCCACCATCCGCACCCGGGAGGTGACCAGCGCCGCACAGCCCTCCGTCCCCGGCAGCAGCGGCCGCACCTGCGCCGCGTCCCGGGCGTTGTCCAGCAGCACCAGGACGCGGCGGCCGTCCAGCAGGGTGCGGAAGAGGGCCGCCCGGTCGTCCAGCGCGTCCGGCACCGCCGAGTCCGGAGTGCCCAACGCCCGCAGGAACGAGCCGAGTACGGTCTCCGGGTCGGCGGCCCCGGCGCTGGTGCCCTGGAGGTCGACGTACAACTGCCCGTCCGGGAAGGCCGTTCGGGCCTCGTGCGCCACATGCACGGCCAGCGTCGTCTTGCCGACCCCGCCGATACCGGCCAGCGCGGACACCGCCATCACCCGGCCGTCGGCCTGCGCCAGCACCTCGCCCAGCTCCGCCACGAACGCGGCCCGCCCGGTGAAGTCCGGTACGGTCGCCGGGAGTTGAGCGGGCCGCACCCGGGCGGCGGCCGGCTCCTCGGCGGGCCCGGCCGGCTCCGCCAGATGCGGATCGGCCGTCAGGATGCGCTGCTGCAACTCGCTCAGGCCCGGCCGCGGATCGACCCCCAGCTCCTCCGCGAGCAGCTTGCGGGTGTCCGCGTACACGGCCAGCGCCTCCGCCTGCCGACCGCAGCGGTACAGCGCCAGCATCAGCAGCTCCCGCAGCTTCTCCCGCAGGGGATGCGCCGCGGTCAGCGCGGTCAGCTCCGACACGGCCTCCCCGTGCGCGCCCTGCTCCAGGTCCAAGTCGAGCCTGGTCTCCAGGAGTTGCAGCCGCCACTCGGCCAGCCGGGCGCGCTGCGTCTGCGCATAGGGCCCCGGTACGTTCGCCAGCGGCTCGCCGTCCCACAGCCCCAGGGCCTGATTGCCCAGCACCCGGGCCCGCGCCAGATCGCCGCTGCCGCGCGCCTTCTCCGCCAGCGCCCACAACTCCTCGGCGCGCAGCAGGTCCAGGGTGTCCGCGGTGGCCCGCAGCGCGTACCCGCCGGACTCGCTGAGCAGCACCCCGGGCCCGAAGACCTTCCGCAGCCGGGACGCGTAGGTGCGCAGCGCGGCCAGCGCCTGTGACGGCGGCTCCTCGCCCCACAGCGCGTCGATCAGCTCGGACGCGGTGGCGGTACGGCCGCCGCGCAGCAACAGGGCGGCCAGCAGGGCGCGTTGCTGCGGGGAGCCGGAAGGCAACTGCTCCCCGTCGCGCCAAGCGCGTACCGGTCCGAGCACACTGAAGCGCAGGGCCGGCCCCGCGGAGTCCGTCTCCGCGTCCGGCCGCCGCTGCTCAGGTACTCGCGGTACACCGTCCATCGCAGCCCCCTGCCACACCCGTCGGATCGCTTCCGCCAGTCTGCCTTGTGGACCGTCGACGCGTCAGCTCAGCGAGACAGCTCTCACAGGGTTTTCGCACGTCGGCGCGGTGCCCGGGAGCCGGACTGTGGTGTGACGGAGGCAACGGAGGTGACGTGCGCGCCGCCTGGTGCGTCGCTGACGAGGCGGTGGGAGCGCTCGTATGCTCGGGTCATGACTGATCAGCGGCCCGAACAGCCCCGAACCCCGTCCGCAGCCGAGGCCCCCGCCCCCACCGCGAACGCCGTGCGCAGGGCGCTGCGCCGGGCCCGGGACGGGGTGGCGCTCGACGTCGCGGAGGCCGCGGTACTGCTTCGGCTGCGCGGGGAGGAGCTGCGGGAGCTGTGCGCCGCGGCGGCCCGGGTGCGGGACGCGGGCCTGGAAGCGGCGGGCCGGCCCGGGGTCGTCACCTACTCGAAGAAGGTCTTCGTCCCGCTGACCCGGCTCTGCCGGGACCGCTGCCACTACTGCACCTTCGTGACCGTGCCCGGCAAGCTCCGCCGGGACGGGCACAGCATGTTCCTCTCCCCGGACGAGGTCCTGGACATCGCCCGCCGCGGCGCCGAACTCGGCTGCAAGGAAGCCCTGTTCACCCTCGGCGACCGCCCCGAGGACCGCTGGCCCGAGGCCCGCGAGTGGCTGGACGCCCACGGCTATGACGACACCCTCGCCTATGTACGCGCCATGGCGATCCGCGTCCTGGAGGAGACCGGGCTGCTGCCGCATCTCAACCCGGGCGTGCTGACCTGGACCGACCTCCAGCGGCTGAAGCCCGTCGCCCCCTCGATGGGCATGATGCTGGAGACCACCGCCACCCGCCTCTGGTCCGAGCCCGGCGGCCCCCACCACGGCTCCCCCGACAAGGACCCCGCGGTCCGGCTGCGGGTACTGGAGGACGCCGGCCGCTCCAATGTGCCGTTCACCACCGGCATCCTCATCGGCATCGGGGAGAACCACGAGGAGCGGGCCGAGTCCCTCTTCGCCCTGCGCCGGGTGCAGCGCGCCTACCACGGCGTGCAGGAGGTCATCGTGCAGAACTTCCGCGCCAAGCCGGACACCGCGATGCGCGGGATGCCGGACGCGGAGCTGGAGGAGCTGGCCGCCTGTATCGCCGTCGCCCGTCTCGTCCTCGGCCCCCCGGCCCGAATCCAGGCCCCGCCGAATCTCGCCGACGCCCAGTACGCGCTGCTGCTCGGCGCCGGGATCGACGACTGGGGCGGGGTGTCGCCGCTCACCCCCGACCATGTCAACCCGGAGCGGCCCTGGCCCCGGATCGCCGAACTCGCCGCCCGCACCGCCGAGTCCGGCTTCACCCTGCGTGAACGCCTCACCGTCTACCCGGAGTTCCTCAGCCGCGGCGAACCCTGGCTCGACCCGCGCCTGCTGCCGCACGTCCGCGCCCTGGCCGATCCGGAGACCGGGCTGGCCCGGGAGGACGTACGGCCGGCGGGGCTGCCCTGGCAGGAGCCGGACGAGGCGTTCACCGCCACCGGCCGCACCGATCTGCACCGCACCATCGACACCGAGGGCCGCTCCGGTGACCGGCGGAACGACTTCGACGCGGTCTACGGCGACTGGGAGGCGCTGCGGGAGCAGGCGGCACCCGGCCTGGTACCGGAGCGGGTCGAGGGGGACGCCCGGGAGGCGCTGCGGGTCGCCGCCGACGACCCGACCCGGCTCACCGACGCCCAGGCGCTGACCCTGCTGCACGCCGACGGGCCCGCGCTGGACGCGCTGTGCCGGATCGCCGACGACGTCCGCCGCTCGGCGGTCGGCGAGGACGTCACCTACATCGTCACCCGCAACATCAACTTCACCAATGTCTGCTACACCGGCTGCCGCTTCTGCGCCTTCGCCCAGCGCCGCACCGACGCCGACGCCTACACCCTCTCCCTGGACCAGGTCGCCGACCGCGCCCAGCAGGCCTGGGAGGTGGGCGCGGTGGAGGTCTGTATGCAGGGCGGCATCCACCCCGACCTGCCGGGCACCGCCTACTTCGACATCGCGCGGGCCGTGAAGGAGCGGGTGCCCGGGATGCACGTCCACGCCTTCTCCCCGATGGAGGTCGTCAACGGCGCCACCCGTACCGGGATGTCCCTCCGCGACTGGCTGACCGCGGCGAAGGAAGCCGGCCTCGACACCATCCCCGGCACCGCCGCGGAGATCCTCGACGACGAGGTCCGCTGGGTCCTCACCAAGGGCAAACTGCCCGCCGCCACCTGGATCGAGGTCATCGAGACCGCCCATGAACTCGGCATCCGCTCCTCCTCGACCATGATGTACGGGCATGTCGACCAGCCCCGGCACTGGCTCGGCCACCTCCGCACCCTCGCCGGGATCCAGCAACGGACCGGCGGCTTCACGGAGTTCGTCACCCTGCCGTTCATCCACACCAACGCGCCCGTGTACCTGGCCGGTATCGCCCGCCCCGGCCCCACCCCGCGCGACAACCGCGCGGTGACCGCCATGGCGCGCCTGCTGCTGCACCCGCACATCCCCAACATCCAGACGAGCTGGGTGAAGTTGGGCACCGAGGGCGCCGCGGAGATGCTGCGCTCCGGCGCCAACGACCTCGGCGGCACCCTGATGGAGGAGACCATCTCCCGTATGGCCGGGTCGAGTTACGGCTCCTACCGCTCGGTGCGCGAGCTGGAGTCCATTGCCACGGCGGCGGGGCGCCCGGCGCGGGCCCGTACCACCCTCTACGGTGAGGTGCCCGGGGAGCGGATCCGGGCCGCGGCGGCCTCCGACGGCCAACTGCCGGAGCTGCTCCCGGTCCTGGACTGACGCCCGCTACAGTGCAGCCGAACCAGGCGCGCCGCGTGTGCTGGGAGGAGACCCGTTGAGCGCAGCAACCGGAGCCCTGTGGGGCCGGGCGGAACAGCAGGACTTCCGCAGCCGGGTCCGCGGCACGCTCCTCGGGTCCGCCGTCGGCGACGCCTTCGGTGCCCCGGTGGCCGCGCTCGGCCTGGACGCGATCCGCGCCACCCACGGCGCGGACGGACTCGCCGCACCGGTACCGGCGTTCGGCCGCCGCGGCGCCGTCACCGCCGGTACCCAACTGGCCCTGTTCACCGTGGACGGCCTGATCCGCGCCCAGGTACGGCGCGACACCGGCGCCTGGCACCCGCCGACCGATCTGCACCGCGCCTACCGCAGATGGGCGGCCACCCAGTGGGACTGGGGGCCGGACGAGCGGCGGGCGGAGGACGGCTGGCTGGCCCGCGAGGAGTGGCTGTACGCGCGCCGCGATCCGCCGAAGGCGTGCCTGACCGGCTTCGCGGAGGAGTCGATGGGCACCCTCCAGGAGCCGCGGAACCGGGACGAGCGGGGCGCGGCGGCCGCGGCGCGCTCGGCTCCGTTCGGTCTACTGGTGGGCTGGGAACCGCAGTTGGTGGCGCAGTTGGCGGTGGAGTGCGCGGTGCAGAGCCATGGTCATCCGGTGGCGTATCTGGCGGCGGGCGCACAGGCGGTGATGGTGCACGCACTGGCCCGCGGGGAGAGCCCGGACGCCGCGGTGCAGCGGGCCCTGGCGCAGTTGACGGCGAGACCGGGCCACCAGGAGGTCACCGAGGCCCTCCAGCGGTCCCTGGGCGCGGTACGGCAGGGGATGCCCTCGGCGCAGCGGGTCGCGGAACTGGTGGGCGACGGCGAGGCGGACGGCCTGCTGGCGGCGGCCGTGTACGCGCTGCTGGTGGGGGAGGACGTACGGCACGGGCTGTCGCTGGCGGTGAACCACGGCGGGGACTCGGCGATCTGCGGGGCGCTGGCGGGGGCCCTGCTGGGGGCGCTGCACGGGGAGACGGCGCTGCCCCCGGCCTGGGTGGCGGAGCTCGAAGGGCGGCCCACGGTACTGGAGTTGGCGGACGACTTCTCGATGGAGATGACGCAGGGCCCGGCTCTGCACAGCCCCTCGATGGCGTCCCCCGGCTGGCTGGCCCGCTACCCGCGCGCCTGAGCGGAGCCAGGGCGGACGGGCGCCGGGGCACGGGCATGGCCGAGCCCCCTCGGCCGGGACGGCGATCCAGTCGAGAGGGCTCTTACACGGTGCCTTGGTGCGTTGTTCCGGTGACGTGCATCAGTCGCGGTCGAACGCCCCTCGGGCCACCTCGGACACGAACGAGGTCCATGTCGCGGGTGCGAACCCGAGGAGCTCGCCCCCGGTCACCTTGGAGTCGCGCACCGAAACCGCGTGCACGGCAGGGGACTTGATCTCCACGCACGCACCGTTGCCCGTGGAGTACGAGGACTTGGTCCAGGTATCCGTGCCACCTTGCTGGATTGCCATTTCCGCTCCGGGGTTGGTCGGTCGTGGGTGACCCCCAAGACCGCGCCCCGGGGGGGGGGGGGGCCACAACACCAACCCCCCACCCCCGAAGGGGGGGGAGAAGAACGGGAGGGAAAGAAA
>NZ_JBHVRR010000010.1:147740-149063 GCF_042885635.1 Streptomyces sp. NPDC058045 | reverse complement strand
TGTCGCCCGCCGCAGGCGCGTGTTGGCCTGCCGGGTGGGGGGGGGGGGGGGCCCCCCCCCCCCCCCGGGCCGGCGGCGGGGGGGCACCCCCCCGCTACTCGCCAACCCCCGTACGCGAGACGGGCGTTCACTCGACCGGATGGCATATACCGGGGGTCTCCCACGGAGTGAGACGGCGCCGTGTATCCTGCGCGTCCCTCCCGACCGGACCCAGGGCGCACCGCACGGCTCAACGCGCGTACGTCTCCGCGATGTTGGAGATGAACTCCCGCGACTGGTCCACATTCAGCGCCTGCGCCCGCAGATGCTCGTACATCACGCTGTACTTCTGCACATCGTTGGTCTTCTCCAGATACAGGTCACTGGTGACGCCCTCGATGTAGACCACGCTGGAGTCCACCGCGTCCGGGAACTCCAGGATGGCGTACTGGCCGTTGAGCCCGGGGTGCGCGCCCATCCCGAACGGGATGACCTGCACGGTGACATGCGGCAGCCGGGACTGCTCCACCAGGTACTCCAACTGCTCCCGCATCACGTCCTTGGTGCCGACGACCCGCATCAGCGCGGCCTCGTCCAGCACCGTCCACAGGCGCAGCGGCTTCTCCGGGGCGTTGATCCGCTCCTGCCGGCGCATCCGCACCTGCACCCGCTTGTCGATGTCGGTGGGCGCGGTCTCCGGCAGCGCGCCCGCGATCAGACACTCCGCGTACGACCGGGTCTGCAGCAGCCCCGGCACGACCTGCGGGTCGTACACCCGCAGCGACTCTGCGTCCGTCTCCAGACCGATGTACACGCTGTACGGGATGTCGCCGAAGGAGTGCCACCAGCCCTGCTGGCGGGAGTCCTTGGCCATCTGCATCAGGGAGTCGACGACGCGGCGGTCCTCCACCTCGTAGACCTCGCACAGGTCGCGCACATCGCGCTGGCTGATGCTGCGGCGGCCGTTCTCCAGCCGGCTGATCTTCGACTGGGACACCAGCAGCCGCTCGGCGACGCCCTCGGCGGTCATGCCCTTGTTTTCACGGAGCCGGCGAAGCTCCTGGCCCAACCGGCGTCGTCGGACGGTTGGATTGACATTGGACGCCACGGTACGTGCACCTCCGGCTGCGGGGCCTGACAACTATGCGTATCTGCTGTTCAGCAGATTGCCACCAGGTGCCCCGCCCGCGCTGGGAAACACCGGATATCCGGCGGATTCCCGGCAGTTCGCGCCCCGCAGGGTGATCGGGGCGTGCAGGCAAGGGAGTTGGGGTGCGTCCGTACCAGGATAAGACCCGGAAAAGGGCGCGCGGGGCCGTGGGCCGGTGCCTTACGGTGTCACCG
>NZ_JBHVRR010000010.1:0-147730 GCF_042885635.1 Streptomyces sp. NPDC058045 | reverse complement strand
TTTGCTTGCCGCCCGGGGTGTGGGGCTGAGGCGGGGCGGGCTGGGCCCCCGCCCGCCCCCCCGCCCCCACCGCCGGCTCCCGTCCCGGACAGCTCGGGGAACCGCGGTGGTTGCGAGACCGGCGCCCCGGGGACGCCGCTGTGGTGCCTGTACTGCGGGTGGTGCCTCGCGATGCGGCGATGTCAGTGCACCGCGGCACGGACCATGGACCCGTGACCGTGGTGCGGCTGCATCGGCACCCGGCCCGCCGGCTCCCGTGCCGCCGGTGCCGGCCGTGCGGCGGACGCCGGTCCACGGCGCGGCTGTGCCGCCGCACCGTTCTGGACGTCCATCACGGCGTGCGCGACCAGGCCGCCCATCGGGTCGTGCCTGATCAGGTCCCGGAGGCGGGAGCGTGAGGAACGCCCCTCGTTGCCCGGGTAGAGGTGCTTGCCGAGACCGACCGCGTGGGCCAGCGCGGCGAGCGCCGCGGTCCGTGGATCCGGCGGTACGCCGGTCCGGATCGCGGAGTCCAGCCGGGCCCTGATCTCCCGGCTGATGGCCGTGTCCGTCGCCTGGTAGCGAGTCGTCGGCAGCACTCCGCACATCTGGCCCTCCACGGCATGGACCATGCCGCAGCGCTCCAGATGCGAGAGATACGTCTGGCGCAGCCCCAGTCGGGGCCCGCCGATCCAGTGGACCGCACGGACCGGGGCGCCGCGCCTTCGCAGCAACTCCAGTGCGCAGTCCAGTGTCGGATCTCCGGTCGGCCGTGGTACGACCACGGCGATACGATCCCCGTCTGGGGCTATCCGTCCGGCCAGCGCCAGCTCTACCAGCTGTGCTCCGGCCAGACCGAGGTCAAGCGACTGCGGCTGCGCTGTGGTACCCGTGGTCGGGTCCAGAGCGAGCAGCAGTAGCTCCTCCGGAATCGTTCTGCGGCTCCTGCCCATCCATGCCTCCCCGCGTGGATGAATGACAGGGTGACCCCTCTCACATTGGTCTGTCGAGGGTGCGTGACCTGTTTGTAAGGGAACCGGTAGGTATGTCGTTCCCGTCTAGCACCTCAGCCGGTCCCCGCACCCAGGACACTGGTAGATGGTTCGAGCGGCGGGGTCCGGGCAGACGATCAGCGTTCGAGCATGAGCACAGGGCGTGCAGCGCGTACGGATCGCCGTACGGGTAATGCGGAAAACATGGAGGAGGTACCGGTGGCGGGCGAGTCCCCCGACAGGTCGAAGAAGCAGGAGTCGTCGGGGAGCCCCAGCACGGCACCGGCCCAGGTGCCGTCCCCATCCTCGGAGGACCGCGATCCGCGGCTCGCGGTCGCCCGCGAGAGCCGCGGCCGAGTCGACCAGCCGACGGCCGTGTTCAGTACGGCGGGGATGCGGGGAGGCACACCGGAAGCCGCAGAACCGGAACCGTCCGCGGAGGCGGAACACGAATCCACGCCGGAGAGGACGCCGGACGCCCCGGCGACGGTTGCGTCCACGGCGGACTCCTCCACGGCGGATTCGGAGTCCCCTGCGGCGGACGAGGCCGAGCCTGGGGCGGACGCCGCCGACCGTGACGCGCGTCTGCGGGCCGCCGTCGCCGCCTGGATCGGGCGCGACGGGGACGGGGCGGATACGGCGGACGCGGCCGATGCGCCTGAGAGCGGTGCCGGTGACGCGGACGCCGACGGGTCCTCCGGTGCGGGGGATGGGGCCGCCCGCAGTGGCCTGCCCGTACGGACGCGCACCAAGCCGGACGCCGAGGAGAAGGCGGAGCCGGCGGAGAAGCCGGAGCCGGTCGCCGCCGACGAGCCGGAGAAGTCGGAAGATCCGGAGAAGGCAGAGGAGCCGGAGAAGGCCGAGAAGGCCGAGAGTTCGGGCACGGGCGAAAGCTCCGACGCGGACGAGAGCTCCGACTCGGACGACGGTGCCGACGAGGCTGAGAGCGCCGACAGGTCGGAAGAGTCTGCGGCTTCGAAAAATCCCGAAACGACCGAAGAGGCCGAAGAGACCGAAGAGACCGAAGAGTCGGGGAAGTCCGACAGCGACGACAAGGCCGAGAAGGCCGACAAGCCAGAGAAGAACGACAAGACCGAGAAGTCCGAGAAGTCCGAGAAGGCCGACGAGGCTGAGGAGTCGGGGAAGCCCGAGGAGTCGGAGAAGGTCAACTCGGCTGAGGTGGCCGGGAGTTCGGCGGAGTCTGCGGAGTCGGAGCCCGACGAGGACGGCGAGAGCGGTCGGGTCGACACCGCCACCGCCGTCTTCCGTACGCCCAAGTCCGTCGCGGTCGATGAGCCGGCGTCCAAGCCGAAGCTCGACGGCACCCCGGCGGACGACTCCGCCGAAGCCGACGACGAAGCCGAGCCGGACGACACCTCCGAGGCGAAGGACACCGCCAAGGACACCGCCAAGACGGAGGAGCCCGCCCCCAAGTCGGAGACCGCCAAGTCCGAGGCCCCCAAGGCAGAGAAGGCCACCCCCAAGTCGGAGACCGCCAAGCCCAAGGCGGAGGCCTCCGAGACGGAAGCCGCCAAGGCGGAGGCCGCCGGCGAGGTGTCCGCCGCGGAGCGGACCAGCCGTTTCGTCGCGTTGAAGCCTCTGGACGAGGGCGCGCCGCCCAAGCCGCCCGAGCGCACCGGCTCCCCGCAGCCCGCCGCCGAGGCCCCCGCGCCCGTGCCCGCCGGGCCGGCCCCCGTGGCGGAGCCGACCACGCAGCAGCCGTTGCCTCCGTTGCCGCCGATGGATCTGCTGGCGGAGTTGACCAACACCCCGCCGCCGCCGGAGACCGCGCTGCGGACCGCGGTGCGCCGGGTCAAGATCTGGACGCCGCTGGTCATCCTGGTGATCACCGCGCTCGGGGTGGTGCAGGCGGTGCGTCCGCTGCCGGACCCGAAGCTCACGCTGACCGCCGCCGAGTCCTACGGTTTCGACGGGTCGCGGGTGTCGCTGCCGTGGCCGGACGAGGGCCAGGGCTGGATGGACGTGGCCGGGCTCGGCACCATGGACCACTTCGGCAAGCAGACGCCGGTGCCGGTCGGTTCCGTCGCCAAGATGATGACGGCCTATGTGGTGTTGCAGGACCACCCGTTGAAGCGGGGCGCGAGCGGGCCGGGCATCACGGTGGACGCGCTGGCGGAGAAGGAGGGCGGCTACGACTCGATGCAGGAGTCCACCCTCAACACGATCAAGGAGGGCGACACCCTCACCGAGAAGCAGGCGCTGGCCGCCATCATGGTCCCGTCCGCGAACAACGTGGCCCGGCTGCTGGCCCGTTGGGACGCCGGCTCGGAGAAGGCGTTCGTGGCGAAGATGAACGCCGCCGCCAAGAAGCTCGGTATGGAGAACACCCGGTACACCGACCCCTCCGGGCTGGACCACACCACCGTCAGCACCGCCGAGGACCAGGTGAAGCTGGGCAACGAGCTGGTGCAGATCCCCGCGCTCGTCGAGGTGACGAAGCTGCCCGCGTGGAAGGACCCGTCCGGCAAGACCTGGTCCAACTACAACCGGCTGGTGCCGTACGACGGTGCGATCGGGCTCAAGACCGGCACCACCACCAAGGCGGGCGGCAATCTGGTGTTCGCGGCGACCAAGGAGGTCGGCGGGGAGCGGGTCACCGTCGTCGGTGCGGTGCTCGGTCAGCACAAGACGCCGATCATCGACACCGTCAACGCCGTCAGCAAGACCGCGATGCTCGCCGCGCGGGACGCCCTGACCTCGCGCACCGTACTGAAGAAGGGCGATGTCGTCGGCTATGTCGATGACGGGCTCGGCGGGCACACCCCGGTCGTCGCCACCGAGAAGGTCTCGGCGGTGGGTTGGCCCGGGGTGACCGTGCACCTCAAGCTGAACGACGGCGGCAAGACGATCCCGCACAAGGCGAAGGCCGGTACCGAGGTCGGCTCGCTGACCGTCGGCGACGGCTCCGACGATCCGGGCGGCGCGGTCCGGGTGCCGATCGCCCTCCAGCAGGATCTGACCGAACCGGGCTACGCCGCGAAGGCGACCCGGCTGGGCTGACCGCGCCCGCACCACCCTCCGCCCGTACGGCCGTTCCGCTCCCGAAGGTTGCGGGACCGGCCGTACGGGCGGAGTGGCGCGACGGCGCGTGCTAGCGTCCGGATCGGGGCAGCGAGCGGGCGCGGGACGGGCGGTGGGCACCGGCCCCGGACCTCGACACATCGAAAGACACGGGGAGTTCCTTCAGTGGCCACTGCGGAGCCGACGCGGGCGGGGGACGACGGCCACGGCACTGGTCGGAGCACCGGCCGCGGCACCGGTCACGACACCCGGACCGGACCCGCCGGGCCGCGCCCCGAACCCCCTGCCGACCCCGATCCCGAGGCCGCGCCCGGTTCCGGTCCGAGGTCCCGTGGCTCGCGGTGGTGGCGGCTGCTGCGGCACCCGGTGACCGTCACCACCGCGGTCGCCGCGCTCGCCCACCTCGTCTGGTTCTTCACCTTCGCCAACGGCGGCGGGGACCTCGCCGCCCAGGACGCCTGGGCCGAGTTCGTCGGCCGGCACCCGGACTCCGCCTACAACCTCGCCTGGTACGGCGGGATGCACCCGGTGTCGTACAGCGTGATCTCGCC
This sequence comes from Streptomyces sp. NPDC058045, assembly GCF_042885635.1. NCBI lineage: Bacteria > Bacillati > Actinomycetota > Actinomycetes > Kitasatosporales > Streptomycetaceae > Streptomyces > Streptomyces sp. NPDC058045. The sequence continues at coordinate 143,166 of NZ_JBHVRR010000010.1, read as the reverse complement.
GTATCTGATGTCGGTGCTCGGGGTGCGGACCACGATGATGGTGGCGGGGACCCTGGGGGTCGGGCTGCTCACCATGATCGTGCTGCGCAGCCGGGCCGTGCGGCGGCCGCTGCCGGTGGCGTTCGCCGGTGCCTTCGGGCTGGTGTGCAACGCGGTGTCGGGGCGGGTCACCTTCGGTCTCGGGATGACCTTCGGGCTGGCCGCCGTCGCCACCGTGTTCTGCTGGCCGCACCGCTGGCGGTACCACCGGGGGGCGAAGGCCGTGGTGGCGGCGCCGCTGGCCGCGCTCTCCACCGCCTGCTCGCCGGTGGCGGGGCTCTTCGTGGGACTGGTCGCGGTGGCGCTCTTCCTCCAGGGCCGCCGCCCCGGGGCCTGGGCGCTGGGCCTCGCCCCGGCGGTGGTGGTCGCGGTGTCTTCGTGGCTGTTCCCGTTCTCCGGTACCCAGCCCATGTCGTTCTGGTCGGCCTCGCTGCCGATGCTGTTCTCGGTGGCGGTCTGGTTCGCGGTGCCGAAGCAGTGGAAGACGGTGCGCATCACCACCGCCGTGTACGGGGTGGCGGTCCTGCTGACCTGGCTGATCAACTCGCAGATCGGCTCCAACATCACCCGGCTCTCGATGCTGTTCGCCGGGGCGGTGCTGCTGGCCGCGCTGCCGTTCGCGGCGCCCCGCACCCGTCGCTGGTACACCCTCGTGATGCTGTTCACCGGCTTCGTCACCTGGATCGGCGTCAAGTCCGTGGACGACGTGGTCAACACCACGCCCGCCGCGTCCTGGGCCCGCGAACTCGCCCCGCTGGTCAACCAACTCCAGGTCAACGGCGCCGAGAGGGGCCGCGTCGAGGTGGTGCCGGCCCGCAGCCACCGCGAGGCGTCCGCGCTCGCCCCGTATGTCAACCTGGCCCGCGGCTGGAACCGGCAGGCGGACCTGGAACGCAACCCGCTCTTCTACGACGACACCCTCGACCCCGTCAACTACCATGCGTGGCTGCGGCGTTGGGCGGTGCACTTCGTGGTGGTGCCCAAGGACGAGCCGGACGGCGACGGCGGCGAGGCCGAGCGGGAAATCGTCCAGCAGGGCCAGCCCTATCTGCGGCAGGTGTGGGGCGACGCCAACTGGCAGTTGTACGCGGTGCGCGACCCGGTGCCGCTGGCCGAGCCGCCCGCCGTGGTCGAACGCGCCGAACAGGGCGAGCTGATCATCGAGGTGAAGCGGGCCGGCCGCGTCCTCATCCGCATCCCGTACTCGCCGTGGCTGGGCCTGATCGACGGGCACGGCAAGTCGGTCACCCCGCCGAAGGAGACCGAGGCCTCCCGCCGGGCCCGTGAGCGCGACGACACCGTGCCCAAGACGTACGACAACCCGAACGGCTGCCTGATGGAGACCGAGGAGGACGACGCGGGCGACAAGTGGACCGAACTCCTCGCCCCCGCCCCCGGCGTCTACCGCCTCGCCGCCCCCTACCAACTGCCCCGCGGCACCCCCTGCCCCAAGGAACTGCGGTAGGAATCAGGGGAGTTGCCGGTCGGTCAGCCGCCCGGTGGGGTGCACAGGGTGTCCGGGCCGCGGGTGCCGGAGGCCGCGGCCCGCGCCCCCGAGTCGGCGAACTCCTCGCGGCGTACCGTGTCCAGGCGTCCCAGCAGCCGCCGCAGATTCCGCTCGCCGCGGTCCCCGACATAGTCGAGCACGGCCCGCTGGAAGGCGTCCCGCAGCCGCGGCGGCATCACATCGGAGGCGTCGAAGCACAGGGTGCGGGCCTCGCCGCCGGTGCCGGACAGCAGCCCGGCCAGCCGGCGGCCCAGGCGGTCCCGGGGCCGCGGATCCTCGCTGCCGGGGAAGAGCGGGCCGAGCCCGTCCGGCGCCGCCCGCTGCCAGCGGGACCGGCCCCGCTCCCCGGACAGCCGCTCCACCAACTGCTGTGCCCCCGGCCGGTCGCTGAACACCGCCGCCATGTCCCCCGACACCTCGAAGACCCGGTCGTACGCCCGGTCCCCGCCGAGGAAGCCCGCCGAGGGCCGTACCGTCACCGGCCGGCCGGCGTACAGATAGCGGGTGAAGGCGCTCTGGTGCTCATGGGTGCAGCGCGGGGAGTCCAGCAGGCCGCGGGGCCGTGAACTCGGGTGTCCGGGGCGGCCCTTGCCCGCGTAGGGGGTGGTGAGCCAGATGCGGGTGGTGTCCGGGTCTTCCGGCCCCAGCAGCCGCGACCAGGTGCGCCAGGCGCGGGCGAGCGCCGCGGCACCCGCCTCGTCCGCGGCGCTCGCCCCCTGTGCGCCGGTGGTCCAGGGCAGCCGACCGGTCGCCCACCGCGTGTACACCGCGGGGCCCGCCTGGTGCAGCAGGATGTCCTCGATCCAGTCGGTGCCCGGCCAGCCGGAGGTGGCCTGGGAGGCCAGCCCCAGGCACCAGCGCGGCGCCCCGTCCTCCGTGCCCTTCCTGCTCCACACCAGGCTCTTCAGGTCGGCCTTCACCGGCACCCAGTAGGTGCGGCGGCGGTGGTCCACCAGCAGGGCGGGCGCCCACGGCGGCGCGGCGCGTTCGGCGGCCGCGGGCGTGATCGGGCGCAGCCGGTTCTCCCGTGCGTACTCGGTGAGTTCGCCGATGCTGTTGAGGATCGCCACATCCGGCGGCGCGTCCGCGGCGAGCTGCGCCACCAGCGTCTCCCGCAGCGAGGACGTCCCCTTGTACGTGTAGCGGTGGCCGGTGCCGTCGTCCAGGGACTCCAGTGCCTTCTGGAAGGCCTCGCCCTCCGGTCCCGTCCACGGCCCCAGCACCACCAGGGTGTCCGGGGTGCGGGCCGAACACCCCGCGAGCAGCCCGGCCGGCACCAGCAGCACCGCCACCAGCAGGAACCGCAGCAGCATCCACCCCGTACGTCCGCCGCCCGCGCTCATGAGCCCGCTCCCGGCCGGGACACCAGTACGTACTCGCGGCGGAACGCGTACAGGGTGAGGGCGGCGGCGGTGGCGCAGAGGAGGCCCGCGGGAAGGATCAGGTGCCGGGCGTCGTCCAGCGGCGGGAGTTGCCCCGCGGAGAGCTGGTGCCCGATCGCCGTGCTCCGCCCCCGTACCGAGTCCCGCGGGGGCGTGCCGAACGGGTCGCGGGCCTCGGCCGCCTCCACCGCGGGCGAGGTGCGTTCCGCCAACGCCGAGGCGCTGCCCGCCACTTGGTGCAGTGCCCGCCGCACCAGCACCGCGTCGGCCACCGGCAGCGGCACCAGCAGCAGCACCACGCCCATCAGCGCCAGCGGAAGACACACCGAGACCCGGAAGCGGAGCCGCAGAAAGCGCAGCGTCCGCCACAGCCCCAGCGCCAGCAGGACGAACGCCACCGCCGCCACCGCCGCGGCCCCCACCACCGGAGTACCCCACCCCGCCCGAGCGGCCAGCCGTGCCCCCAACTCGCCCTCCAGGCCGGTGATCCGGTCCACGATGGTGCTGGCGTCCGCCCCGGCCGGCGCCCGGCCCGCCACCGAGCACCGCGGGAAGGTGCCGGCGGGCGTCGGGCGCGCCGGATCGGGCGGCGGCGCCGAACACAGCATCGTCCAGGCGTACATCAGCTCCGCGTCCCGCAGTACCGGGTCCGCGGCGTGCCCCTCGGCCTGCTCCACCCAGGTCCCGTAGTCGTCCAACAGCGCGGAAACCACCTGGAGTTCCTGCTGCTGCCCCACATCGAGGGCGCCGCCGCGCGCCACCCGGCCCAGGGCCAGGGTGGCGCGGCTGATCCGCTTGCGGTAGACCTCGCCGAGCCCGGCCAACTCGGCGGCGGCACCACCGCGCAGGCTGGACTGCGCCTCCTGCTGCGCGATCCGCACCGAGGCCCTGGCATCGGCCAAGTCCACCAGGGCGGGCGCCAGTTCACCCCGCACCCGCTCCGCGTCCCCGCGCACCTGCCCGTACGCCCAGGACAGCGAGGCGAAGGCGAGGACGCACAGCAGCGGCAGGGCGATCAGGCGGTCCCGCAGATAGGCCCGGTTGGACGGGGCACCGGGGCGGCCCAGCCGGGCGGTGGACGGCGGCCAGAGGCAGCGCCCGGTCCGCCGGAACGGGACGGTCACCGCCCTAAGTGCCCGGTGCTTTACGGGACTTGAGGCGGTGGGGAGTCCGGTGGGCGGGGTCATCGGGGTCGCCTCCCGGTGCGGGGGCCGCGGTGGTGCCAGAGGGACAGCGGGCGGACCGCGTAGGCGCGGTCCAGCAGGCGCTCGGCCAGCCGCTCCCGGTCGTCCGCCGCGGATCTGGCCGCCTGCCGGGCCATCGCCCGGAAGAACTCCGAGAGCGAGATCCTCAACTCCCGCCCGTCGGAGGGGAATCCGAGCCGCCGCCCGTCCTCCCCGGCCGCCGCCTCCGCCAACTGCCCCTGGCTCAACCGGCCTTCGTCCAGCAGCTCCTGCACCCGCCCCCACACCTCCGCGCCCAGCCGCAGTCTCGCCTCCGCATCGGTGAGCCCCTGGGTGTCGAACAGCAGCCGCAGCCGCCGCAGCACCTCCGGAAGCTGCGCCGCCCCGCCCGCGTACTGCACCTTGACGCGCAGCGCCGCGGTACAGGCCGCGGTGCGGTGCCGGGAGTGCTGCGGTACGGCGTCCAGCGCCGCCACCGCCCGCGCCCGCAACTCCTCGGCCGCCGCCCCCCGCGGGTCGTCCTCCCGCGCCGCGGCCTTCGCCAGCAGGGCGCGGGCGGCGCCGAAGGCCGCGCCGCCCAGCGACGGATTGCGCACCCGTACCGCCTCGTGGAAGTGCAGGGCGCGGTCCCGGTCCCCGGCGTGCTCGAAGCAGTAGCCGAGGGCGAGCTTGGGTGCGTACTCGCCGGGGATCGCCGCGTAGACCAGGTCGAAGTACCGCTGTGCCGCGGTGACTTGGCCGCCGCCGAGGGCCAGCAGCCCCTGGTGCCAGTCCACCCGCCAGTCCCGTACCGCCCGGTTCGGCCCCAGTTCCCGCCGCGCCTCGTCCAGCAGTGCCCGCGCGGCCCGCACATCCAGGACGCCCGCCGTCTCGGCGGCGGTGCGCAGCTCCAAGCGGCAGCGCAGCAGCAGGAGTTCGGGGGAGGGTGGTGCCAGATCGCCGGTCAACTGGAGCAGGGCGCGCGGGTCGTCGTCCGTCAGCCGCTCCAGTTCCGCGTGGTGCCGGTCCCGCGGATCGGGGCGCGGCACCGGCAGCCGGCGCGCCACCTCCGGGGGCCGGGGCAGTGTGTACCAGTCGCCGGTGCCGGCCGCCCAGTCGGAGACCGGGGGAGCGGCGCCCAGCCCACCGTCCAGCGCGTACGGCGCCTGCCGGAACAGCGGCGAGGGCTCAAAGGTCTCCACCCCCAGCCGCAGCGACCTCAACTCGCGGAAGACACCGCGTAGTTGCTGCTCCATCTCCCCGGCTGAGGCGAAGCGGTCGGCACGGTCGGGCCGGGTCGCCCGATGCAGCACCCGCGCCAGCGACACCAGACCGAGCCCCTGCGGCACGGGCGCGGTGGGCACCCCGGCACCCGGCGGGGCCCCGGGCGCGCCGTCCGGCTCGGGTACGGGGGCGGGCAGCCGCCTCAGCACGTTCAGCGACACCAGGCCGTCCAGCGGATGCGGGTCCTTCCCGGGGGTCCCGGTGGCTCCTCTGCCCCGTGGCCCGCCGCCCAGTCCGCTCAGTACCCGCAGCGTCTCGCCCAGGCTGAACAGGTCGTCCGCCGGCTGCGAGCGGCCCGTGGAGTCCACCCCGGGGGCCGCGTAGTCGCCGGTGAACGGGCCGGGTGCCTCCGCCGCCCGCACGCTGCCCAGGTCGATCATCTTGGTCGCGGGCCCGCCGTGCATCACGTTCTGCGGCTTGAGATCGCCGTACACCCGCCCGCCCTCGTGCAGATACGCCAGCGCCGACAGCACGCGCACCCCGTACGCCAGCACGAACTCATGGAAGCGGGCGCCGCCGAACAGCGCGGGATCGGCCGCCGCCTGCGCCCGCACCTCGTCCAGCTCCAGGCCGTCCACATACTCCAGCACCAGGAACTCACCGGCCGAGGGATGGCTGCCGAAGTTGAACACCCGGATCAGATCAGGGTGGTTGAGCTCCACCAGGGAGCGGCGCTCGGCGAGCAGGATGCCGCGCGCGCCCACCGGGGTGTGCTGGTGCAGCAGCTTGATGGCCACCTCCCGGCCGTCCACCCGGGTGTCGTGCGCCAGGAACACCTGCCCCAGACCGCCGTACCCCAGCTTGCGCACCACCTGGTACTGGTCGCCCAGCAGTTCGTCCGGCTCAAGCCCCAACTCGGCTGCCGCACGCAGCCGTTCACCCGGGCCGCCCGGAGCGTGCGGGTCGAGGGCGACCACCGGCAGCAGGGTGGGATCCGGTTCGTCCGGCGGCAGTTCGACGGTCACCCGGCGTGCGGCGGTGGGGGAGTGCCGGTCCGGTGCCGGGGGACGGGTCAAGTCGCCCCGGTCGCCGTGGTGTTGGGGCGGCGGGTGCTGCCCGTCCGGTACGGGGGTGGTGTGCCGCGGTGTGCCGCTCTCCCCTTGCATGGCGCCCCAGGATAGGCGCCGGGCGGGTGGTGGCGCCCCTCCGTATCAGAGCCGGTGGGGGGCTGTAAAATTCCGGGCCCGCCTGCTGCCGCTGCCGCTACCGTTTCCGGTATGAGGCCCGTACCGCCCGAGTTTCCACCGCGCCCGGCCCGCGAGGTGTGTGCAGCACACCGGCGGACCGACCGCGCACCGCAGCACGCCTCCGTGGTATGGCCCCGAAGTAACGCCCTGGTGACCCGCGCCGGACACCCGGCCGCCCGCCGGACAGGGAGCCCATCGGCCGCCCACCGCGTCTGACACAACGACGGCCGAACTTCCCCCACACCACCGGAGCCGGGATCAACTCCCGTGCCCACCGGTGTACTTGACGCTCCGCCGGACCCCGGTCCCGGTCGGTGCGCCGCCGAACGATCCCGCACCACCCACCCCCCACACAGCACCCCAGGAGCCACCGCCATGACACCACCGCAGCCGGACACCACCAACCGCCCCACCCCGCAGGCCCCCGCCGTGGAGCCCCTCACCGCCGAGGACTTCGGGCGCCGCCTGGAGCGGGCCACCACCGCCGCCGCCGAGGCCGGGCTCGCCGGACTGGTCATCACCCCCGGCCCCGACCTCGCCCACCTCACCGGCTACCAGCCGGTGCGCACCGAACGCTTCACCGGCCTCTTCCTCACCCCCGGCGCGGACCCGCTGCTGGTGGTGCCCACCCTGGAACGCGGCGACGCCGAAGCGGCCCCCGGCGCCCCCGCCTTCCGCATCGCCGACTGGACCGACGGCACCGACCCGTACCGCGCCGCCCTCGCCCGCCTCGGCTCCAACGCACCGTACGGCGTCTCCGACGGGACCTGGGCGCTGCATCTGCTGGCACTCCAGAGCGCGGTGCCCGGCAGCCGCTTCGCCGCGCTCACCGACGCCCTGCCCATGCTGCGCGCCGTCAAGGACGCCGACGAACTCGCCCGCCTCACCGCCGCCGGGGCCGCCGCCGACGAGACGTACCGCCGCATCCTCCAGGTGCCCTTCGCGGGCCGCACCGAGGACGACATCGCCGCCGACCTGGCCGCCCTCCTCCTCGAACTCGGGCACAGCCAGGTCGACTTCACCGTCGTCGGCTCCGGCCCCAACGGCGCCAACCCGCACCACGAGGCGGGCGGACGCACCCTCGTCACCGGCGACACCGTCGTCCTGGACTTCGGCGGCCTCAAGGACGGCTACGGCTCCGACACCTCCCGCACCGTGCACCTCGGCCCCGACCCGGACCCGGAGGTGCTGCGGGTGCACGAGGTGGTGCGGCACGCCCAGCAGGCCGCGTTCGAGGCGGTCCGCCCCGGAATCGCCTGCCAGGAGATCGACCGCGTCGCCCGCGCCGTCATCGAAGAGGCGGGCTACGGCGCGTACTTCATCCACCGCACCGGCCACGGCATCGGCGTCACCACCCATGAACCGCCGTACATGATCGAGGGCGAGCAGCAGGAACTGGTGCCGGGCATGTGCTTCTCCATCGAGCCCGGTGTCTATCTGCCGGGCCGCTTCGGGGTCCGGATCGAGGACATCGTCACCGTCACCGAGACCGGCGGCCGCCGCCTCAACAACACCTCACGCGACCTGGCCATCGTCCACTGAGATCTGCTCCGAACCCACGGATGGGGGCGCCGAGTCCAGCCGCCGTACCGGCACTCGGCGCCCCTTCCGCCCGGTGACCGAGCGCCCCCTCGCCTTCTTACCCGCCGGTAGGACACGATGGCCTGCGACCACCCCCCACCGAACAGGCGGAGTCAGCCGTGACCGCTCCCGAGAGGCACCCCAGCCCCCACACCGACATCCCGACCGGTCTGCACACCTACACCGACGACGCGCTCGGCGCGCACGACGCCGTCGCCCTCGCCGCCCTCGTCCGCCGCCGGGAGGTCAGCCCCGCCGAAGCCGCCCGGGACGCCGCCGCCCGACTGCGCGCCGCCGAAGGGCTCGGCGCGCTCGCCGCCACCATCGCCGACCCGGCCCCCACCACCGCACCGGACGGCCCCCTCGCCGGAGTCCCCACCCTCGTCAAGGACAACTCCGACTACCGCGGCCTGCCCACCGGCCACGGCAGCGCCGCCTTCACCCCCGCCCCGGCCCGCCGACACGCCCCGTTCGTACGGCAGTTGCTCAGCACCGGGGTCACCGTCCTCGGCAAGACCCGGCTGCCCGAATTCGGCTTCAACGCGACCACCGAGTTCGAGCACGCCGCCCCGGTACGCAACCCGTGGCACACCGCCCACTCCCCGGGCGGTTCCTCGGGCGGGGCCGCCGCGCTGGTCGCCGCCGGCGCCGTACCCGTCGCGCACGCCAACGACGGCGGCGGCTCCATCCGCATCCCCGCCGCCTGCTGCGGCCTGGTCGGCCTCAAACCCACCCGCGGCCGGGTCCGCGCCAACGCCCAGAGCCGCCAACTCCCCATCGACCTGGTCACCGACGGCATCCTCAGCCGCACCGTCCGGGACACCGCCGCCTTCCTCGCCGCCGCCGAGACTCACTGGCGCAACCCCGAACTGCCGCCGCTGGGCCTGGTCGAGGGCCCCTCCGGGCGGCGGCTGCGCGTCGGCCTGCTGCTGGACTCGCCGACCGGAGTGCCCACCGACCCCGCCACCCGGGCCGCCGTCACCGCCACCGCCACCACCCTGGAAGGGCTCGGCCACACCGTGCGGCCGGTGCGGATCCCCCTGGACGACCAGTTCACCGAGGACTTCCTCACCTACTGGGGCATGTTGTCCTTCCTCCTCGCCCTCACCGGCCGCACCCTCGGCGCCCACTTCGACCGGCACCGGATGGACCCCCTCAGCCAGGGCCTGCGCGCCCAGTACGTACGCGCCATGCGCCGCACTCCCGCCGTGCTGCACCGGCTGCGCAAGTCCCGGGAGGCGTACGCGGCGGCGTTCCGCGGGCTCGACGCGATCCTGGCGCCCGTCGTCGCCCACACCACCCCGCGCCTCGGCCACCTCAGCCCCGCCGTGCCCTACCCCACCCTCATCGCCCGCATCCTCGCCTACGTCGCCTTCACCCCCCTCGACAACACCGTCGGCACCCCCTCCGTCTCCCTGCCCTCCACCGCCACCACCCCCGAGGGCCTGCCCATCGGGGTGATGTTCTCCGCCCGCCCCGGCCACGAACACACCCTGCTCGACCTCGCCTACACCCTCGAAGCCGCCAACCCCTTCCGGCGCCTGGGGAGTTGACGGCGCCACGGGTACGCGGGTCAGGGCACCGGGCGGCGCAGCGCTCTCGGCAGGACGAACCACAGCCCGGTGAACAGGGCGAGGGTGAGCGCCGTGACCGTGACGCCGGCGATCCACCCGAGGACCACCGTCATCAGCAGCAGTACGGCCCCGTTGAGCGCGAGGGCGAGGAAGACCAGGCCGAACTCGGCGAGCCGCGCGGACAGGGCGACAATGCGGATCTTGGCGCCCCGGTGGAACAGCCCGCGGTGCAGCGCCACCGGAGTCGCCAGCACCGCCGAGGCGATCACCGTGAGCAGCAACGTCACCACATACGTGGTCCGTTCAAAGGTGTCGAGCCGCGGAAACCGGGCGGTGAACGCCACCCCGAGGAGAAAGGCGAAGACGATCTGCACACCGGTCTGCACGACTCTCAGTTCCTGGAGCAGCTCGCCCAGATTCCGGTCGGCCCGTTCCGCCGGCGTCTCCCCGACACGCTGCGTCAGACCGCCGTCCTCCGGCGAGATATGAGACATACCGCCCATTGTCGTCCGGCACCCCGACCCACGTCACGCGCACCAGGCCACGGCGTGCCCGGCCCCCTTGGTGTATCGGCGGCGCCCCCTTGCGGGGAACACCGCCGATACGCCGTCTCCGATCGGGGCGCGGTCAGCCCAGCAGCCCACTCGGGTTGAGGACGTACTTCTTGGCCGCTCCGCCGTCGAACTCCCGGTAGCCCGTCGGGGCGTCGTCCAGGCCGATCACGGTCGCCCCCACGGCGTCGGCGATATGCGCCCGGTCGTTGAGGATGGCCATCATCAACTGGCGGTTGTAGCGCATGACGGGGCACTGCCCGGTCGTGAAGGACAGGGACTTCGCCCACCCCGTGCCCAGGCTGAGGGAGAGCGAGCCCTTCTTCGCCGCCTCGTCCACGCCGCCCGGGTCACCGGTCACATACAGCCCGGGGATGCCGAGCGCCCCGCCCGCGGCCGTGACCTCCATGAGCGTGTTGAGGACTGTCGCGGGCGCCTCGGTGCCGGCCTTCGCCCCGTGCCCGCGCGCCTCGAACCCGACCGCGTCGATGGCGGCGTCGACCTCCGGCACACCGAGGATCTGCTCGATCTGCCCCTGCGGATCGCCCTTCGACAGATCCACCGTCTCGCAGCCGAAGCTCCGCGCCTGGGCCAGGCGCCCCTCGTTCATGTCACCGACGATGACGACGGCGGCACCGAGCAGTTGCGCCCCGGCGGCCGCGGCGAGCCCGACCGGCCCCGCCCCGGCGACATACACCGTCGACCCGGGCTTGACGCCCGCGGTCACGGCGCCGTGGAACCCGGTCGGGAAGATGTCCGACAGCATGGTCAGGTCCAGGACCTTCTCCATGGCCTGCTCGCGGTCGGGGAACCGCAGCAGGTTGAAGTCCGCGTACGGCACCATGACGTACTCGGCCTGCCCGCCGATCCAGCCGCCCATGTCCACATAGCCGTACGCGGCACCGGGACGCTCCGGGTTGACGTTCAGGCAGATCCCGGTCTTGCCCTCCTTGCAGTTGCGGCAGCGCCCGCAGGCGATGTTGAACGGAACCGAGCACAGGTCCCCGACCTTGATGAACTCGACGTCCGGCCCGGCCTCCACGACCTCCCCGAGGATCTCGTGCCCGAGCACCAGCCCCTTGGGCGCGGTGGTGCGGCCCCGCACCATGTGCTGATCGCTGCCGCAGATGTTGCTCGCCACGACCCTGAGGATCACACCGTGGTTGCAGCGCCGACCCACGTTCTCGGAAGGCACTCCCGGACCCTCCCGCAACTCCAGCTTGGGGTACGGAATCTCGCGGACCTCGACTTTTTTCGGCTCGACATAGACGACGGCTTTGTTGCCTGCCATGGGTTTCCCATCCTCTCGGGACTGAGGCTGGCCACCGCCCGGGCACAAACCGGACTCACCCCGGCCCACGCCCCCAACAGCGGTCACTCACGACCCCCGAGTTCCCGTTTTCCCCGGCCCAAGCATCCGACCCGGCGATTGGTACGGGGGGCGGTCTGCGTCAGGTGGCAGGGCACTCGCAGACCAACGCCACCACGGACGTCCGCACACACGAAGACCCCGGACCGAGACCGGTCCGGGGCCTTTGGACTGGTGCCCCCGGCAGGATTCGAACCTGCGACACCCGCTTTAGGAGAGCGGTGCTCTATCCCCTGAGCTACGAAGGCTGGGTTTGTGGCGGTTGGTGGGGTGGTTCTGGCCGCCGCGGACAGTGTAGCGGGTGGGGTGGGGGCCGGTGGCGGGGCTTGGGGGTCGAGGTCAGGGCCGGGTGATGTGGAGGTGGTAGTTGCCGTCGGGGGTGCGGGAGTGGATGGATATGCGGGTGCCGGTCTTGGGGTCGGTGAAGGTCTGGCCGGGGGTGAAGGTGGCGTCGGAGAGTTCGGCGTGGACGTTGGGGCTGCGGGTGCAGCCGCCGCTGTCGTGGGTGGAGTCGTAGACGGTGACGGGGCCGTGGCCGGTGTCGATGCCGGCGTCGACGCGGTAGATGAGGGCGCCGGGGCGGCAGACGTCCTCGTCGTTGCCGCCGCGGGTGCGGATCTCTACGGCGATGCCGGTGCGGCCGTCGAGCGGGACGAAGGCGAGTTTGGTGCCGCCGCGGCTTTCCAGCGGGGTGAGGACGTGGTCGCTGGTGCCGGGGCGGGAGACGCAGCTGACCTGGCGGTTGTCGAGCCAGCCGAGTTTCCACTTGTGCCAGCCGAGGAGGTCGTTTCCGGCGCCCCAGTCCTCGCTCATGATGTCCCAGTGGCCGGCGCCGCCGCCGTCCTGGGTGTAGAGGTCGGGCAGGCCGAAGACGTGGCCGTTCTCGTGGGGCAGGACGCGGTAGCCGGTTCTGGCGTAGGAGCCGGAGCCGTCGTCCTGGCGGCTGTAGACGAAGGAGGCGTTGGCGAGGGGGACGCCGTCGGCCACGGGGGCGTCCTCGTTGCCGGCGAAGGTGACGGAGAGGACGGTGTCGAGGGCGGAGGGGCCGGCGTTGGGGGTGACGATGACGTTCACCAGGTCGTAGTCCCGGAAGTCGATCTTTCCGTCGGTGGTCTTGATGATGTCGTCGACGAGGCCGCGGTAGCCGGGTTCGAAGGGGGCGCCGCGTTCGATGCCGTACTTCTTGAACGGTTTCGGCATCCGCAGCCACTGCCGGATCGGGGTTTTGGCGCGGTAGTCGAGGCGGCCGTAGGAGCCGACGCGGAACCATTCGGCGGTCTGCGGGAAGAACTCGTGGAAGCGGTCCATGGCGCTGCCGCGGCCGGGTGCGTCGGAGAAGTCGATCATGAGGGTGAGGGCGTGCACGATGCCGGTGGAGCGTGCGTAGCCGGTTCTGGTGGGGATGCCCTCGGACATCTGGACGCCGGACTTTCCGCTGATCATGCAGGGGCCGAGGGCGGTGGTGCGGGGCACCGAGCCGGGGCCGGCCGCGGTGGGGGAGCGGTCGGAGGGGCGGCCGGTGCTGGCCGTCAGGGTGACCGCGAGGGCGAGGGCGGTGGCGGAGGCGAGGAGGGCGCCGCGGCGGGGGGTGCGTATCCGGCGTTCTGTGGGGGGCTGCTGCATACATCGGCCTTCCCGCTCCGCGGCAGCCGCCCGGCCGGGCTGCCCCCTTTCGATCACCCTGGGGCGGGGTGGTCGGGGGCGCGCGCGGGGTGCGGCCGATCGTGGGAATCGCGTGCGGGGAGGTTCTTCCGGCCGGTCAGGGAGCTCGCTGCGACGGGCGGGGGCGGTGGCCGACCGCGGTGGTGGCGGCTACCCGGCGTCGTACGGTGCTCGGGCTCCGGCGACGGGTGGGACGTCTCGACGCAACCGATGGGCACGGCGCCCCCGACGCCAATGCCCAGGCCCGGAGCCCGAGTTCACCGCAGCCAGGGAAGGTCCGCGCCCGCCTCCTGCGGCTGGAGGCCCTCGGCGATCACGCGCATGATCTCGCCGAGGGACTTCTGCTGGGCGGGGCTGAGCCGGGAGAAGAGGGCCTGGCGGACCGCCGCCACATGGCCGGGGGCCGCCGCGCTCAGCGTCTCGGCGCCCTCGTCGGTGAGGACCGCGAGCTGGCCGCGCTTGTCGGAGGGGCAGTCCTCGCGGCGTACCCAGCCGTTGCGTTCCAGCCGGGCCACGGCGTGCGACAGCCGGGAGCGGGTGATCTTCGTCTGCTTCGCCAGTTCCGTCATCCGCATCCGGCGCCGCGGCGCCAGGGAGAGCTGCACCAGCAGCCCGTAGTAGATGTGCGGAAGCCCGGCGTCGCGCTGCAACTGCCGGTCGAGATGGTCCTCCAGCAGGGTGGTGGCGTGCAGGTAGGCAAGCCAGGTGCGCTGTTCCTCGTCGTCGAGCCAGCGGGGCTCCGGGTGGTCCGGGCCGGGGGGTGATGGCTTCGTCATGCACCCAATGTACGGAATCTATGATTGAAACTTAAATAAGTGTGGCTTACCTTGGAGCAGGAAGCTTTAAGTTTCAAGGACTCGCTCGGAGTGTCCCGCTCCGGCGGACGAGGAGCTGACATGGCCGCGACCGCTACACCCCGACCCACCCCCGACCCGCGGCGTATGCCCGCCCTCTACCTCAGCCACGGCGCGCCCCCGCTCGCGGACGACCCCGTGTGGCCCGGGGAACTGGCCGCCTGGGCCGCTCAACTGCCGCGCCCCCGCGCCGTATTGATGGTCTCCGCCCACTGGGAGGAAGCCCCGCTCGGCCTCGGCGCCACCACCACCGCACCCCTCACCTACGACTTCTGGGGCTTCCCCGAGCACTACTACCGCGTCGAGTACCCGGCCCCCGGCGCCCCCGCCCTCGCCGAAGCCGTACGCAAACTGCTCCACACCGCCGGCACCCCCGTCCAGGACGTACCCGACCGGGGCCTTGACCACGGTGCCTATGTGCCGCTGGTCGAGATGTATCCGGACGCCGACATCCCCGTTCTGCAGATCTCCCTGCCGACGCTCGACCCGCAGCGGCTGATGGAGGTCGGGCGGCGGCTCGCGCCGCTGCGCGACGAGGGCGTCCTCATCGTCGGCAGCGGCTTCTTCACCCACAACCTGGCCGCGCTGCGGCAGGGCGGCACACCCGGCTGGTCCGCCGAGTTCGACGACTGGGGGCGGCGGGCGCTGAAGGACGGCGATGTGGACGCACTGCTCGACTTCACCGCCAAGGCCCCCGCGGGACGCCTCGCCCACCCCCGTACCGAGCACTTCGCCCCGCTCTTCGTCACCCTCGGCGCGGCCGACGCCGCCGGGGACCTCGACGTCCGGCGCTCGGTGATCGACGGCTTCTGGATGGGGCTGGCGAAGCGGTCGGTGCAGTTCGGCTGAGATCGGCCGGGATCGGCAACCAACGAAGCGTTCCGGTCGTCTTCAAGAGGGAGGAGGCCGAAGACGCCTCTCCTCTCCCGGATCCCGATGTACGTCCGAGGCCGCACCGGCCTCCCCGGACACCGGCCTGACCTGCACCGCGTCCGCCACAGGCGACCCCGCCGCGGGCTGCGGGCGGACAGGGTACTGCAAGATCAGAGAAATTGATGGACAGGTTGGGAATTCTGTCCTGATTCCAGTCGTTGTTTCCATCGGATGCAGGGCACCCGCCAAGGTGTGCAGAAGGCATCGGGCGCACCCGGCGTACCGGGCATCCAGGACGCTGACCCCACCATCGCAAGGGAGCACGCATGGCAACCCGTGCCGTCGCCCGTCGTCAGTCCGCCACCCGGACCGACACGGCAAGCAGTGTTCGCGCCTCAGCCGGCGAGATCGCCGACCGCGACCTGGTCGGCATGTACCTCGACGAGATCGCGCGTACACCGCTGCTCGACGCCGCCAAGGAGGTCGAGCTCTCCCAGACCATCGAGGCCGGGGTCTACGCACAGCGGATCCTCGACGGAGTCGAGGAGAGCCAGGCCGCCGAGCGGAGCGACGCCTCCCACGCGGAGCTGACCGCCCTGGTCGAGGCCTCCGAGCGGGCCAAGGACGTCTTCATCCGGTCCAACCTCCGCCTCGTCGTCGCCGTCGCCCGGCGGTACCCGCGCAGCGGCCTGCCCCTGCTCGACCTCATCCAGGAGGGGAACGCCGGCCTGGTCCGCGCGGTCGAGAAGTTCGACTACCGCAAGGGCTTCAAGTTCTCCACCTATGCCACCTGGTGGATCCGCCAGGCCATCACCCGCTCCATCGCGGACCAGTCGCGCACCATCCGCCTCCCCGTGCACCTGGTGGAGGAGCTGGGCCGGATCCGGCGGGTGCAGCGCGAGTTCAACCGCGAGCACGGCCGCGAGCCGGAGCCCACCGAGGTCGCCGCGGAGCTGGGCTCCACCCCGGAGCGCGTCAGCGACGTCCTCGACTGGGCCCGCGACCCGGTCTCCCTCAACATGTCCGTCGACGACGAAGGAGAGACCCAGTTCGGCGACCTCCTGGAAGACACCTCCGCCGTCTCCCCCGAGCAGTCCGTACTGACCCTCCTCCGCAGCGAGGAACTGGACGACCTCATCGGCCGCCTCGACGCCCGCACCGCCTCCATCATCAAGATGCGGTACGGCATAGAGGACGGCCGGGAACGCACCCTCACCGAGGTCGGCAAGCAGCACGGCCTCACCCGTGAACGCATCCGGCAGATCGAGAAGCACGCCCTGCTGGAGCTGAAGAAGCTGGCCCGAGACACGGGCTTCGACGCGGCGGCCTGACCACCGCGGACGGGCGGCCACCCGGCCGCCCAGGGCGAGATACGGCCCGGAGGCCTTACGGCCCCTTCCGATCCGCGCCGAATCCCGCCCACCCGAGAACGAGTTCCGGCACCCATCCCCCCCCGGTGTCGGGACTCAAGCCCCGGCGTCTTCCCCCGGCGTCGGGGCCCGGCCCCGGCCCGGATCCCCCGCGGCGCCGGGGCCACCCATGCGACAGGCACCCGGGGGCGGGCCGCGGTACCGGTGCCCGGTTCCGCTTCTGTTCGCGCCGACGCGAGCGGCCCGCGTTCCACCTCCCCGGCCGCCCACCCCACGCCTTACGGCACGTCCGGCACCGCCCCACGCAGCCGGTCCGCCATCGTGCGCACCGCGTCGACCAGCGCCGCCGGCTCCCGCACCGTGAACGCCAGATCCAGCAGCGCCAGCCGTACCGCCAGCCACTCCACCGCGTCCCCCACCTCGGCCCGTACCACGCACCGGTCGGAGCCAAGCGGCTGCGGCGTCCCGAAAGCGGCCGGCAGACGCGCCGCGACCACCTCCGCCGGCGCCTCGAACTCCACCACCAGCGCGTACACCGACTTCCTGCGCCGCAGCGACTGCCGCAGATACTCCGCCTCACCACCCGCCGGCACCTCCCGCGGCGTGAACCGGGCCCCCGTCGCCAGCGGATCCGCGACCCGGTCCACCCGGAACGTCCGCCAGTCCTCCCGCTCCAGGTCATAGGCGACGAGATACCAGCGCCGCCACGCCGACACCAGCCGATACGGCTCCACCAGCCGCCGCGAATCGGCACCGTCATGCGCCCGGTAGGCGAACCGCAGCCGCTCCCGGCCCGCGGCCGCCGCGGCTATCACCGTCAGCGTCTCCGGCGCGATCCGCGCCCCGTCCGAACTGGTCAGCGCCATCGTCGCGGTCGACAGCGCCGCCACCCGGTGCCGCAGCCGCCCCGGCAGCACCTGCTCCAGCTTCGCCAGCGCCCGCACCGACGCCTCGTCGACCCCCTCCACCGCATGTCCCGCGCCCGCCCGCAGTCCCACCGCGATCGCCACCGCCTCCTCGTCGTCCAGGACCAGCGGCGGCATCGCCTTCCCGGCCACCAGCCGGTACCCGCCCTCCGCACCCCGAGCCGCCTGCACCGGATACCCCAACTCCCGCAGCCGGTCGATGTCCCGCCGCACCGTGCGACGGGACACCCCCAGCCGCCCGGCCAGCTCACCGCCGGGCCACTCACGCGGGGTCTGAAGCAGAGACAGCAACTGAAGAAGCCGTGCCGGAGTGTCCGTCGTCATGCCCACCAGCCTGCCAGCACAAGCGGACAACACCTGACCTAATGCCCTCCTACGGTCTCCCCATGACCTCACCGTCCCTGACCTCACCCACCCCGCCACCAGGCAAAACACCGTCCAGCGCGCCGCCCTCGGACCAGACGACCCGGCCGGGACCCGACGTACCGCCCGACCGGCGGCGGTGGATCGCGCTCGCCGTGGTGATGACCGCCGCCTTCATGGACCTGGTCGACGTCACCATCGTCAACATCGCCATCCCGTCCATCGAACGCGACACCGGCGCCACCTTCGGCCAGATCCAATGGATCACCGCCGGCTACGCCCTCGCCTTCGCCGCCGGCCTCATCACCGGCGGCCGACTCGGCGACATCCACGGCCGGCGCCGCCTCTTCCTCCTCGGCATCGGCGGCTTCACCCTCGCCTCCGCACTCTGCGGCCTCGCCCAGAGCCCGGAAACACTCGTCGCCTCCCGCATCCTCCAAGGCGGCATGGCTGCCCTGATGGTGCCGCAGGTCCTGGCCATCGTCCACGCCACCTTCCCCGCCCGCGAACGCGGCAAGGTCTTCGGCCTGTTCGGCGCCATCGTCGGCCTCGGCGCGGTCTCCGGACCCCTCCTCGGCGCCCTGCTCACCGAATGGAACCTGCTCGGCCTCGGCTGGCGGCCCATCTTCCTCATCAACCTCCCCGTCGGCATCGCCGGACTCCTCCTCGGCCGCCGCTTCATCACCGAATCCAAAGCACCCCGCGCCCTCCGACTCGACCTGCCCGGCGTCGCCCTCGTCATCCTCGGCCTGCTGATGCTGCTGTATCCGCTGACCCGCGGCCGCGAACTCCACTGGCCGCTCTGGGGCCACCTCCTGATGGCCGGATCCCTACCGGTCTTCGCCCTGCTCATCCGGCACGAACGCCGCAAGACCCGCCGCGACGGCTCACCCCTGGTGGAACTCTCCCTCTTCCGCGTCCGCAGCTTCGCCGCAGGCATCGCCGCCCAACTCGCCTTCGGCGTCGTCTGCGGCATCTTCTTCCTGGTGTGGACCCTCTACCTCCAACTCGGCCTCGGTTGGAGCGCGTTGAAAGCCGGCCTCGCCGGAGTCCCGTTCTCCGTATCCGTCTCCGTGGCCGCCGCCCTCTCCGTACAACGCCTGGTACCGCGCTTCGGACGCAAGGTCATCCAGGCCGGAACACTGGCCATGGCCGCCGGAATCGGCCTCTACATCGCCGAGGCCGGACACTACGGAACCGCCATCACCCCCTGGCAGACCGCGCCCCCACTGATCGTCATGGGCCTCGGCATGGGCCTCATCGTCGCCCCCCTCACCGACGCCGTCCTCGCCGACGTACCCCGCGAACACTCCGGCTCCGCCTCCGGACTCATCAACACCGTGCAGCAGATGGGCAACGCACTCGGCCTCGGCCTGGTCTCCTTGGTCTTCTTCGCACGAGTCGACACAGCGACCGCCGACCACCACACCACCCCCGGCCGTATCGCCGCGGCCTTCGTCGACGCCTTCCAGCACGCACTCGGCTGGATCGCCCTCCTCCTGATACTGATGTGCGCCGCACTCGCCCTGCTCCCGAACCGCCGCCCCCACAGCACCCACGACCACTGAGCCGACGCCGGGCGGGGAGACACGGCACCGAGCGTCAGACGCCCCCTCACCCCGCCCCGGCGGCACCCCAACACCCCACCGGCAAACCGGAGTTCAACGCGCCGGACGGACCGACCGCAACTCCATCGCACCCCGCGCCTCACCCTCCGCCATATACACCTCACACATATGACGCCCATCCGGCGTCGCCGTGTGCTCCACCTCCCACAGACTCACCTCACGCCCGTCATCCAGCAGAAACGCGTGTTCATACAGCGCATAACCCAACCGCGCCGGACCACCCCACGACGGCCTGCCGAACGCCTGCGTGATCTCATGCCCCACCGCCCGCGCCAGCAACGCCGCCACCCCCGCACCCGGCCGGTCCGCATTCTCCGCCCGCCGCAACAACCGCCGCGCATGATCCGCCGACGCATCCCGCACATACACCCGCCGCGGCACCGGCGGCGCGGGCAACCGCACCAGCCGCGCCACCTCGAACCCCGAAGCCTGCTCGGGCAACGGCAACCGCGACGTCGCCGCCCGCAGATCCTCCTCGTACGCATACAACTCGTACTGCGCCTCATGCGGCCGCGGCCCCCGCGACAACGGCCCCGTGTCGTGCACCAACTCCCACAACGTGACCGCCTGACCATCCGCCAGCAACCACGTATGCCGATACGTCTCCCGATGCATCCCCGCACTGTGCTGAGCCGAATGCAACGAACTGTCAAAAGCCAGCGCACACTCCAGCCGCCGCAGCACCCCCTCCGGCAACTCGAAGGAGTTCAGCGCGCGGCCCAGCAGCCGCGCCAGGAACTCCTCCGGAGTCTCCGGCGACGGCGCCTCTGCCGACTCATACGCAGACCCGTACGGAACGCTCAAGGTGTCTCCCGGCGTCGCAACACGTCACCTGGTGAGTGCATACCGTAGCCCCTGGAGCCGTCGTCCGACCCCGGAATACGAAAACGTCCGGGCCGCACGGACAGTTCCCGCACGACCCGGACGCCACCCGGAACGGCCCCCCCGCGGCGGCCGGAGGGCAAGACCCGGGGCAGAACCAGCAGCTCAGACAGCGCTCCCGGCCGTCCACTGCGACCACGGCATGTTCCAGCCGTTCAGACCGTTGTCCGGAGACACCGTCTTGTCAGGCGAGTTCTTCACCACGACCACGTCACCCACCAGCGTCTGGTCGAAGAACCACTTCGCCGGAGTGTCCGACTGCGCCCCCCGCTCATCCGCAAGCCCCACACACCCATGGCTCGTACCCGTCCGACCGAACGGCGCGTTACCCCGCGCGTACCAGTAATTGCCGTGAATGAACGTCCCCGACGACGTCAGCCGCATCGCATGAGGAACATCCGGAATGTCGTACTCGCCACCGAAACCGACCGTCGAACCATTCATCCGGGTCTGGGTGAACTTCTCCGAAATAACCATCTGGCCGTTATAAGTGGTGTGCTCAGGGCTCCCCGCCGAAATCGGCACCGACTTCAACGTCTTCCCGTCCCGCACCACCGTCATCGTCTGCGTCCCGGCATCCACCGTCGACACCTGCGAACGACCCACCGTGAAACTCACCGTCTTGTCCTGCACTCCGAACAAGCCGTCAGCACCCTCCACCCCGTCCAACCGGATCCGCACCGTCACCTTCGAACCCGCCTTCCAGTACGACTCCGGCCGGAAATCCAACCGCTGCGCACCGAACCAGTGCCCCACCACCTGCTGACCACTGCTCGACGACACCCGAATATGCGACTGCACCGCCTTCTTCGCCGAGATCGCCTTGTCGAACGTGAACGACACCGGCATCCCCACCCCCACCGTCGAACCACCGTCCGGGGTGTACGTACCGATGAAACTGTTCGCCGAAGAGACCGTCGTGAAAATAGCGTTCGCCGCCGAAGTGCGATTCTCACCGTCCTTCGCCGTGGCCGATATACGGTACTTCGTCCCCCGCTCCAACTGCTCCTTCGGCTTCCACGAAGAACCATCCGAAGAAATCGAACCCGCAACCGCCTTACCCGACGCCGACTCCGTCAACTTCACCGACGTCAAACGGCCGTCCGCGACCTTCACCCCCGTCGAATTGATCGACGCCCCCGTGGAACCGTCCTTCGCCGAAATGGTGATCCGCGCCGACGAAGAACCCGCACCGCCCTTCCCGTCACCCTTGTTGTCCGCCTTCGCGGAACCACCGCACGCCGTCAACACCAGCGCACCCACCGCCAACGACGCGCACGCCACCAGGACGCGCCGCGCGCCACCACGAGTCATCCGCACGGACTGCGGGTACCGCGCCGTCGACTGCCGCGCGGCCGTGTCCTTCGAAGTCACGGGCTTCTCCATCTGTTCGTCAACCGCCAGACCCGCGAGACCCGTGCGGCCCGGCTGATCTGCTCCGATGTGAGTAGAGAGCGGACCGGCCGCAGAACGGTTCCGTCCGCTACCGCGTGTTACGCACCGCGGACATACCTGAAGCGCCAACCGGCCCCGACGGGCCCGACGACACCCCACCCGCCCCGCAACAGAATGCCCCTGACGAACCGTCAGAACATCAGGACACCCCGTACAACTCCCCATACGAGGGGAACGTTCCGCCCGGTCCCGCCACCGACTCCGCCGCCCGCACCGCACTCACCGCCGCCCGCATCACCACATCCGCCCCCGCCGCCAGCACCGCATTCAACGGCAACGGATCCGACACCTCCGGTTCCGGCAACCCCCGCGCACCCGTCGACAACGCGAACACCGTGTCCCCGTCATTCAGCAGATGCACCGGCCGCACCGCCCGAGCAATCCCGTCATGCGCCGACCCCGCCAACTTCAACACCTGCGCCCGCGACAACACCACATCCGTCGCCACCACCACCAACGTCGTATTCAACGGAGGCGAGTTGGGCGCCTTCAGCACGGAATTGCCTTCGGTACCAACCTCGGAATCCGCCGCGAATTCAGCCTGAGAATTCGATACGGAATCCGCTACGGGGGTGGTCCGGCCGGAGGAGGGGCCGTGTGCGGAGGGATTGGCGGGGGCTGAAGGGGAGGCGGTCTTGGTTGAGGCCGGATCAGTGGCGGGCGAGGTGGGGTCCGCGGTGGCTGAGGCGGGACCTGTTGCGTCCGCCGCGGGGCCCGACGTGCCCGACGCAGGCACATGCGCGCGCGCCTCCGCCAACCGGCGCATCGCAGCCTCATGCACCGGGGCCTCCGGATACACCACCCGCCCCGAGAAAAAGTCCCCGTACAACACCCCCGTCAAAGGATCCACCGCGGACCCCACCCCGTTCGCCACCACCAGCGCCGCCACCCGCACCCCCGAAGACAGCACCGTGCTCGCCGACCCCACCCCGCCCTTCAACCCGCCGACCACCGCACCGGTCCCCGCCCCCACACACCCCACCGGAACCGGAGCCCCCGCCCCAGAAGCCGCCGCGGCCTCCACCGCCATCCGACCCGCCGCCGCACCCGGCCGCGCCCCGAAGTCACCACCACGCCCAAGATCAAACACACACGCCGCCGGAACCACCGGCACCACATGCCGCCGATCCGGCCCCACCCGCACCCCGCGCCCCTGCTCCTCCAGCCAACCCATCACACCCGACGCGGCATCCAGCCCGTACGCGCTCCCACCGGTAAGGACCACCGCATCAATCCGCTCCACCACGTTCCGCGGATCAAGCGCATCCGTCTCCTTCGTCCCCGGACCACCACCCCGCACATCAACTCCCGCCACCACACCGCCCTCCGGCGCCAACACCACCGTCGTACCCGTCAACAGGCCGTCACCGATGAGCGTGGCGTGGCCTACTCGCAGGCCGGGGATGTCGGTGAGCCCGCCGCCGCTTCCCGGGCCCCCCGCCCCCGCCCCCTCCCCGCCCCTCTCCCTCTCCCTCTCCCTCTCCCTCTCCCTCTCCCTCTCCCTCTCCCTCTCCCTCTCCTCGCGCGGCCCCTTACCCTCCGGGCGCGTCCCTCCCTCCTCCCTCGCCTCTTCCGCTGCGCGCGCCTCATCCCTCCGGCCCGTGCCCGCCCTGTCCCTCGCCCCTGCCCCTGTCCTCGTGCGCGCCCCGTTCCCGTCCGAGCCCGTCCCTTCCCCTGCCTCACTCCCGGCCCTTGCCCCTGTTGTTGCCCCTGTCCCTGCCTCCGTCGTTGTCGCCGGCTCGGTGTCGGCTCCGGTCTGTTCCTGTCGCTCCGTCATACGGGCATGGCTATCACGCGGTGTCGTCGGCGCTGCCGGTCTCGGCGGAGCCGTCGGTGCCGGCGCTGCCGCCCGTTTCGGGGCTACGGGGCGCGCGGGGCGCCGCGTGTGCGGTGAGGATGACGCCGGCTGTCACGGTGAGTGCACCGGTGAGGCCTGCGAGCAGTACTGCCCAGTGGCCGCCGAAGGTGCAGGCGAGTGTGGTCAAGGTGCCTGCGGGGAGCACGAGTTGCTGGGCGATGCCCACTTTGTAGTGGCGGGCGTGCAGGGCCCACACCGTGAAGAGGAAGACCGCGGTGGGGACCGTCACGGCGGCGGAGGCCGCGAGTTGTGACAGCTCGGTCTTGCCGACGGTCTGTTCCACGGAGACTTCGAGCCCGGCTCCGATCGCTGCCGCGGAGGCGAAGATCAGGTAGTGCCCGTAGCCCCACAGGAACGCGCGGCGGCTGGAGCGCAGGTGGCCGTGGATGGGCACCACGAAGTAGATCCACCAGGCGCTGAAGACGATGAGCAGGCCGCCTGCGGCGATCGGCAGGAGTCTGGTCAGGGCGTCGTGTTCGTCGATGCCGGATTTCACCGCCACGGTGGCTGCGGCCACCGTCTCGCCCAGCACGATGATCGTGAACAGTCCATAGCGTTCGGAGATGTGGTGCGGGTGCCAGGCGGAGCGGCTGCCGTGCTCCGCCCACACGGGTACGCACATCTCGGCGAGCGCCATCACCAGGAAGACCCAACTGCGATCGGCCACAGGCAGAAGCAGCAGCCCGAGCCAGCCGATCTGGCAGATGAGTACGCCGACCGCGTACCGGACGGCCATACGGCGTTCCGGTCCGTGTGCTCCGCGGGAGGCGCGCAGCCACTGGGTGGAGAGGGCCAGCCGCATGATGGCGTAGCCGAGCCAGACCGCGAGGTACTCGTGGTCCTGGAAGGCGCGTGACACTCCGGCGGCCAGGACGAGCACTCCGGTGATCTGCACGAAGGTCACCAGTCGGTACGCCACGTCGTCGTTGTCGTAGGCGGAGGCGAACCAGGTGAAGTTCATCCACGCCCACCAGATGGCGAAGAAGATCATGGCGTAGGCGAGGACGCCGTTGCCGGTGTGGTGTTCGACCAGGGAGTGGACGAGTTGGGCGCCGGCCTGGGCGATGGCGACGACGAAGCACAGGTCGAAGAGGAGCTCTAGTGGTGAGGCCACTCGGTGCGGCTCGTCGACCGGGCGGGCGGCCATCGTGCGCAGGGGCCGGGACGAGGGGCGCGGCGGTGTGGTGTCGGGGTCGGGGCTGGTGGTCATCGCCCCAGCACAGCAGAGACGGCGGCTCGGAGCGGAGGTCGCCCGCCGTGTTGTCGCGGTGTGCGCCCTGGGACGGAGCGGGTTGGGCGGTGTTGGGGCGGACGTACGCTGGGGGCATGAGTGCTGACCCCGCTTCCGCGCCGCGTGAACCGAAGGATGCGATCGTCTTTGACGATCCGATGTCCCAGCAGTCCGCGGATGACTCGGACCGCGGCTGGGGTGAGCGGCCTTCGGCCGGCGGTGATGCCGCTGCTGACTTGGCGCGTTTCCTCGACGAGAAGCCGCCGCACCACATCTGAACGGGCCGGCGTGCGGCGAGTGCTCCTCCGACTCGGCGGATGCGGTTCCGGAGTGGCCCGGGGAGTCCGGGGAGTCCGGGGAGTCGGAGGAGCGTGGGAATCCTGATGAGGGCGCCGCGGAGTGCGGTCCGGGTCAGGAGTCCTTGCTGCTGCCGGTGGGGCCGGGGATCGAGCTGGATTCGGTTGCCGAGTCGTGGGCTCCGCTGCGCTGGGCGATCAGTGCGTCGCGGATCTCCTTGAGGACCTCCAGCTCGGTCGCCTCGATGACTTCCTCGTTGGGCTCCTCTGCCTTCTTGCGGGCGGCGACCCGTGCCAGGTACTTGGCCATGGGCAGCACCATCAGGAAGTAGACGACCGCCGCGGTGATCAGGAAGCTGAGTGTGGAGCTGAGGACGGTGCCCCACATGATCGGGACGCCGGATTTGACCTCGCCGTCCACGTACTCGCAGGGGCCCTTGAGGCAGGACTGGTACTTGTCGAGGTCCTGGGTGCCGAAGGCGCCGACCAGGGGGTTGATGACGCCCTTCACGACGGAGTTCACGATGTTGGTGAAAGCGGCTCCGATGACCACGGCGACAGCCAGGTCGACGACATTGCCGCGCATCAGGAAGGCTTTGAAGCCCTCCCAGATGCCGGGCTCGCCGCTTCCGCTGCTCTCGCCCGTTGCGTTGTTCTGGCTCACCAAAGCGCCCTTCGTTGCGTGGACCGGTACTGGAGTTTGCAGGTCCGCAACTTACGGCAGTGTCATGTCCGCCTGTCCAATCGGTGTTCTCCTTCGAGTGATCCGGTAGCCAGATGTTTCCAGGTTGACCAGGGTGAATAGTGGCTTTTGATGCCGATTTGGTGAGGATTACCACAGGGTCACCGCCAGGCGGGACGAGGCTCCGGCGGCGACCAGGCGGGCGGCCGTCGGGCGGGGTGCCTCGACCACGATGAGCGCGCCGTCTTCACCCGAGGAGTCCTCCGCGCTGACCACGCGGGCTCCGGTGGCGAGGACCTTCCCTGTGGTATCGCCGCCTGTGGGGTCCCCGGCCGTGACCACGTCGACCCGGTCCCCGGGGTGCAGCAGTCGCACGGTTTCGGCGTCGGCGACGCGGATCGGGGCCCGTACGTGGCCTTGCGGTGGTGGGTGCGGGGCGGCTGCGGGGGCGGCTTCGGCAGGGGGTGCGGGTGGGGCGGGGGCCTGGGTGCGGGGGTGCGGGGCGTCCGGGCCGGCGGCGGCGACCAGGGCGGCGGTGGTCAGGGCGATCCCGGCCGCGAGGGCGCGCCGCCGGTGCCGGGTGAGGCGGGCCGATCCGCCTGAGCCTCCGCGTACCCGGACGGGCGCGAAGTGGGGGACGGTGCGGGTGGGCGGGGTGTCCGGGGGTGGCGGGGTCGGGTGGCGCGGCGTGGGGTGGGCGGGGGGTGCCGGAGGCGGGGTGGTGGTTCGTGGCGGAGGTGGGGGTGCGGTGGTCGGGGTGGAGGTCGTGGCCCAGGACGGTGTGGGGGCCGGGGGCCAGGGGGTTCCGGAGGCCGGGCCCGGGTGGGCTTGGGGTGTGGGCTGCGTTGCGGGGTTGGTGGTGCGGGGTGCGTAGGGGAGGGAGTAGGGCTGGTCGGGGAGTTGGGACATGGGAACCGCCTGGGTGAGGGGCCGATGTGCTGTCGGGCCTCACCTTGCACGGCTTTCCAGTAGCCCGCTGCGGGCTGTGGATGAACCTCGGGTTGTGGATAACTCCCTCACCCGTAGGGGTAGTTCGAGGTTTCGGGGATTGCGGGGCGTCGGCGGCTCAGGGAAGAGTGATTCCCGGCTTCACGCCGTGCAGTGCGGTGGTGCAGAGGCAGTCGCGGTCCTCGGTGCGGGGGAGGGCGGCGACTGCGTCGAAGAGCACGGTGCGGAGCCGGTCCACATTGGCTGCGAAGACGGCGAGGACGTCTTCGTGGGAGACGCCTTCCCCGGTTTCGGCGCCCGCGTCGAGGTCGGTGACGAGAGTGAGGGAGGTGTAGCAGAGCTCCAGTTCGCGGGCGAGCGCGGCTTCGGGGTGGCCGGTCATCCCGACGACGGACCAGCCTTGCGAGGCGTGCCATCGGGACTCGGCGCGGGTCGAGAAGCGGGGGCCTTCGACGACGACCAGAGTGCCGCCGTCGACTGCTTCCCAGTCGTGGCGGCGGGCGGCGTCCAGGGCGGTCTTCCGGCCGGTGGGGCAGTACGGGTCGGCGAGGGAGACATGGACGACGTTCGGGGTGCCCGCGGAGGTGGGCTGCCCGTCGAAGTAGGTCTGGTCACGGGACTTGGTGCGGTCCACCATCTGGTCCGGGACGAGCAGGGTGCCGGGGCCGTACTCGGGGCGCAGGCCGCCCACGGCGCAGGGGCCGAGCACCTGGCGTGCGCCGACGGAGCGCAGGGCCCACAGGTTGGCGCGGTAGTTGATGCGGTGCGGCGGCAGATGGTGGCCGCGGCCGTGGCGGGGCAGGAAGGCGACTCGACGGCCCGCGATGTCGCCGAGGAACAGAGTGTCGCTGGGCGCGCCGTACGGGGTGTCGACGCGGACCTCGGTGACGTCGTCGAGGAAGGAGTAGAAACCGGATCCGCCGATGACGCCGATCTCGGCCTGGGGTCCGTCCTGCGGGGTGTTCGCCTTGTTCGCCATGGCCAGCACAGTATCCGGGCCGGAGAAGAGCGAGGACCCCGCCGTCGGGGACGGCAGGGTCCGGTGCCGGACGCGGGCCGGACGCCGCGGTTCAAGGGGCCGCGGGGCCGGTCGGGGTCAGGCCGCTGAGGAACTGCTGGACGTCCCGGACGAAGACGAGGACGACGAAGAAGACGAAGAAGAAGAGGAGGAGGAAGACGACGATGACGTCGACGTGGAAGAGGGCGTCGAGGTGGTGGTCTTCGAGTCGGAGGAGCCGCCGGACGAGCTGTCCGAACCGGAGGACTTCGACGTGGACGACGGGGCGCTGCTCGACGAGGAGCTGCGGCTGTCGTTGCGGTAGAAGCCGGAGCCCTTGAAGACGATGCCGACCGCGGAGAACACCTTCTTCAGGCGTCCCTTGCAACTGGGGCACTCGGTGAGGGCGTCGTCGGTGAACTTCTGCACCGCCTCAAGGCCCTCGCCGCATTCGGTGCACTGGTACTGATAGGTCGGCACTTGCTTCCTCCTGGCACTCTCACCTGTTGAGTGCTAACGACGGTCCATAGTGACGTATTCCGTGGGATCAGTCCACCGCCACGCTTTGGCGGTGACCGACGCCACGCGCCACGGCGCGTTCACGGGCCGGTGGGACCAGGCGGGAGCGGAGGGCGACCAACGTCAGCAGCGCCAGGGTGGTACCGGCCAGCGGCACCAGGAACCCGGTGCCGGTGCGGAAGTGGTCCTCCACCTGTCCCGCTGCGGTGACGGCGACCGCCTGCCCGAGTGCGACGGCCCCGGTGAGCAGGGTGAACGCCTCGGTGCGTGAGGTGGCGGCGACCAGGTGCTCGACCAGGGTGTAGCCGGTGACCAGAGTCGGGGCGACGCACATGCCGACGAGCAGCCCGAGTCCGGCCAGTACCAGCGTGGACTGGGCCGCCCACAGGCCGGAGGCGGTCACGGCGAGCGCCACGTAGGAGGCGAGGAGGCGGTGCTGGGGTGCGGACTTCCAGGCGATGGCGCCGTATGCGAGGCCGGAGAGCATGTTGCCGGTGGCGAAGACGCCGTAGAGGACGCCGGTGAGGCCCGGTTCGCCGAGGGACTCGGTGAAGGCGGCGAGGGACACCTGCATCCCGCCGAAGACGGTGCCGATGCCGAAGAAGGTGACTGCCAGGACCCGCACGCCCGGTACCCGCAGCGCCGAGGGGTGCTCGGTGCCGCTTCCGCCGCGCCCGTCGCGCGAGGGGCGCGGCTGGGTTGCCTTCTGCGCGGCGAAGAGCAGTCCGCCGAAGAGGGTCAGACCGGCTTCGGTGAGCAGTCCGGCCTGCGGGGCGATGCCGGTGCACAGGGCGGTGGCGATGAGCGGGCCGAAGACGAAGGCGAGTTCGTCGGTGACGGACTCGAAGGCGGCGGCCGTCGTCATCAGCGGGGAGTCCCGCAGTACGACGCTCCAGCGGGCCCGCACCATGGGGCCGATCTGCGGGACGGAGGCCCCGGTGGGTACAGCCGCGACGAACAGCGCCCACAGCGGGGCGCCGGACAGGGCGAGGACGGTGAGGGTGAGGGCGGCCGCGGAGTGCAGCAGGACCCCGGGCACCAGTACGGCGCGCTGGCCGTACCGGTCGGCGAGTTTGCCGCCGAGGGGTGCGCAGAGCGCCATGGACACACCGGTCACCGCGGACACGGCGCCCGCCGCCCCGTACGAGCCGGTGGTGTGCTGCACCAGGAGCACGATGGAGATGATGAGCATGGCGAACGGCTGGCGGGCGGCGAAGCCGGGAAGCAGGAACGTCCAGGCGCCGCGGGTGCGCAGCAACTGCCCGTAGCCGGGCCGCTGTTCGGTGCGCCGGGTCGGGTCGGAGCCGGGGCCCTCGGAGTGGGCGGATGTCGAGGTGACCGTGGATTCCACGGCCCG
Source organism: Streptomyces sp. NPDC058045 (assembly GCF_042885635.1). NCBI lineage: Bacteria > Bacillati > Actinomycetota > Actinomycetes > Kitasatosporales > Streptomycetaceae > Streptomyces > Streptomyces sp. NPDC058045. Next base: position 113,628 of record NZ_JBHVRR010000010.1, on the reverse strand, counting down.
TGCCTTTCTGCCGCCTGGTGGCGCGCCCGTGCGGGGGCACCGAGAGCTGTCCTCTTGCGCGGGGTTGCGGTAGATACCGGACTGTCCACGGTGAGGACGTCGCGGCCGCCATACGGTCGCGCCAGCTCTGCGTCAGGCAGAGGTGGTCGAGCAGAGTACGCGTGTTGGCTGCATCTTACATTGATCCGGGAGTGCGGGACTGCGCGAAGGCCGGGGGCGACTGTGCTGGGCCGGTGATGGCAGAGGGTGCGAGGCGGGGCCGGTCATGCCGCCCCCTGCTTCGCACCCTCCGCTCGGCCGCTCCTTCGCTTCGCCGTTCTCCGGCTCAGCTCCGACGGCCTCCCGCCGAGCCGGAAGTACCGGAAGTCCCCGAGGCGTCGGAGGCCCCCGGCGTCCCGGACGGGTCCGTGGCCTCACCGGGCGTTCCCTCGGAACCACTGACTCCGCCAGCACCGCTAATTCCGCCGGAGCCGCCGACTCCGTTCGCGGCCCCCGCCGTCGCGTTGGATCGGCCGAGGCCGTTCGTTCCGCCGGTGCGGCCCGTGGTGCCGTCGCCGTTCTTGGCGCCCCGCTTGGTGGGATCGCCGGTACCGCCCGGCCCGCCCAGCAGCAGACGCCGAAGCCCGGCCCCAGCCCCGGACTTGGCCTTGGCGCCGGCCGCACCCGGCCCGCGTCCCCCGCTGCGGGCGCCCCGCGAGACCGCACCCGCACCCGCACCCGCGACCGCGCCCACCGGTTCGGTGTCCGGTGTGCCGAGCCAGCCGGCGAGTTTGCCGCCCTGGTCGACGGCGCGGAGTCGGGCTTCGGCGGTGTCGCGTACCCGGTCGGTGGCGACGACGAGGAGTTCGTCGCCGCTGCGGAGGAGGGTGGTGGGCAGCGGTACGAAGGAGTCGCCGTCGCGGACGACGAGGGTGACGGCGGAGCCGGTCGGCAGCCGCAGTTCGCTGATCTCGACGCCGCTGAGCCGGGAGCCTGCGGTGACTGCGACGGACAGCAGATGGCCGCGGAGGTGTTCCAGCGGTGCGGACTCGATGCCGAGGTCGGCGGCGCCGGCCTGGTCGCCGAGGTTCAGCTTGCGGGCGAGCCAGGGCAGGGTGGGGCCCTGGATCAGGGTGTAGACGACGACCAGCACGAAGACGATGTTGAAGATGCGGGTGCTGTCCTCGACGCCGTTCACCATGGGGATGGTGGCGAGGATGATGGGCACCGCGCCGCGCAGTCCGGCCCAGGACATGAGGGCCTTCTCCTGCCACGGCATCCGGAACGGCATCAGGCTCACCACGACTTCCAGCGGCCGGGCGACCATGGTCAGTACCAGCCCGATGATCACCGCGGGCAGCGCGTCGTTGAGCAGGTCGTGCGGGGTGACGAGCAGTCCCAGCAGGACGAACATGCCGATCTGCGCGATCCAGCCGAGACCTTCGGCGAAGCCGTGGGTGGCCGGGAAGTGGGGCAGTTTGGCGTTGCCGAGGATCACCGCGGCCAGGTACACGGCGAGGAAGCCGCTGCCGTGGGCGAGGGCGCCCGCGGCGTAAGCGGCGACGGCGATGGCCATGACGGCGATCGGGTAGAGGCCGGAGGCGGGCAGTGCCACGCGCCGCATCCCGAAGGCGCCGAGCCAGCCCACGGTGAGGCCGATGGCCGCGCCGATCGCCAGTTCCAGGGCGATCTCGCCGAGCAGCACGTACCAGTGCTCGACGGGGCCCGCGGTGGAGAAGGCGACGACGAGGATGACGACGGGTGCGTCGTTGAAGCCGGACTCCGCTTCCAGGACCCCGGTGATCCGCTTCGGCAGGGGCACCTTGCGCAGGACGGAGAACACGGCGGCAGCGTCGGTGGAGGAGACCACGGCGCCGATGATCAGGGCGGGCCGCCAGTCCAGCCCGACGAGATAGTGGGCGCCGGCCGCGGTGACGCCGACGCTGACCGCGACCCCGACTAGGGAGAGCGCCGCGGCGGCGGGCAGCGCGGGCCTGATCTCCTTCCACTTGGTGCCGAGGCCACCTTCGGCGAGGATCACGACGAGCGCGGCGTAGCCGATGACCTGCGTCAACTCGGCGTTGGAGAAGGAGACATGGCCGAAGCCGTCCTGGCCCATGGCGATGCCGATACCGAGGTAGATCAGCAGGCTGGGCAGGCCGCTGCGCGACGAGAGCCGGACCGCTGCCACAGCGACGAGCAGCACGATCGCGCACACGAAGAGAAGCTGGTTGAGGTGGTGGACAGTCAGCGGCCGCTCCCTTTCTCCCGAGCTGGTGTGCCGGCGCCTCCGGTGGCCCCGCGCACCAAGTTACTTTGTTACCTTACCTAATCGTTAACGCTTTCTTGACGCCCCTTTGGGTATTCAACTACTTCTTCTGCCCGGGGGTACCGTCTGCGGCCGCTGACCTGCCTCGCCCGGCAGGAGTCGGCGCCGATGCGGTGGGCGGTGGCGGTCACCAGATCCATAGCCGCGTCCAGGGCTCGCAACTCCTCGGCCTATGGTTGCTCCAGCGTTCCACCGCGCCCAGTCACCGCTCTGCCGCCAGCGAAGGACAGCAAGGACAGCGATGCCCTCCACCACCACCGAATCTTCCGGTCAGACGTCCGGTAAGTCCGGCCGGAAGAAGGGGCGCCGCGGGCGCCTCCTCGTGATCGTCCTGGTCCTGGCCGTGGTCGCGGGCGTCGGCTTCGGCTCGTACTGGAGTGTGGCCACGGTCCGTGCCTCCCTGCCGCAGACGAAGGGGTCCGTGCGACTCGACGGCCTCTCCGGGCCGGTGGACGTCAAACGCGACAGCCACGGCATCCCGCAGATCTACGCCTCGTCCGACGAGGACCTGTTCATGGCGCAAGGCTACGTCCAGGCCCAGGACAGGTTCTGGGAGATGGACGTACGCCGGCACACCACCGCCGGGCAGCTCTCCGAGATGTTCGGCAAGAGCCAGGTCAAGACCGACGAGTATCTGCGCACCCTCGGCTGGCGCCACGTCGCGCAGGAGGAGTACGACAGCAAGCTGGCACCCGCGACCAAGAAGTACCTGCGGGCCTACAGCAACGGCGTCAACGCCTACCTGGCCGGGAAGGACGGCGCGGACCTCTCCGTCGAGTACGCCGCCCTCGGCTTCACCAACGACTACAAGCCGGGCCGGTGGACCCCGGTCGACTCGGTGTCCTGGCTGAAGGCGATGGCCTGGGACCTGCGCGGCAACATGCAGGAGGAGATCGACCGCTCGCTGCTCACCAGCCGCCTCGGCCCCTCCCAGATCAAGGACCTCTACCCGGACTACCCCACCGCCCAGCACCGGCCCATCGTGCGCGAGGGCGCCTACGAGCAGGCCACCCGCTCCTGGACCGGCGGCTCCGGCCGGGACACCGCCACCCGCGGCACGGGCGGCGCGGCCGGCACCGGCGTCGCGGGCGGTGCCACCGTCCCCGGGATGCAGAGCCAACTGGCGGGCGTGGCCGACGCGTTGGACCAGGTGCCGGCCATCCTCGGGCCGAGCGGCAGCGGCATCGGCTCCAACTCGTGGGTGGTGTCTGGGAAGCACACCATCACCGGCAAGCCGCTCCTCGCCAACGATCCGCACCTGGCGCCCCAACTCCCGTCGATCTGGTACCAGATGGGCCTGCACTGCCGCAGCATCACCCCCGACTGCCGCTATGACGTGAGCGGTTACACCTTCTCCGGTATGCCCGGTGTGGTCATCGGCCACAACCAGTCCGTCGCCTGGGGCTTCACCAACCTCGGCGCCGATGTCAGCGACCTCTACCTGGAGAAGTTCACCGGCGGCGGCTACCAGTACGACGGCAAGGTGCTGCCGTTCAAGACCCGTAAGGAGACCATCAAGGTCGCCGGCGGCAAGGACCGCACCATCACCGTGCGCCAGACCCAGGACGGGCGGCCGCTGCTGTCCGACCGCAGCGACGAACTCGTCAAGGTCGGCAAGAAGGCCACCGTGGACTCCGCCGCCCCCGACCGCGGCGACGGCTACGGCGTCTCGCTGCGCTGGACGGCACTCACCCCCGGCCGGACCATGGACGCCGTCTTCGCCCTTGACCAGGCGCAGGACTGGCCGCAGTTCCGCAAGGCCGCCGCCGCCTTCGAGGTCCCCTCGCAGAACCTGGTCTACGCCGACACCAAGGGCAACATCGGCTACCAGGCCCCCGGCCGCATCCCCATCCGCGCCAAAGGCGACGACGGCTCCCTGCCCGCCCCCGGCTGGAACCCCAAGTACCGCTGGACCGGCTACATTCCGCAGTCCGCGCTGCCCTGGGAGTACAACCCGAAGCGCGGCTACATCGTGACCGCCAACCAGGCCGTCGTGGACCCCGGCAAGTACCCCTACGCCCTCACCTCCGACTGGGGCTACGGCAGCCGCAGCCAGCGCATCGAGGACCTCATCAAGTCCAAGATCGAGGGCGGCGGGAAGGTGTCCACCGAGGACATGCGGACCATGCAGATGGACAACAGCAGCGAGATCGCCAAGCTGCTGGTGCCCAAGCTGCTGAAGATCGACATCTCCGACCCCTACGTCCGTGAGGCGCAGAAGCTCCTGGAGGGCTGGGACTACACCCAGAACCCGGACTCGGCGGCCGCCGCCTACTTCAACTCCGTCTGGCGCAACATCCTCAAGCTCGCCTTCGGCAACAAACTCCCCAAGGAGCTGCGCGTCGAGGGCCAGTGCCTCAACGTCGAACCGGCCGACTCCACCGGGCCCGTCGACGAGGACCGCAAGGTCCGCGAGTGCGGCCAGCGCTCCCCGGACTCGGCGCAGCCGGACGGCGGCGACCGCTGGTTCGAGGTCGTCCGCAAGATCGTGGACGACGAGGGCAACTCCTGGTGGCAGACGCCCAAGACGCGCACCCAGAAAGCCGGCCAGACCCGCGACCAGCTCTTCGCCCGCGCCATGGACGACGCCCGCTGGGAGCTGACCGCCAAGCTCGGCAAGGACATCGACACCTGGAACTGGGGCCGCCTGCACCGCCTGATGCTGAAGAACCAGACCCTCGGCACCGCCGGCCCCGGCGTCCTCCGGTACGCCCTGAACCGCGGCCCGTGGAACCTCGGCGGCGGTGAGGCGGCCGTCGACGCCACCGGCTGGAACGCGGCTGGCGGCTACTCGGTGGTCTGGGTGCCGTCGATGCGGATGGTGGTCAACCTCGCCGACTTCGACAAGTCGAAGTGGATCAACCTCACCGGTGCCTCCGGCCATGCCTACAGCTCGCATTACACCGACCAGACCGAGAAATGGGTCAACGGTGAACTCCTCGGCTGGGCCTACTCGCCCAAGTCCGTCGACCACGACACCGAGGACACCCTGTCGCTGCGGCCCTGACCGCGCCGCCCCGCCGTCCGCCCCCGTACCGCCCGCCGGTGCGGGGGCGGACGCGTACCGGGGTGCTTCAGCGCGGCGGTCTTCGCCGGGCCTCGGGGAAGCGGTGGACGCCGCCCGGGGTCACCACCGCGTCCACCGGCCGGTCGTGCGCCTCGGCGGGCAGCCGCTCCACCACCTCCGCGTCGTACAGCAGCACCACCAGCGCCGGCCCGGTGCCCGCCGCCGCCAGCCGCGCCAGCACCCGGTCGTAGGAGCCGCCGCCGCGGCCCAGCCGGGTGCCGTGCGCGTCCACCGCGAGGCCCGGCAGCAGCACCGCGTCCGCGGCCAGCACCGCCGCAGGACCCAGCCGCCCGCCCGCCGGCTCCAGCAACTCCATCAGCCCCGGCCGCCGCACCGGGACCAGGGAACCGGGACCCTCGTACGGCGCCCAGTCCAGGTCGTTGTCGGGCAGCAGCACCGGCAGCAGCACCCGCACCCCGCGTGCGTACAGCGCGTCCAGCAGCGGGCCGGTGCCGGGCTCCGAACCCACCGACACATAGGCGGCGACGGTGCCCGCGGCCGCCAACTCCGGTAGATCCAGGGCCTGTCGGGCCACAACCTCCGCGGCTGCCCGCACGTCATCCTCCGTGCACCGGTTTCTCACCGAGAGGAACCGGCGCCGCAACGTCCGCTTGTCAGGCTCGGGATGCTCCATACCTGCCGGGTCCCCGAAAGCACCGCCCTGCACCATCGCCCCTCCTCGACCGCACCACCCTGCCGGCAGCCGCATGACCACGGCATCCGCCGCATCCGCGACGTCCTCGACCGAGCTTGCCACGCCGCACAGCCCGCACCGAGATATCCACAGGGAACTCAGAAACCGCTCATATGACAATTAACTATCCACAGCCGTCAGGATCCCGTGCAAAGTCTCCGGCTAGGGTGACCGGCATGACTGAGTCGCTCCCCAGGATCAGCAAGGCCGTGATCCCCGCCGCAGGCCTCGGCACGCGCTTCCTGCCGGCCACCAAGGCCACCCCGAAGGAGATGCTGCCGGTCGTCGACAAGCCGGCCATCCAGTACGTGGTCGAGGAGGCGGTGGCCGCGGGGCTTGACGACGTCCTCATGATCACCGGCCGCAACAAGCGCCCCCTGGAAGACCACTTCGACCGCAACTACGAGCTGGAGGAGGCCCTCAGCAAGAAGGGCGACCAGAACCGGCTCGCCAAGGTCCAGGAGTCCAGCGACCTCGCCACCATGCACTACGTGCGCCAGGGCGACCCCCGCGGCCTCGGCCACGCCGTGCTGTGCGCCGCTCCGCACGTCGGCCGCGAGCCGTTCGCCGTCCTCCTCGGCGACGACCTCATCGACCCCCGCGACCCCCTCCTCGCCCGCATGGTCGAGGTGCAGGAGCAGCACGGTGGCAGCGTCATCGCCCTCATGGAGGTCGAGCCCGACCAGATCCACCTCTACGGCTGCGCCGCCGTCGACGCCATCGGCGAGAGCGACGTGGTCCGCGTCACCGGCCTCGTCGAGAAACCCGAACAGGCCGACGCCCCCAGCAACTTCGCCGTCATCGGCCGCTACGTCCTCGACCCCGGCATCTTCGATGTGCTGCGCCGCACCGAGCCGGGCCGCGGCGGCGAGATCCAGATCACCGACGCCCTCCAGCAGTTGGTCACCGGCAGCGGGGAAGGCGGCCCGGTGCACGGCGTCGTCTTCAAGGGCCGCCGCTACGACACCGGGGACCGCGGCGACTATCTACGTGCCATTGTCAGACTCGCGTGCGAACGTGAGGACCTGGGCCCGGAGTTCCGCGCCTGGCTCCGCCGCTATGTCACCGAGGAGATGCAGGCACCGTGACCAGCAGCACCACCGAGCACCCCACCGGCGCGGACGGCCTCTGGTCGGTGGACGAGCACCTGGAGGACATCCTCGCCACCGTCCGCCCCCTCGACCCCATCGAGCTCCAACTGCTCGACGCCCAGGGCTGCGTCCTGGTCGAGGACATCTCGGTACCGCTCTCCCTGCCCCCCTTCGACAACAGCTCCATGGACGGCTACGCGGTCCGCGCCGCCGATGTCACGGGCGCCGGCGAGGAGTTCCCCGCCGTGCTCGACGTCATCGGAGACGTCGCCGCCGGCCAGGCCGAGCAACCCACCGTCGGCCCCGGGCAGGCCGCCCGCATCATGACCGGCGCCCCCCTGCCGCCCGGCGCGGAGGCCGTGGTTCCGGTGGAGTGGACCGACGGCGGCCTCGGCGGCGGCCCCGTCTCCGCGATGCGCGCCCACGCCGCCGCCCCCGAACACGCCGGCGGCGAGGTCCGGGTGTACCGGCCGGCCGAGGCCGGAGCCCATGTCCGCCGCCGCGGCAGCGACGTCCAGGCGGGGGACCGCGCCCTGTCCGCGGGGACCGTGCTCGGCCCGCCGCAGCTCGGCCTACTCGCCTCCATCGGCCGCCCCACCGTCAAGGTCCGGCCCAGACCGCGGGTGGTGGTCGTCTCCACCGGCAGCGAACTCGTCCCGCCCGGCGAGGAGTTGGCCACCGGCCAGATCTACGACTCGAACAGCTTCGCGCTGACCGCCGCCGCCCGCGAGGCCGGCGCCATCGCCTACCGCGTCGGCGGAGTCACCGACGACGCGGACACCCTGCGCGCCACCATCGAGGACCAACTCGTGCGCGCCGACCTCATGGTGACCACCGGCGGCGTCAGCGTCGGTGCCTACGACGTGGTCAAGGAAGCCCTCGCGCACATCGGCGACGAGGACGAGGCGGGCAGCGGCATCGACTTCCGCAAGCTCGCCATGCAGCCCGGCAAGCCCCAGGGCTTCGGCTCCATCGGCCCCGACCACACCCCCCTCCTCGCCCTCCCGGGCAACCCGGTCTCCTCCTACGTCTCCTTCGAACTGTTCGTACGGCCCGCCATCCGCACCATGATGGGCCTCCCCGACATCCAACGGCCCACCGTCCGGGCCGAGTTGACCAGCTCGGTACCACTTCGCTCCCCGGCCGGCCGCCGGCAGTTCCTGCGAGCCGTCCACGACCAGGAGCACGGCACGGTACGGCCCGTCGGCGGCGCCGGATCGCATCTGGTCGCCGCCCTGGCCCAGGCCGACGCACTGATCACCGTCGCGGAGGACACCACCACCGTGACACCCGGTACCGAAGTGGAGGTGGTGCTGCTGCGCTGATCCGCACGGCGGCCCCGTACTCGCGCGCGGTACCGTGTCGCGCACACAGGCCCCCGTGCGCCGCACCGCCCGCGGGCCGGCCAGGACCGGGAGCGCACACCATGACCGCGAATCCCCGGGGGGAGAACCCCGGACCGCAGCAGCACCACCCGCACACCGCTGCGGGCACCCCACCCGAAGCGCAGCACCCCGGGACGTCCGCCGGGCAGCGGCTCACCCACCTCGACGAGGCCGGCGCCGCCCGCATGGTCGACGTCTCCGCCAAGGACGTCACCGCCCGCACCGCCCGCGCCAGCGGCCGCGTCCTCGTCGCGCCCCGAGTGGTGGCCCTGCTGCGCGGCGAGGACGGCGAGGGCCTGCCCAAGGGCGACGCACTGGCCACCGCCCGGATCGCCGGTATCATGGGCGCCAAACGCACCCCCGACCTCATCCCCCTCTGCCACCCCCTCGCCCTCTCCGGCGTCACCCTCGACCTCTCCGTCACCGACGACGCCGTCGAGATCCGCGCCGCGGTCCGCACCACCGACCGCACCGGAGTGGAGATGGAGGCCCTCACCGCGGTCTCCGTCGCCGCGCTCGCCGTGGTCGACATGGTCAAGGCCGTGGACAAGGGCGCCGTCATCACCGATGTCCGCGTCGAGGAGAAGACCGGTGGCAAGTCCGGCCACTGGACCCGGCAGGAGCCCACCCGATGAGCCCCGACCGCCCGGACACCGGCACCACGCCCAACACCCCCACCGCACACGGCAGTTCGGCGCAACCCCCGCGGGCCCTGGTGGTCACCGCCTCCAACCGGGCCGCCGCCGGGGTCTACCAGGACCGCGGCGGCCCCCTGGTCGCCGACGGGCTCCGCTCCCTGGGCTTCACCGTCGACGGACCCGAGGTGGTCCCCGACGGCGACCCCGTCGAAGCGGCACTGCGCCGCGCCGCCGCCGCCGGTTACGACGTCGTCCTCACCACCGGCGGCACCGGCATCTCGCCCACCGACCGCACCCCCGAGGCCACCCGCGCCGTCATCGACCGGGAGGTCCCCGGAATCGCCGAGGCGATCCGCGCCCGCGGCCGGCAGCAGGTGCCGTCCGCCGACCTCTCCCGGGGCCTCGCCGGAGTCGCCCGGCGCACCCTGGTGGTGAACCTGCCGGGCTCCACCGGCGGGGTACGGGACGGGCTCGCCGTGCTGGCGCAGGTGCTGCCGCACGCGGTCGACCAGCTCCGCGGCGGCGACCACCCGGCTCCGGGCGGAGGTGCCCACTGAACGGCGCGAGATGGCCGGTCGTACTGGCGGAGGGCGACATCGTCCTGCGCCCCATAAAGCTGCGCGACCAGCGGGCCTGGCGGGAGATCAACCAGCGCAACCGGGACTGGCTGCGCCCCTGGGAAGCCACCATTCCGCCGCCCACGCCCAGCGGTCCCGTCACCCACCGGCCCACCTTCCGGCAGATGGTGCGCCATCTGCGGTCCGAGGCGCACGCCGGGCGGATGCTGCCGTTCGTCATCGAGTACCGGGGCCAGTTGGTAGGGCAGTTGACGGTGGCGGGGATCACCTGGGGCTCGATGTGCTCGGGCCATATCGGTTACTGGGTCGACCGCGGGGTGGCCGGCCGGGGGGTGATGCCGACCGCGGTGGCCCTCACCGTGGACCACTGCTTCCGTACCGTCGGGCTGCACCGGATCGAGGTCTGTATTCGTCCCGAGAACGCCCCCAGCCGGCGGGTGGTGGAGAAACTCGGATTCCGCGAGGAGGGCGTGCGGCCTCGTTATCTCCATATCGACGGCGCCTGGCGCGACCACCTGGTCTTCGCGCTCACCGCCGAGGAGGTCCCGGAGGGGATGCTGTCCCGCTGGCGCCGCAAACGCGACCGCACCAGCCATGAATAAAATAAGTGTTCGAAATATATGTTCGAAAAAGGTGTCATCGGACCGGCTCCGTGGGGGAATTCGCCGCACTTGACGGTCCGCTGATCGCATCTGTCACAAAAAATGTTCGGAATATCAGCCAGATCGTGCGACACACCGGCCCAATTGGCAGATGGCCTCACGCAAACCCCTCTACCGTGTGAGGCGTGAGCAGCAGCGGCCTCATCTACGCAGTCATCGTCGGGGCCTGGGCCGCCTACTTGGTGCCGATGTGGCTCCGTAGGCAGGACGAGCTGAACGAAGCCCGTCCGACGGAACGCTTCAGTACGGCCATCCGGCTTCTGTCCGGACGCGCCGGGATGGAGCGCCGGTACGCCAAGGACCTGCAGACGCGCTCGGCCGAGGAGGACGAGCACGACCCGGAACCGGTCACCGACTCGGTGGACGTCCGGGCCTTCGCCGTGCCTCCGGCCAGGACCGGGCACCGCCCCGCCGCCCCCGAGCAGCCCGCCGGGAACCGCCCCGCGGAGCAGCCCCCCGCCGAGCGCCGCCCCGCGGAGCCTCCCGCTCAGCGCCGTCCCGCCGGTGAGCCGCAGAGTGCGGCCGCCCGGCCGGTGCCGCGGGGCCGGGCCGAGGCCGAGGCACGCGCCCGCCGCTCCCGGGTCCTGGCCCGCCGACGCCGTACCACCGTCGTCCTGTTCCTCGCCTTCACCGCGGGTGCCGTCGTCGCCGCGGTGGGCGGGCTCGCCTTCCTGTGGGCGCCGGCCGTGCCCGCCGCCCTGCTCACCGCGTACATCGTGCATCTGCGGCGGCAGGAGCAGCGGCGGTTCGCGTACACCATGGACCGCCGGCGGGCCGAGGTGGCGGCGCGGCAACTGCGGGACCGGCGTCCGCGCCGTCGTCCCGCCGCACCCGCCGCCGACGAGGCCGAGGAGGGTCCGGAGCCGGAGAGCGACACCCAGCTCGCGGCGCTCGCCGCGGACCGCCGCGCCCTGGTCGAGCAGACCGACCACGCGGAGTGGGTGGACCAGCAGCGCGAGCGCCGGCAGAGCCCGGGCACCGGGGCGAGCTGGGAGCCCGTGCCGGTGCCGCTGCCCACCTATGTGACCGCGCCCGTCGCCCCGCGCGCCGGTGACGGGATCGATCTGGGCGCCCCCGACACCTGGAGCTCGGCCCGCTCCTCCACCGTCGGCGCCCCCCGCCCCGACACCGCCGAGCCCGGCACCGCGAGCCCCAACGGCCCGCACCGCAACGGCAGTTCGGGCACCGGCAAGCCCGAGTCGACGGCGAGCGGGGCAGATGCTCCGGACGCTGAGGGCGACCGCTCCCGCCCCGAAGGTGCGGCGGACCCGGCTGCGGAGGAGCGCGGTGGTGCCCGTCGGGCCGCCTCCGCCCGCCGCTCCCGCGAGCGCGGCCGCACCCCGCTGTTCGACCAGTACGAGGACGGCGAGCGGCCCCGCGCCGCCAATGAGTGACCGCCCGCCGCTGACGCCCCGCCACCCGCCGCGCCCGTTCCCCGTCTGACCAGCCGGGAACGGGCGCGGCGGCCGTCGCCGGAGGGCCCGTAAGGGATTTTTGAGCACTGTCGCGGGGATGCTAGAGTTTCACTCGTTGCAAGGGCCTGTGGCGCAGTCTGGTAGCGCACCTCGTTCGCATCGAGGGGGTCTGGGGTTCAAATCCCCACAGGTCCACGCAGCTCGAAGCCCCTGCCGGTGGTCACCGGTAGGGGCTTCGGCATGTCGTACGGCAGCGGGCTACGGCAACTGCGTCGAGGGCGGTGAGCAGCGAGCCGCCGAAGCAGCGCCCCCGCAAGTCAAAAGGCGGTCCGACGGGCGAACCGTCGGACTGCTGTGAAGGATCAGTCCCCGACGGTGAGGATGTAGACGGGGCTCTTGGTGCTGCCCTCGTTGTGCACTACCGGGCAGGACGTCTTCTGCGCGCTGTCCTTGGTCTTGACCTGGATTCCGCAGAAGGGCGAGTCGTCCCACTGAAGCTGCTTGAAGTTGCTGAGCACGGGGATGTTGTCTCCCTTGCCGTTGTCCCCTCCGGTACGGGCGTCGGCGTTGGCCGCGCCGATGCCGGCGAAGAGGATGCCGCAGGTGGCCGCGGCCACCGCTGCAATCTTCTGGACGTTCCTCATGTGGTCTCCTTCGGTGCTTTGCCCCGGATTGGGCAGACACCGTAGAAATACGCAAAAGGGATCGGGGCGTAACGCCGTTCGTCTCCGGCCACTCCTGCGCCGTACGCGTCATGAAGCCGCTGGGGCGAATCCGGCAGGCGAATGGCCTCGTCGTCCGTCGCGCCTGGAGTGATGTCGCTCAGGGCGTTGCGGTGTGTGCTCTTCCGCTCGGGTTTCCAGAACTGATGGGCAGTCAACTACCCAGTGACACAAGGGACTTGGCGTAGCAGCGGGAGAGTTCGTCGAAGCGGTAGTGGCCGAAGCGGGGGCAGGGCCGGTAGCCGCTGGACAGGTAGAGGGCGATGGCCTCGGGCTGCTTGGTGCCGGTCTCCAGGACCATGCGGAGGCGGCCGGCGGCGCGTGCGTCGGCCTCCAGTGCGGCCAGGATCCGCCGGGACAGGCCGCGGCCGCGGGCCTCCGGCACCACATACATGCGCTTGATCTCCGCGTCGCCGTCGGTGTAGCCCTCCTCGTTCTGGTCCTGGCTGCGCCAGCCGCCGGTGGCGACGGGGGTGCCGGCCTCGTCGTAGCCGAGGAGGTACAGGCCCCGCGGTGGTTCGAACATGGCGGGGTCGAGGGGGGTGATGTCGCCGCCGTCGCCGTAGCGCTCGTCGTATTCGAGCTGGACGCGGTCGTTGAGCTTGGTGGCGTCGGGGTGGTCGAAAGGGCGAGGGCGGATAATCATGCGAAGTATCGTACTTCTATGCGTGGCCTTGGGGGTAGGCGATATACGTCTCATCCCGGCCGGTATCGTGCCGGGATGCTCACCGTCTCCAGTGTCAACGTCAACGGGCTGCGCGCGGCCGCCAAGAAGGGCTTCGGCGAGTGGCTCGGCGCGGGGCCGGCCGATGTGCTCTGCCTTCAGGAGGTCAGGGCCGAGCCGCAGCAGTTGCCCGAGGAGGTGCGCACCCCCGAGGGCTGGTACACGGTGCACGCTCCGGCGGCGGACAAGGGGCGCGCCGGTGTCTCCCTGTACACCCGCCGGGAGCCGGACGAGGTGCGGATCGGTTTCGGGTCCGCCGAGTTCGACGGCGGCGGGCGCTATGCGGAGGCAGACCTGCCGGGGGTGACGGTGGCCAGCCTCTATCTGCCGTCCGGTGAGGTCGGTACGGAGCGGCAGGAGCAGAAGGTGCGCTTCATGGGGGGGTTCCTGCCGTATCTGAAGGAGCTGCGGGAGCGGGCCGCGGCGGGTGGGCGCGAGGTGCTGGTGTGCGGTGACTGGAACATCGCGCACCGCGAGGCGGATCTGAGGAACTGGCGCGCCAACCGGAAGAACGCCGGCTTCCTGCCCGAGGAACGCGCCTGGCTGGACGAGGTGTTCGGCCGCGACGGGCAGGGCGGCGGCACCGCCGGCTATGTCGATGTGATGCGCACCCTGCACCGGGACACCGAGGGCCCCTACTCCTGGTGGTCCTACCGCGGCCGGGCCTTCGACAACGACACGGGCTGGCGTATCGACTACCACGTGGCGACGCCGGGACTGGCGGCGCGTGCGGTCAAGGGGCGGGTGGAGCGGGCCGAGAGCCATGATCTGCGCTGGTCCGACCATGCGCCGGTGACGGTGGTCTACGGGGTCTGACGCCGCCGGATTTGCCGGTCCCGCTGTCCGTCAGGTGGGTCCGGCGGTCATCCGGCGGTCCATCGCCAGGGACAGCTCCGCCTCGACCACGCTCTTGGCCAGGGGGCGCAGCCGCTGCGGGTCGGCCGTGTCGGCGTGGGTGACGATCAGTTCGGTGAAGATCCCGGCCAGCGCGTCCGCGTGCTCGCGCACCTTGCGACCCGCCTCCAGTACGGCGGCCAGTGGCACGCCCTCCCGTACCAGTGCCGTGGACACGTCCAGGAGCCGGCGGCTGACGTGGACGAACTCCTCGCCGTCGGTGCCGACATAGCCCAGGGCCATCGCGGCGGCGAGATTCTCCGGGGTGACCTGGCCGGCGAAGTGGTCGGCCAGTTCCTCGGGGGAGAGGCGGACCGGGATCTCCTCGGTGGGGGTGCCGAGGCCGAGGACCTCGCCGACGCCGCGGCCGTGGTCGAAGGCCTCCGCCAGTTCGGAGATGCCGCTCAGGGTGTGGCCGCGTTCCAGCAGTGCGGAGATGGTGCGCAGCCGGGCCAGATGGCGCTCGTCGTACCAGGCGATGCGGCCCTCGCGGCGGGGCGGGGGGATCAGTTTGCGTTCCCGGTAGAAGCGCAGTGTGCGCACGGTGATGCCGGCCTCCGCGGCCAGCTCCTCCATCCGGTACTCGCGCACCCCGGCCCCCTTCTCCTCGCCCGGCCCGGCGGGCGCGGGGCCGCATGGGCGCCACCCTAGTGCCGCGGCAGGCAACGTTCGCCCCGTCGCGACGCCCGGCACGCTCCCCCAGCTACCGCTGGGAGGTGCCCCCACTCGCCGCACCAGCCGAAAGCCCAAGTACGTCCAGTACGAGGACTTCCGGCCGGCACGCCGAGAGCACGCACCGGACGCCGCTTCTTCACGGGCAAACGTTGCCTGCCGTGGCACTAGGCCGTGTCGTTTGGATCTCCGTGGCGTCGCGGGCCCTGGCACGCACTCTCGCTGCACCGGCCGAACACCCAAGTACATCCAGTACGAGGGCGCCCGGCCGGCACACCGAGAGCACGTACCAGGACCCGCTCCTTCCTCCACGGAGATCCAAACGACACGGCCTAGGCCACCGCCGACCCCTCGGCGCCGGGACGCCCGCCTCGGTGGATACCGCCGGTAACTCTTTTCGCGCACCCCCTACCCATGAGTACGCCTCTGCTCTACTCTCCCCATCGTGCCAGTGGTTACTGGCAGAGTCGCGCCGAGGGAGGCTCCGGATGGCCGGGCATGAACGTCGACATGTGAGGGTGGCGGTGATCGGGAGCGGCTTCGGCGGGCTGGGCGCCGCCGTCCGGCTCCGCCGGGAGGGCATCACCGACTTCGTCGTCCTGGAGCGGTCCGGCTCCGTCGGCGGTACCTGGCGGGACAACAGCTACCCCGGCTGCGCCTGCGACGTGCCCTCGCACCTCTACTCCTTCTCCTTCGCGCCCAACCCGGACTGGCCGCGCACCTTCTCCGGCCAGCGGCACATCCGCGCCTACCTGGAGCATGTCACCGACGTCTTCCGGCTGCGCCCGCACATCCGGTTCAACTCCGAAGTCACCGGCGCCCGTTGGAACAGCGAGGAACTGTACTGGGAGGTGTCCGCGACCGGCGGCGACCTCACCGCGGACGTACTGGTCTCCGCCACCGGGCCGCTGTCCGACCCGAAGATCCCGGACATCGCGGGCCTCGACACCTTCCCCGGCACGGTCTTCCACTCGGCCCGCTGGGACCACGGGCAGGACCTGCGCGGCCGTCGGGTGGCGATGATCGGCACCGGTGCCTCCGCCATCCAGATCGTGCCGTCCATCCAGCCCGAGGTGGGCCGGCTCACCCTCTTCCAGCGCACCCCGCCCTGGGTGATGCCGCGGGCGGACCGCGCCATCAGCGGCGCCGAGCGGTGGCTGCACCGGCGGCTGCCCCTCACCACCCGGGCCCGCCGCGGCGTCCTCTGGGGCATCCGCGAACTCCAGGTGCAGGCCTTCACCAAGCACCCCGAGGAACTCGGCCTGGTGGAGCGGCTCGCCCGGCGCAACATGGCGCGCGCGATCAAGGACCCCGAACTGCGCCGCAAGCTCACCCCCGACTACCGCATCGGCTGCAAGCGCATCCTGCTCTCCAACACGTACTATCCGGCGCTCGCCCAGCCCAACACCGAGGTGGTCGCAGCCGGGCTCAGCGAGGTCCGCGGCTCCACCCTCGTCGGCGCCGACGGCAGCGAGACCGAGGCCGACGTGATCATCTTCGGGACCGGCTTCCATGTCACCGACATGCCCGTCGCCGAGCGGATCACCGGCGCCGACGGCAGCACCCTCTCCGAGAGCTGGAAGGACGGCATGACCGCACTGCGCGGCGCCACCGCCGCCGGGTTCCCCAACTTCATGACGATCATCGGCCCCAACACCGGCCTCGGAAACTCCTCGATGATCCTCATGATCGAGTCGCAGCTCAACTACCTCGCCGGCTACCTCCGCCAGCTCGACGCACTCGGCGGCCGGGCCGCGCTCGCCCCCCGCCCCACCGCCGTCAGCACCTGGAACCGCCGCGTCCAGGAGCGGATGAAGCGCACCGTGTGGAACACCGGCGGCTGCGATAGCTGGTACCTCGACGCCAGTGGCCGCAACACCACCGTCTGGCCCGGCACCACCGCCGAGTTCCGCCGCGCCACCCGCCAGGTCGACCTCACCGAGTACGAGGTGATCCGCCCGCGCCCGGCCACCTCCGAACGCGGCGGCGCCGGTCAGGAGGCCGCCGTATGAGCCGCTTCACCCGGGCCGCGGCCGGGCCCCACGCCCCGCTGCCGCCCGCCCGCGAGCTGACCGTACGCTCCGCCGACGGCGCCCCGATCCACGTCGAACTGCACGGCCGCACCGGCGATCCGGGGGCGCCCGCCGTGGTCCTCTCGCACGGCTGGACCTGCTCCACCGCCTTCTGGGCCGCCCAACTGCGCGACCTCAGCCGCGACCACCTGGTCATCGCCTACGACCAGCGCGGTCACGGCCGCAGTCCGGCCCCCGCGGGACAGGCCCGGTACAGCACCGGGGCGCTCGCCGACGATCTGGTGGCCGTCCTGGAGGCCACCCTGGGACCGGGGCGGCGGGCCGTGGTCGCCGGGCACTCGATGGGCGCCATGACGATCATCGCGGCGGCCCGGCGGGAGGAGTTCCGCGCCCGTGCCGCCGCCGCGCTGCTCTGCTCCACCGGTGACGTCGACCTGGTGCCCGAGGCGACGGTGCTGCCGCTGCGGGCCGGCCGCCTCCGCACCCGCCTCACCCGCGCCGTCCTCGGCTCCCGCCTGCCGCTCGGCCCCGTCACCCCCGTCTCCCGCCGCATCCTCCGCTACGCCACCATGGGCCCCGGCTCCGCACCCGCCAAGGTCGACGCCTGCGCCCGGATCGTGCACGCCTGCCCGACCGGCCCCCGCCGCGCCTGGTCCCAGGTCCTGGACGGACTCGACCTGTCCGCCGAGGTGCCCCAACTCACCGTCCCCACCGCCGTGTTGACGGGCACCGCGGACCGGCTCACCCCGCTGGTGCACGCCCGCCGGATCGCCGCCGCCCTCCCGCGGCCGCTGGGGCTGACCGAACTGACCGGGCTCGGCCATATGACACCCGTCGAAGCACCCGAGGCGGTCAACGCCCGCATCAGGGAACTCGTCACCGACCACCTCGCAGTTACCAGTTGCACAGAGACCGATCGCGCAGAGACCGAGGAGGCACCGCAGCCATGACCAAGGTGAGCCTGGAAGGGCAGGTCGTCGTCGTCACCGGCGCCGCACGCGGGGTCGGTGAACTCCTCGCCCGCAAACTCTCCGCCCGCGGCGCGCGGATCGCCCTGGTGGGCCTGGAACCGGAGGCCCTCAAGGACGTCGCCTCCCGGCTGCACACCGACAGCGACCACTGGTACGCCGACGTCACCGACCACGAGGCGATGTCGCGGGTCGCCCAGGAGGTCAAGCGGCGCTTCGGCAAGGTCGATGTGGTGGTGGCCAACGCGGGCGTCGCCAACGGCGGGCCGTTCACCTCCTCCGACCCGGTGGCCTGGCGGCGCGTCATCGAGGTCAATCTGATCGGCTCCGCCGTCACCGCCCGCGCTTTCCTGCCGGTCCTGACCGAGAGCCGCGGCTATCTGCTGCAGATCGCCTCCCTCGCCGCCGTCGTCCCCGCCCCGATGATGACCGCGTACTGCGCGTCCAAGTCCGGGGTGGAGGCGTACGCGCACGCGCTGCGCGCCGAGGTCGGGTACAAGGGCGTCAAGGTCGGGGTGGGCTATCTGTCCTGGACCGACACCGACATGGTGCGCGGCGCCGACCAGGACGAGGTGATGCGCGAGCTGCGGCAGCGGCTGCCCTGGCCGTCGAACAAGACCTATCCGCTGGGGCCCTCCGTGGACCGGCTGGTGGCCGGGATCGAACGCCGCTCCGCGCATGTCTACGGGCAGTGGTGGCTGCGCGGGATGCAGTCCGTCCGCGGTCTGCTGCCCGCCGTCATCGGCACCGTGGGCCAGCGGGAGGTGCGCCACTTCGAGTCCCGGCTCGACTCGGTCTCCGTCGGCCTGGTCGGCGCGGGCGGCGCGGCGGACGAGGCGGCACGGGGCAAGTAGCGGCGCCCGCCCCAAGTGGCCCTGGCCCGGCCCCCGTTCGGTGCCGCCTCAGCGCGGTGGGAGCGGGGGCCGGGTGCGGCGGGGGACGTCGCGGTAGTCGGGTGGGGTGGCGGGCGGGGTGGTGGCGAGCAGGTCGAGCGCGATCCGTACCGCGTCGTCGAGCTGCGCGTAGCGGCCCTCCGCCCAGTCCAGCGGGGTGCGCAGCGCCGGCACATCCGGCTCCACCCCCCGGTTCTCCACCGACCAGCCGTAGGTGTCGAACCAGGCCGCGTTCATCGGCACGGTGATCACGGTGCCGTCGCCGAGGCGGTGCCGGCCCGTCATGCCCACCACCCCGCCCCAGGTGCGCTGGCCCACCACGGGCCCGAGCCGCAGCAGCCGGAACGCGGCCGTGATCATGTCGCCGTCGGAGGCGGTGGACTCGTTGGCGAGCGCCACCACCGGGCCGCGCGGCGCGTTCGAGGCGTAGGACACCGGCTGGGCGCCTCGGCTGAGGTCCCAGCCGAGGATGGTGCGGGTCAGCTTCTCCACCACCAGCTCGCTGATATGGCCCCCGGCGTTGCCCCGTACGTCCACGATGAGAGCGGGGCGGGACATCTCCATCCGTACGTCCCGGTTGAACTGTGCCCAGCCGGAGCCGCCCATGTCGGGGATGTGCAGATAGCCGCATCGCCCGCCGCTCAACTCCCGTACCACCGCGCGCCGTCCGGCCACCCACGCCTGGTAGCGCAGCGGGCGCTCGTCGATCAGCGGGACCACCGCCACCCGCCTCGGGCGCCCGCCGCCCGGCTCCCGGAAGGTCAGCTCCACCGTGGTCCCGCCCGCCCCCGCGAGCAGCGGGAAGGGGCCGGCGACCGGGTCGACGGGCCGCCCGTCGACATGGGTGAGCACCGCGCCCTCCCGGATACCGGTACCGGCGAGCGGGGAGCGGGCCTTGGAGTCGGAGGAGTCGCCGGGCAGGATGCGGCGCACCGTCCAGCCCTCCTCGCGGCGCACCAGGTCGGCGCCGAGCAGACCTATCAGCCGCTGGTAGTGCGGCGGTCCCTCGTTGCGGCGGGCCGGCGACACGTAGGCGTGCGAGGTGCCCAGCTCACCGAGGACCTCCCGCAGCAGATCGGCGAACTCGTCGGGGGAGGCGACCCGTTCGACCAGCGGCCGGTACTGGTCCAGGACGGCCGGCCAGTCGATGCCCGCCATGTCCGGGTCCCAGAAGTAGTCCGCGGTGATCCGCCCCGCCTCCGCATAGGCCTGGCGCCACTCGGCGGGCGGGTCCACCTCGTGCAGGACGCGGCGCAGGTCGATCCAGACGGTGGAGTCGGCGTCGGCGGCCTCGGTGGCCGGCACCGCGCGCAGCTCCCCCTCGTCCACCACCACCAGCCGCGAACCGTCACCGCTGAGCGCGAACCAGTCGAGATGGGCGACGAGTTCGGAGCGGCGGCCGCGTACCAGGTCGAAGTGCTCCAGGGTGGGGCGGTCCGAGGGGTCGGCCGGATTGGCGAAGGTCTCGCCCAGCGCCCCGGAGATCGGCCACCGCAGCCACACCAGCCCGCCGCCCGCCACCGGGTACAGCGCCGAGTACTTCGACGCGGACACCGGGAACGGCGTCACCCGGCTCGCCAGGCCCTCCACCTCCACACTGACCGCGCCCCCGGGCAGCCCGCCGCCCTCCACCGGGTCCAGGCCCCCGGCCGCGGGCCGCCCGTCCGGCAGCAGCGCGAACGGCGAGGGCGTCGCCGAGGACAGCGGCACCAGATACGGGCGGCAGCCCAGCGGGAACGACAGATCGCCGGTGTGCACGTCGTAGACCGGGTCGAAGCCGCGCCAGGACAGGAAGGCGAGATAGCGGCCGTCGCGGGTGAAGACCGGGTTCTCGTCCTCGAAGCGGCCGTCGGTGACGTCCACCACCTGTGGGGCGTCCGGGCCGGAGAGCCGGGCCAACCGGATCTGCCGCAGCGAGCGGCCGATACCGGGGTGCGACCAGGTGAGCCAGCCGCCGTCCGGGGAGAACGCCAGATCCCGCACCGGCCCGTTCACCGACCGCACCACCTCGGTGACCTCCGGCAACTCCCGTTCCACCGCGCCCACTTCGGCGCCCTCACCACGGTCCGGCAGCTCCGGGTGGACGCTCACCCCGGCCTCGGTGACCACCCCCGCCACCACCGCGTCCGTGGCACCACCCTCGGTCGCTTCACCGGCTTCGGCGGGGGCCGATTCCGAGACGTCCACCAGCAGCAGCCGCCCGTCGTGGGAGGCCACGGCGAGCCGCTCGCCCTGCGGGTCGGACACCAGCTCCAGCACCCGCCCCAGCCGGCCCCCGGCCAGCCGCCGCGGGGCGCGCTCGCCGGTGGCCCGCGGCAGCTGCGCCACCTCCACCGCGTCCGCGCCGTCCGCGTCGGTGACATAGGCGACCCGGCCGCCGCCCAGCAGTTCCGGCAGCCGCACCCGTACGCCCGGGGTGTCGGCGATGGTGCGGGCCGGGCCGTCCCGGTGGGTGAGCCAGTAGAGGCTGCCGCGGACCACGACCGCGCTGGCCCGGCCGGTGGCGTCCACCGAGAGGGAGTCCAGGTGCTGGGCGGCGGGCACCTGGTAGGGGCGGCGGCCGGCGCGGGTGCCGCCCAGGCGCACATCGAGGCGGCGCGGCCGGGAGTCCGGCGCCAGCTCGTCCACCAGCCACAGCTCGCCCGCGCACTGGTACACCACCCGGGTCCCGTCGCCGGCTGCGTGCCGGGCGTAGAAGGTGTCGTGGTCGGTGTGGCGGCGCAGATCGGTGCCGTCGGGGCGGCACGAGTAGAGGTTGCCGACGCCCTCGTGGTCGGAGAGGAAGGCGATCCGGCCGCCGACGAACATGGGCGAGTCCAGATGCCCGTCCAGGTCGGGCAGCAGCCGCTCGCCGTGCAGCCAGAGGCGGCCGGTGGCACCGCCGCGGTAGCGCTTCCAGGAGGCGGGCTCGTGCGGCGCGGCCCCGGTCAGCAGCAGAGTGCGGTGCTCGCCGTCGAGGTCCGCCACCGCGATGTGGTCCACCGGCCCCCACGGCAGCCGCCCCCCGGGCGCACCGTCCACCGGCACTTTGTACGCCCAGGTGTGGGAGGCGAAGGGCTGGCCGTGGGAGGCGACGGCGAGGACGCAGGTGCCGCCGTCCGGCTCGGGCGGGGTCCAGCCGCAGACCCGGGTGTCCAGGCTGCCCCAGTAGGTGAGGCGGCGGGTGGGCCCGCCGTCCACGGGCGCCAGATGCACCTCCGGGTCGAGGCTGCGCCAGGTGGTGAACGCGATCTGCCGGCCGTCGGGGGAGAAGCGGGGGTGGCTGACCCGGGTGCGGTCCACGGTGATCCGCCACGCGCGGCCCGGCGCGGTGCCTCCGGCCGCGGGCAGCGGCGCCACCCACAGGTCGTCCTCGGCGGCGAAGCAGATCAACTCGCCGTGCAGATGCGGGAAGCGCAGATATCCGGGGGCGTGCTCGTCGTTCACCCCTCCCATGCTTTGCCCGGGTGCCGGGGGCGGCAACTCGTACGGCCGCGTCGCTAGGTCGTGCGTCCGGCGGTGCGGGGTGCCGTCCCGCCGCGGCCCGCTGCCGCATGGGTCCGGCGCAGAAAGCGCAGCAGGGTGGAGGTGTCGAACTGGATCAGCGCCACCCCGTCCGGGGAGTGCAGTTCCACCACCGCACCGGCCCGCCCGCACGGCCAGACCCGGACGTCGCCGCTGGCCGCCGGGCCGCGCAGCCCCTTCTCCAGCAGCTCCCGGGCGAAGACCCAGTCGTGCGCCGGGGCACCCGGCGCCTCCGGGAAGCTGAGGCGGACGCTGCGGGGGGCGGCGGCCGGGTCGTAGCGGAGGTCGACGGGGATCGCGCGGAGGTCCTCGGTGTCGGCTTCGGTGACCACGTGGGCCCGGGCGTGCTGCTCTACGGCGGCGCTCATCGGAGGGCTCCTCACGGTGCGTCTCTACTCGCCTCTGCTCGCCCTCCAATGTCGCATATTTCGCTGTTTCGAGCGTTTCGGGACCTCGGTCGGCGGTGGTGGTTCCCGCCGCTTTCTCCCCAACTCCCGTTCCCGGCGGCCGTCTTGTCGACGCCTGCCCGCTCCTGCAAGCTGTTTGCAACAAGGCACTATCATCGAACGGCTGATCCGCCGCACCCACGGATCCGCGCCCCCGGACGAACGCCCGCTGAAACCGGAGTGCCCCCATGCATGTCCCCGACGGATTCATCGATCCGCCCGTCTCCGCGGTCACCGGTGTGGTGGCCGCGGCGGCCGTCGCCGTCAGCCTGCGCGGCGCCCGGCGTGAACTCGGCGAGCGCACCGCCCCCCTGGCCGGGCTGCTGGCCGCCTTCATCTTCGCCGTGCAGATGCTGAACTTCCCGGTCGCCGCCGGCACCAGCGGCCATCTGCTCGGCGGCGCGCTCGCGGCGATACTCGTCGGCCCCTGTACCGGGATCCTCTGCGTCAGCGTCGTCCTGCTGATGCAGGGCGTCCTCTTCGCCGACGGGGGTCTCACCGCCCTCGGCGTCAACATCACCGATATGGCGATCATCACCAGCGTCGTCGGCTACCTCGTCTTCCGCGGCCTGGTCAAGGTGCTGCCCCGCAGGCGCAGTTCCGTCACCGCCGCCTCCTTCGTCGCCGCCCTGCTCTCGGTGCCCGCCGCCGCCGTCGCCTTCACCCTGCTCTACGCCCTCGGCGGCACCACCGACGTAGCCCTCGGCAAGGTCGCCACCGCCATGATCGGCGTCCACCTCCTCATCGGCATCGGCGAGGCCGCCATCACCGCCCTCACCGTCGGCGCCGTCCTCGCCGTCCGCCCCGACCTGGTCTACGGCGCCCGCGGTCTGAGCACCCCGCTCAAACTCCGGGTCGGCGGCGACCTCATTGATGCCGCCCCCGCCACAGCCGCCGCCCCCGCCGCAGAATCCGCCCCCGCCCCCGCCGCCCGCTCCCACCGGCGGCTCTGGCTCACCGGCCTCGCCGCCTCCCTCGTCCTCGCCGGCGTCGTCAGCTTCTATGCCTCCGCCGACCCGGACGGCCTGGAGAAGGTCGCCCACGACAAGGGCATCGACAAGAGCGCCGAGGAGCACGCCGCCGCCGACTCCCCGCTCGCCGACTACGGCGTCAAGGACATCACCGACGCCCGGATCTCCGGCGGCCTGGCCGGAGTGATCGGCGTCGGCGTCACCGTCGCCGCCGGCACCGCGGTCTTCTGGGTACTGCGCCGCCGCCGCGGCGGGGACGCCGGACCGGCCGCCGTCCCCGAAGGTGAGCGGGTCTGAGATGGGCGCCGGCCACGCCCACCGGCTC
Source organism: Streptomyces sp. NPDC058045 (assembly GCF_042885635.1). NCBI lineage: Bacteria > Bacillati > Actinomycetota > Actinomycetes > Kitasatosporales > Streptomycetaceae > Streptomyces > Streptomyces sp. NPDC058045. The sequence continues at coordinate 89,638 of NZ_JBHVRR010000010.1, read as the reverse complement.
TACCGGCACGGCCACTCACCCGTGCACCTGCTGCCGCCGCAGACCAAACTCGCCGCCGTCCTCGGCTTCGTCATCGTCGTCGTCTCCACCCCGCGCACCGCGGTCTGGGCCTTCGCGCTCTACGCGCTGCTGCTCGCCGCCGTCGCCGGCGCGGCCCGCGTCCCGCCCGGCTTCCTGCTCAAGCGGCTGCTGATCGAAGTGCCGTTCGTGGCCTTCGCGTTGCTGATGCCGTTCGTCGCGGAGGGCCCGCACACCGAGGTCCTCGGCCTCTCCGTCAGCACCGAAGGACTCTGGGGCGCCTGGAACGTCCTCGCCAAGGGCACCCTCGGCGTCGCCGCCTCCGTCCTCCTCGCCGCCACCACCGACCTGCGCGAACTCCTCCTCGGCCTGCAACGCCTCAAACTCCCCCCGCTGCTGGTGCAGATCGCCTCCTTCATGATCCGCTACGGCGATGTCATCACCGACGAGATGCGGCGGATGCGGATCGCCCGCGCCTCCCGCGGCTTCGAGGCCCGCGGCGTCCGGCACTGGGGCGTCCTCGCCAAATCCGCCGGCGCTCTCTTCATCCGCTCCTACGAACGCGGCGAGCGCGTCCACCTCGCCATGGTCAGCCGCGGCTACCGGGGCACCATGCCGGTGATCGACGACGCCACCGCCACCGGCGCCCAGTGGTCCACCGCCCTCGCCCTCCCCTGCGCCGCCCTCGCGGTCTGTCTGCTGGGATGGACCCTGTGAACGCACCGACCCCCGCCCCCACCACGCCGCCCTCCCTGAAGGTGCAGGGCCTCGCCTTCGCCTACCCCGACGGCCACCAGGCCCTCTTCGGCGTCGACCTCACCATCGGCCGCGGCGAGCGGGTCGCCCTCCTCGGACCCAACGGCGCCGGCAAGACCACCCTCGTCCTCCACCTCAACGGCATCCTCACCGCGGGCGCCGGCAGCGTCACCGTCGCCGGACTCCCCGTGGACGCCGCGCACATGGCCGAGATCAGACGCCGCGTCGGCATCGTCTTCCAGGACCCCGACGACCAGCTCTTCATGCCGACGGTGCGTGAGGACGTCGCCTTCGGCCCGGCCGCCGCCGGACTCAAGGGCGAAGCCCTGGAAACCCGGGTACGGCACGCCCTGGAACAGGTCGGCATGGCCGAGTACGCCACCCGGCCCCCGCACCACCTGTCGTTCGGGCAGCGCCGCCGCGTCGCCGTCGCCACCGTCCTCGCCATGGAACCCGAGATCCTCGTCCTGGACGAGCCCTCCTCCAACCTCGACCCGGCCTCCCGCCGCGAACTCGCCGACATCCTCCGCGACTTGGACGTCACCGTCCTGATGGTCACCCACGACCTGCCGTACGCACTGGAGCTGTGCCCGCGGGCCGTCATCCTCAGCGACGGCGTGATCGCCGCCGACGCCGCCACCGGCGACCTCCTCGCCGACCCCGAGCTGATGCGCGCCCACCGCCTGGAACTCCCCTTCGGCTTCGACCCGCGCGCCACCGCGGCCCCCGCCGAGTGACCTTGCGTACATCCGCCGCCGGAACGGAATCCGGTGTGCGCGCCGCGCGTTGACCCCGCGTACCCTCCCGTGCGGACCGCCCGGGCGGCGCGGACGCGGACGAGGAGCAGCGGCTTGACCACGGAAGCAGAGCGGGACCTGCGGATACACGGCACGGTCGCCGAGGGCTGGGAGCCCGTACGCGAGGCCTTCCGGCGCAACTTCACCGACCTCGGCGAGCGCGGCGCCGCCGTCAGCGTGCAGCGCGACGGTCGCACCGTCGTCGACCTGTGGGCCGGTGCCCGCGACGCCGACGCCGGTGCCGGGGGTGCCCCCTGGGAACAGGACACCGCCCAGGTCGTGCGCTCCGCCACCAAGGGCGTCACCGCCGCCGTACTGCTCCTGCTGCACCAGCGCGGGCAACTCGCCCTGGACACCCCGGTCGCCGAGGTCTGGCCCGAGTTCAGGACCCACGGCAAGGAGCGCATCCGGGTCCGCGACCTCCTCGCCCACCGCGGCGGACTGCCCGTACTGGACCGGCCGTTGACGCCCGCCGAGGCCTGCGGGGACTTCTCGGTGGGCGCCGCCGCGGTCGCCGCCCAGGCCCCCGCCTGGGAGCCGGGCACCGCCCACGGCTACCACCCGCACACCTTCGCCTGGCTCACCGGCGAACTGATCCGCCGCACCACCGGCCAGGACGCCGGCGCCTGGATCGCGGCCGAACTCGCCGCCCCGCTCGGCCTCGACCTCTGGCTCGGACTCCCCGCCGACCAGACCCACCGCGTCGGCCGGGTCGGCCCCGTGCCACCGCCGCCCGGCCACCCCGGGCTGCGCACCCGCCCCAAGCGAGCCGTCGCCGAGGCCTACGCGGACCCCGGCTCCCTCACCCGCCGCGCCTTCGGAGCCATCAGCCCCGCCCCCGACGAGAACTCCCCCGCGTTCCGGGCGGCCGTCCTCCCCTCCGGAAACGGGATCGCCACCGCCGCCGCACTGGCCCGGTTCTACGCCGCGCTCATCGGGCCCACCGAGCGGGGCGGGCCCGGCGGGGCGCCGGTGGGGCCGCTCTTCGAACCGGCCACCCTGGCGGCGGCCCGAGCCGAGGAGTCCACCGGCCTCGACCGCGTCCTAGTCGTCCCCACCCGCTTCGGCCTCGGCTACATGCTCCACGGCTCCGCCTCCCCCCTCCTCGCCCCCGGTTCCTTCGGCCACCCCGGCCGCGGCGGCTCCCTGGCCTTCGCCGACCCCGAAACCGCCCTCGCCTTCGCCTACATCACCAACGGCCACCGCCAGTCGGTCACCGCCGACCCCCGCGCCCAGGCCTTGGTCCGGGCGGTGCGGTCGGTGTTGTGACGGGGAGGCGCGAACCCGGCAGGCCCCCGCTCACCTAAACCCACGTATCCAGCCACATCCGCGCCCGCCAGGCGTCGATGGGGATGGGCTGGCCGGTGAAGATCGGCCAGAAGTAGATGAAGTTCCAGATGATGAGGAGGACGAGGGCGCCGGCGCCGGCGGCGCCGAGGATGCGGCGGCGTTCGGTGGCGCCCGGGGGGCCCAGGAGGGCGCCGGCCGTCATGGTCACCGCCAGGCAGAGGAAGGGGGCGAAGACCACCGCGTAGAAGAAGAAGATGGTGCGCTGCTGGTACATGAACCAGGGGAGCCAGCCCGCCGCCACCCCGCACAGTACGGCGCCCGCCCGCCAGTCCCGGCGCAGTGCCCACCGCCACAGGACGTAGGCGAGGGCGAAGCAGGCCGCCCACCAGAGCAGTGGGGTGCCCAGGGCCAGTACCTCGCTGGCGCACTTCTCGCCGGCGTCGGTGGGGCAGCCGCTCCGGCCGGGGGAGGGCGACTCGTAGTAGTAGGAGACGGGGCGGCCCAGGACGATCCAGGACCAGGGGTTGGACTGGTAGTTGTGCGGTGAGGTCAGCCCGACGTGGAACTGGTACACCTCGTGCTCGTAGTGCCACAGGCTGCGCAGCCAGTCGGGGAGCCAGGTGAAGGCGCCGCCGCGGCCGTCGGTCGCCGCCCAGTCGCGGAAGTAGCCGCCGGAGCCGTCGGTGGGGGAGAGGATCCAGCCGAGCCAGGACAGCAGATAGGTGGCGAGGACCACCGGCACCGTGGACAGGAAGGCCCAGCCGAGGTCCTGGCGGAGCACCGCGCGGTAGGGGCGGCGGGCGCCCGCGGTGCGGCGTGCGCCCACGTCCCACCACACCGCCATCACCGCGAAGAACACCAGGATGTACAGGCCGTTCCACTTGGTGGCGAAGGCCAGGCCCAGGCAGAGCCCGGCCGCCAGCCGCCAGGGGCGCCAGCCCATGCGCAGGGTCTCGGCGGTGTCCGCGTCCGGCAGCGGTACCCCCGCTTCGTCGACCGGCAGTGCCGCGGCGAGCCGGGCGCGCGCCCGGTCCCGGTCGACGAGGAGGCAGCCGAAGGCGGCCAGTACGAAGAACATCAGCACCGTGTCGAGGAGCGCGGTGCGGCTCATCACGAAGTGCAGGCCGTCCACCGCGAGCAGGGTGCCCGCCAGGCAGCCCAGCAGGGTGGAGCGGAAGAGGCGGCGCCCGATCCGGCACAGCATCAGCACCGACAGCGTGCCGAGCACCGCCGTCATGAAGCGCCAGCCGAACGGGGTGAACCCGAAGAGCCACTCCCCGATCCCGATCACGTACTTGCCGACCGGCGGGTGCACGACGTACGCCGCGTCGGTGGGCAGCTTGACGTCCCCGGCGTGCCGGAGCACCAGGTCGTTGGCGTCCTTGGGCCAGTTCACCTCGTAGCCGCGGTGGATCAGCGCCCAGGCGTCCTTGGCGTAGTACGTCTCGTCGAATATCACCGCCTTGGGGCTGCCCAGGTGCCAGAACCGGGTCAGGCCCGCGACGAGCGTCACCAGCAGCGGGCCCAGCCAGCCGGACCAGCGCCGCAGTTGTGCGGCCATGCCTTCGCCGAGGCCGAGCAGCGGCCAGACGCCGGGGGCGGCCGAGGTGTAGCCCGGCACCAGGCGCTCGCGGACGCCGGCCGGGGCGGGTGCCACCGGGCCGAAGCGGGCCAGTCTCCGCTGCCAGGGCGTCAGCGCGCGCACGGCCCGGCCGGACCCGCCCGCCACCGGGGCCGCCGGGCCCGAGGACTCCTTCCAGTCCGTCCTGTCCGTCATGTCAGCCGTGTCCGCCGAGTCCGTCGAGTCCATGGAGGACGCTGTACTGGTCACCGCGCCATCGTAGGGAACCGGTCTGTGCGATACCCGTCGTCCACCCCTGCGAGGATGGAAAGGTGACTTCGAGCCCTGATTCCCGCCCCGGACGCCCCGCCCGTACCGGCCCCGGAGGCCCCGGCCTGCTGGTCCTGGCCGGCACCCCCATCGGCGATGTGCGCGACGCCCCGCCCCGGCTCGCGGCGGAGCTTGAGTCGGCCGATGTGGTCGCCGCGGAGGACACCCGCAGGCTGCGGCGTCTCACCCAGGCGCTCGGGGTGCAGCCCGCCGGGCGTGTCGTCTCCTACTTCGAGGGCAATGAGTCGGCCCGCACCCCGGAGCTGGTGGAGGCGCTGACCGGTGGGGCCAGGGTGCTGCTGGTGACGGACGCGGGGATGCCCTCGGTGTCCGATCCGGGCTACCGGCTGGTGGCGGCGGCGGTGGAGAGGGACGTTCCGGTGACGGCGGTGCCGGGCCCGTCCGCGGTGCTCACCGCGCTCGCGCTGTCGGGGCTGCCGGTGGACCGCTTCTGCTTCGAGGGCTTCCCGCCGCGCAAGCCGGGCGAGCGCCGGTCCCGGCTCGCCGAGTCGGCCGGGGAGCGCCGCACCCTGGTCTACTTCGAGGCCCCGCACCGGCTGGCCGCCACCCTGGAGGCGATGGCCGAGGTCTTCGGCCCGGACCGCCCCGCCGCCGTCTGCCGCGAGCTGACCAAGACGTACGAGGAGGTGCGGCGCGGCACGCTGGGGGAGCTGGCCGGGTGGGCCGCGGAAGGGGTGCGCGGCGAGATCACGGTGGTGGTGTCGGGGGCGCCGGAGCGGGGACCCGGGGAGCTGGACGCGGCGGAGCTGGTGCGCAGGGTCCGGGTCCGGGAGGAGGCGGGGGAGCGGCGCAAAGAGGCGATCGCGGCGGTGGCGGCCGAGGCGGGGCTACCCAAGCGGGAGGTCTTCGACGCGGTGGTGGCGGCGAAGAACGCGGCCGGCGCGGGGGCCGCCGGCTGAGCGATGTGCCCAGGTCAGGGCGGTCGGCCGGGGCCTGTCGCGGGGCGGTCTCGGCACCGTTACGAGACGACAAAAGGGACTATCGTGAAGGTAAAGGGTGGAGTGCGCACCCGGCCGTTTCCTCATGGACAGGGCAAATCGGGTCCAACAGTCGACAGGTCTGATGCGCACCCGCCGCCGGAGGCGTCCACTGGTCGAAGGGGGCGTGTCCGTCCCCTCACGCCGGGGCGTCTCACCGCCCTCGGGCGTGCTTGTCCGGCGGACAAGAGGAGCTGGCATGAGTGAGATCACCGGGACCGGCAGCGGCGCGCGGAGCGCCGCCGTCCACGAGTCGTACTCCTTCGCCTGTATGCGGTGCGGGCACGGCTGGGAGCAGTCGTACGAGATCCGGCACCGTACGGACGCGGACGGGGAGGAGTCCGTGGTGTACCTGGCAGACGGGAAGCAGGTGCCGTCCCCGCTCACCCGGCCGACCTGCCAGAACTGCGGCGGCCATGTGGTGCGGATCATGGGCGCCGGGCGGGTGTCCTCGGCCCGCAACTCGGCCTACTGGTCCGGCTCCGCCACCCGCTACGGCACCGACCCGGGCGGCTCGGGGCGGCGGCAGCGCCCGGCCAGCGGGATCGAGCCGGGGATCGCGGGGCCGGTCGGCTCGATGCCGTCCGACTGGTCCGGCGGTCCCACGCCCGCCGAGCTGATGGCGACCGGCTCGCAGCGCGTCGGCCCCGCGGAGCGCTCCGGCGACGGCCGCCACTGGCACCTGGCCGATCTGCTGCACCCCTTCCGCGGCCACAAGGACTGAGCGGCCACCAGGACTGAGCGGCCACAAGGACTGACGGGTCACCGAGTCCCCTCGACAGGCCCCCGCCCCGGCTGACGGCGACCGCCGGAGCGGGGGCCGGCAGCCGGCTCGTAGGATCGGTGGCATGTCCGCGAACGACCAGTCCAAGAAGGCCAAGTCCAGGAAGGCCGGGGACACTTCGCCGCCGCCCGCGCCGGAGCCGCTGCGGGTGCCGGTCGCCGACTCGCACACCCACCTCGACATGCAGTCCGCCACCGTCGGGGAGGCGCTCGCCGCGGCCGCCGCGGTCGGTGTCACCACCCTGGTGCAGGTCGGGTGCGATCTGGCCGGTTCCCGCTGGGCCGCCGAGACCGCCGCCGCCCATGAGGCCGTGCACGCAGCCGTGGCCCTGCATCCCAACGAGGCGCCGCGGATCGTGCACGGCGACCCCGACGGCTGGTCGCGGCAGGGGGCGCGGGCCGCGGGCGGGGGCGCCGCGCTGGACGAGGCGCTGGCCGAGATCGACCGGCTCGCCGCACTGCCCCAGGTCAAGGCCGTCGGCGAGACCGGACTCGACCACTTCCGCACCGGCCCCGAGGGCAAGGAAGCCCAGGAGCGCTCCTTCCGCGCCCATATCGAGATCGCCAAACGGCACGGCAAGGCCCTCGTCATCCACGACCGCGACGCCCACGCCGATGTGCTGCGCGTCCTCGCCGAGGAGGGCGGCCCGGAACGCACCGTCTTCCACTGCTTCTCCGGCGACGCCGAGATGGCCGAGGAGTGCGCCCGGCACGGCTGGTACCTGTCCTTCGCCGGGACCGTCACCTTCAAGAACGCCCAGCCGTTGCGGGACGCCCTCGCGGTCACCCCGGCCGAGCTGCTGCTGGTGGAGACCGACGCCCCCTTCCTCACCCCGGCCCCGTACCGCGGCCGCCCCAACGCCTCCTATCTGATCCCGCTGACGGTGCGCGCGATGGCGGAGGTCAAGGGCCTCGGCGAGGACGATCTCGCCTCCGCCGTCGCCGCCAACACCGCCACCGCTTTCGCCTACTCTTAGGGCGTGAGTGCCACCCCCGACCCCTTGCTGGGCCCCGCCGACGTCCGCGAACTCGCCGCCGCCCTCGGGGTACGCCCCACCAAGCAGCGCGGGCAGAACTTCGTCATCGACGCCAACACCGTCCGCCGTATCGTGCGCGCCGCCGGGGTCCGCCCCGACGATGTGGTGGTGGAGGTGGGGCCGGGGCTCGGCTCGCTGACGCTGGCGCTGCTGGAGGCCGCGGACCGGGTCACCGCCGTCGAGATCGACGAGGTGCTGGCCGCTGCGCTGCCCGCGACCGTCGCCGCCCGGATGCCGGAGCGCGCCGACCGCTTCACCCTGGTCCACTCCGACGCGATGCGGGTCACCGAACTCCCCGGCCCCCCGCCCACCGCGCTCGTCGCCAATCTGCCGTACAACGTGGCGGTCCCGGTGCTGCTGCACATGCTGGAGGCGTTCCCGAGCGTCGAGCGGATCCTGGTGATGGTGCAGTCCGAGGTCGCCGACCGTCTCGCCGCCGCCCCCGGCTCCAAGGTGTACGGGGTGCCCTCGGTCAAGGCCAACTGGTACGCCGAGGTCCGGCGGGCGGGCGCGATCGGGCGGAACGTGTTCTGGCCCGCGCCCAATGTGGACAGCGGGCTGGTGTCCCTGGTGCGCCGCGAGGAACCGCTCGCCACCGGGGCGTCCCGGCGGGAGGTCTTCGCCGTGGTCGACGCGGCCTTCGCCCAGCGCCGCAAGACGCTGCGGGCCGCGCTGGCGGGCTGGGCCGGGTCGGCCGCCGCGGCGGAGGCGGCGCTGCGCGCGGCCGGGGTCTCCCCACAGGCCCGCGGCGAGTCCCTCACGGTGCACGAGTTCGCCCGTATCGCCGAGCGCCGCGATCTGCGCCCGCCGGACCTGGACCAGCCGGACCGGGACCAGGACCGGGACCAGCCGGACCGGGACGCGGCGGTCGTGCCGCACGGCGCGGAGCGGGAGGGCCGGGCGTGAGCACCCCCCAGCCCCGGGTCACGGTCCGGGTCCCGGCCAAGGTGAACGTGCAGCTCGCGGTGGGCCCGGCCCGCCCAGACGGCTTCCACGACCTGGCCAATGTCTTCCTTGCCGTGGGCCTCCACGACGAGGTCACCGCCACCCCCGCCGAGGAACTGCGCATCACCTGCGAGGGGCCCGGCGCCGACCAGGTGCCGCTGGACCGCGGCAATCTCGCGGCGAAGGCCGCCACCGCGCTGGCCGCGCTGCACGGCCGGTCCGACGCGGTCCATCTGCACATCGCCAAGAACATCCCGGTCGCGGGCGGCATGGCGGGCGGCAGTGCCGACGGCGCCGCCGCCCTGCTGGCCTGCGACCGCCTCTGGGGCACCGCCACCCCCCGTGCTCAACTCCTGGAGATCTGCGCGGAGTTGGGCAGCGACGTACCGTTCAGCCTGGTCGGTGGCGCCGCTCTGGGCACCGGGCGCGGTGAGCGGCTGGAGCCGCTGCCCGTGGGCGGCACCTTCCACTGGGTCTTCGCCCTCGCCGACGGCGGCCTCTCCACCCCGGCCGTCTTCCGCGAGTTCGACCGGCTGGCCGGGCCCGGCGTACCGGCGCCGACCGCCTCGCGGGCGCTGCTGGAGGCGCTGCGCGCCGGGGACGCCAAGGCGCTCGCCGCGGCCGCCTCCAACGACCTCCAGCCCGCGGCCCTCTCCCTCTTCCCGGCGCTCGCCGACACCTTCGCCGCGGGCACCGCCGCCGGTGCGCTCGCCGCCCTGGTCTCCGGCTCCGGGCCCACCACCGCCTTCCTCGCCGCCGACGAACCGGCCGCCCGCGCCGTCGCCGCCGCCCTCACCGCCTCCGGCACCTGCCGCACCGTCCACCGCACCACCTCACCGGCCCCGGGCGCCACCGTCACGGCCAGTACGCTGGGACGCTGATCGAACCGTTCCCCTCCCGTGCGTCAGGAGTCCTTTGGTGGCCGTCAATCTGGTCAACGTCGAGTCAGTCAGCAAGGTGTACGGCACCCGTGCGCTGCTCGACTCGGTGTCCCTCGGTGTTTCGGAAGGGGACCGGATCGGCGTCGTCGGGCGCAACGGCGACGGCAAGACCACCCTGATCCGGATGCTGGCCAAGCTGGAGGAGGCGGACAGCGGGCGGGTCACCCACAGCGGCGGGCTGCGCCTCGGCGTGCTCACCCAGCACGACTCGCTGGACCCGGCCGCCACCGTGCGGCACGAGGTGATCGGGGACCTCGCCGACCACGAGTGGGCCGGCGTCGCCAAGATCCGCGATGTGCTCACCGGGCTGTTCGGCGGGCTCGACCTGGCCGGGTTCCCCGAGGGCCTGGACACCGTGATCGGGCCGCTGTCCGGCGGGGAGCGGCGGCGTATCGCGCTGGCCAAGCTGCTCATCGCCGAGCCGGACCTGATCATCCTGGACGAGCCCACCAACCACCTCGACGTGGAGGGCATCTCCTGGCTGGCCGGGCATCTCGCGGCCCGCCGCAGCGCCCTGGTCTGCGTCACCCACGACCGCTGGTTCCTGGACCGGGTCTGCACCCGTATGTGGGACGTGCAGCGCGGCACGGTGCACGAGTACGAGGGCGGCTACTCCGACTACGTCTTCGCCCGCGCCGAACGGGAGCGGATCGCGGCCGGCGAGGAGGCCAAGCGGCAGAACCTCGTCCGCAAGGAGCTGGCCTGGCTGCGCCGCGGCGCCCCCGCCCGTACCTCCAAGCCCCGTTTCCGGGTGGAGGCGGCCAACGCGCTGATCCAGGACGTGCCGCCGCCCCGGGACAGCAGCGAGCTGATGCGCTTCGCCTCCGCCCGCCTCGGCAAGACCGTCTTCGACCTGGAGGACGTCACCGTCCACGCCGGGCCCAAGGAGCTGCTCACCCGGCAGACCTGGCAGCTCGGCCCCGGTGACCGGATCGGCCTGGTCGGGGTCAACGGCGCGGGCAAGACCTCCCTGCTGCGCGCCATGGAGCGGGCCGCCCGCACCGAGGGCGAGGAGCAGCCGGCCAGCGGACGGATCAAGGTGGGCCGTACGGTGAAGCTGGCGTACCTGTCCCAGGAGGTCGCCGAACTCGCCCCGGAACTGCGGGTGTTGGAGGCGGTGCAGCAGGTGCGGGAGCGGGTCGACCTGGGCCGGGGCCGGGAGATGACCGCGGGCCAGCTCTGCGAGACCTTCGGCTTCGGCAAGGAGAAGCAGTGGACGCCGGTCGGGGACCTGTCCGGCGGGGAGCGGCGCCGGCTCCAGTTGCTGCGGCTGCTGATGGACGAGCCCAACGTCCTCTTCATGGACGAGCCGACCAACGACCTCGACATCGAGACCCTCACCCAGCTTGAGGACCTGCTCGACAGCTGGCCCGGCACCCTGGTCGTGATCTCGCACGACCGCTTCTTCGTGGAGCGCACCACCGACCGGGTCTTCGCCCTGCTCGGCGACCGCGCCCTGCGGATGCTGCCGCGCGGTATCGACGAGTACCTGGAGCGGCGCCGCGCGATGGAGGAGGCCGCGGTGCCGGCCGCGCCGCAGCCGCCGAAGCAGCCCGCGCCGGAGCCGGGCCGCCGTACCGTCTCCGCGGCCGAGGCACGGGCCGCGAAGAAGGAGCTGCAGAAGATCGAGCGGCAGTTGGACCGGATCGAGGGGCAGGAGAAAACCCTGCACACCCAGATCGCGGAGAACGCGACAGACTTCGCGAAAGTGGCCGAACTGGACAGTTCTCTGCGTCAGTTGACCGGTGAGCGCGAGGAGTTGGAGATGCGCTGGCTGGAGCTGGCGGAGGAGGCGTGAAAGGCGCGTAACGGAGCCATCACGGGCCGGTCCTCCCTTGGGAACAGGACAGGGACCGATCAGGTGTGCTAGTGCGCCGGGGTGATAGAAAAGGCGAATCAAGGCCGCTCTGTGCGCTTCAGGGCTGCCGTCGACCAGTAGCTGTGCACGACCGGGGGCAGTTCCCCCGGCCCCCGGCCGAAAGGCGGCCGAGGCGGTGGTCGCGGCGAGGCGAGATCAGTGGAAGAGGGGGAAGCGCTGATGACTCAGCCGCCCAACCAGCCGCCGCAGGGCGGGTTCGGAGCACCGCAGGATCCCCGGCAGGGCGGTGCCCAGCAACCGCCGCCGCCCCCCGCGGGCCCACCGTCCCAGCCACCCACCCAGCCCGCGGGCCCCGGCTACGGCTACCCGCAGCAGCCCCCCACCCCGCAGCCCCAGCCCGGTTACGGCTATCCCGGCCAGCAGCCCACGGCCGGCAACCCGTACGCCCAGCCCACCCAGCCGGGGCAGCCCGGACCCTACGGGCAGCCGCAGCAGCCGGGCCCCTACGGGCAGCCGCAGTACGGCCAGCAGCCCGGGTACCCGGGAGCGCCCGGCGGACCGGGCGGCTCCGGCGGCGGCCCGTTCAAGGGGAAGACCGCCATGATCATCTGTGCCGCGGTGGCGGGGCTGCTGCTGATAGGCGGCGGAGTGTGGGCCTTCACCGGCAAGGACGACGACAAGAAGCCCGTCGCCGAGAAGAGCGACCCGCCCAAGCCCACCGGATCGGCCCCGGTCGACGAGGGCGACGGCAGTGGTGACGGCGGAGGCGGCAAGGAGGACCTCAACGCGGGCCGCAAGCCCGGCGAGGCGAAGGTCCTCTGGTTCAAGGAGGCGCCCCCGGTCCCCGGCAACGGCGGCGACGCCCCCGGTATGTGGATCACCGACAAGGTCGCCGCCAAGGCCGCCTTCAAGCAGATCGTCGGCTACGACATCGAGGGCGGCGCCCCGTCCTGGAAGACCATCACCTTCCCGCAGCCGATCTGCGCGGCCACCCGGGAGGCGTCCAGCGACCACAAGATCGTCGTCGCCTACAAGGAGGGCACCAAGGACACCGCGGCCTGCAACCAGATGGTGCAGATCGATCTGGAGACCGGCAAGAAGGGCTGGACCCAGACCGTCAAGGAGACCGGCCTCTTCGACAGCGCGCTCTCCCTCCAGCTCTCCATCGTCGGGGACAAGACGCTGATGGTGGGCCGCTCCCAGTCCGCCACCGCCTACAACTTCGCCGACGGCAAGAAGCTCTTCACCAAGAAGCACGAGGACGGCGCCTGCTTCCCCAGCGGCTTCGCCACCGGCGACAACCACCTCCTCTCCGTGCTGTCCTGCGCCGCAAGCAAGTCCAACGAACACGACGAGGTGCACGGCCTCGACCCGCGGACCGGCAGCGTCCAGTGGAAGAAGGCACTCCCCAAGGGCTGGCGCCTGGAGCGCGTCTACTCGGTGAACCCGGTCGTCCTCTACTCCACCAACGAGGACAAGAAGCAGTGGAACATCACCACGCTGAAGCCGGGCAGCAGCGCCACCCGCTCCGAGGTCAGCGTCGACGAGAAGTTCTCCCCCCAGTGCGGCTGGGCCGGCCTCAACCGTGACCTCCAGGGCTGCACCGGCGTGGTGGCCGACAACGACGCCCTCTACCTGCCGACCGAGACCAAGTCCGGCGCCAACGAGATCGTCGCCATCAGCCTCGCCACCGGCAAGGAGGCCTGGCGCGTCAAGGCCCCCGGTGACACCGCGATGCTGCCGATGAAGAGGGACGACAGCGGCGCCCTGATCGCCTACGCCCAGCCCACCTACGACAACGGTGGCGCCGTGCTCTCCATCCCGCTGACCGGCACCCACAAGCCGACCAAGCTGCTGCAGAACCCGGAGCACACCTCCTCAATCGAGAACGGCTTCTACTCGAAGGCGATCGACTGGGTCGACGGACGCTTCTACATCTCCACCAACCGACTCTCGGGCAGCGACAAGGCGCAGGAGAAGCTCATGATGGCGTTCGGCAAGTGACCGTCCCCGCCGCCCCAACCACCCCGCCAGCAGAGGTAGTTCCGCTATGAGTCAGCCGCCCCAGCCACCCAACCAGCCTCCGGGCCCGCCACCGCAGCCGCCGCAGCCCCCGGGGCAGCCGCCGCAGGACGCCTTCGGTGCGCCGCCGCAGGGTCCGCCGCCGGGCACCCCGCCGCCGCCGTCCGGCGGGCCCAGCCTGGACAAGCCGGCCGAGCCGGGCCCCGGTTACGGCTATCCGCAGCAGCCGCCCGCGGGGCAGCCCGGACCGCCGCCGCCCGGCCAGCCGCCGGCGCAGTCGCCCGGCGCGCCGACCGTGGTGGCCGGCCCCGGCTACGGCTACCCGCAGTCCGCCCCGCAGCCCGGCCCCCCGGCCCCGCCTCCCGGCGGCCACCAGCCTTACGGTCAGCCGGCGCCCGCCACGGTGCCGATGCCGGCCTCGGGCGGCGGCGGAGGGCTCGGCAAGACCGCCAAGACCCAGTTGGCGATCATCGTCTCCGCGGTGCTGGCCTGTGCGCTGATCATCGGCGGCGGCGTCTGGTACTCGCACTCCGACTCCGGATCCAAGCCGCAGGCGACCGGTAAGGACGGCAAGGACGGCAAGACGGAAGGCGGGGGGACGACGGGCGGCGGTGGCGGCAAGGAGAAGCCGCCGGCCGACCCGAGTTCGCAGGTCCTCTTCCAGTTGCCGATGCCGGCGGTCAAGGGCGACAGCTCCATCACCATCGACGGCTCCTGGCTGACCGACAAGGTGTACGCCAAGTCCGGCGTCGCGGAGATCGGCGGCTACGACCCGCAGACCGGCAAGAAGATCTGGACGATCAAGCTGCCCGGTCCGGTGTGCGCGGCCACGAACCACCTCACCGAGGACCACCGGACCGCGATCGCGTTCCAGCCCAAGATGCCCACCAAGGACGACCCGTACCTGGGGTGCAGCCAGGTCGCCGGAGTGGACCTGGACACCGGCAAGCTGCTGTGGACCAAGTCCACCAAGACCCAGGACCGCACCACCAACTTCGACGAGGTCACCATCGGCGGCGGCACTGTCGCGGCCGGCGGCAGCCTGGGCGGTGCCGGCTGGGACCTGGCCACCGGCAAGGTGCTCTGGCCCCCGAAGGTCACCGAGTGCTACGACCAGGGCTACGCCGGCGGCGGCAAGGGCCTGATCGCGATCCGCAAGTGCGGCCAGAGCGAGGACTCCCAGCTCACCGTGCAGAACATCGACCCCAAGTCGGGCAAGATCCTCTCCCAGTACAAGATGCCCGCCGGGATCGACTTCGCGCACGTCGTCTCCACCGATCCGCTGGTGGTCGCCGCCAAGGTGGGGGACACCACCAAGGACGGCAGCGGCATCTCGGACTACTTCTCCATCGACGTCAAGACCGGCAAGCTGCGGACGAAGATCACCGCCGAGGGCGACAAGTACGGCGGCAAGTGCGACGCCGTCAATGTGGAGGGGTGCCGGATGATCGCCGTCGGCGCCGACAAGCTGTTCCTGCCGACCGAACAGCACGAGGGCACCGGTGACTCCGTCGGCCAGACCAACGAGATCGTCTCCTTCGACCTGGGCACCGGCAAGCCCACCGGCCAGCGCTCCGACGCCGGCAACGGCTACCAGATCACCCCGCTGCGCATGGACGGCGGCAACCTGATCGCCTACAAGAAGCCCCCTTACGACAAGGGCGGCCAGATCGTCAGCATCAACGGGGACACCTACAAGGAGACCAAGCTGCTGGAGAACCCGGCGGACAACTCGGTCCGCTCCGTGGAGACCGACTTCCAGCCGGAGTTCGCCGAGATCCTCTACAGCGAGGGCCACCTCTACATGTCGGCGGTCTTCGCCAGGAAGCCCTACACGCCCGGCGACCGGCAGTACCTGGCGATCGGCTTCGGCACCAAGTAGCGCCCGCCGCAGCCCCGACGGCCCCGCCCCGGCCCACCCGCCGGCGCGGGGCCGTCGTGTGCCATCTCCCCCCGCGCATTGGCCCGTTGAGGCCGCGCGGCCCGCGGGGAGCGTGTAGTTTCCCGGAACGAGCCAAGGCCGCGCCGGTGCGCGGGGGACCGTAGCGGGACAGCGGGGGGCTGGTTCCAGTGGCAGTGCGGATCGTCGTGGTCGACGACCACCGGTTGCACGCGGAGGCGCTCGCCTCGGCGCTGAAGCTGCGCGGCCACCGGGTGCTGGCCGCGGCCGCGCCTACCGCGGGCGCCGCCGACCTGGTGGTGGCCCGCGCCCCCGAGGTGTGCCTCTTCGGTACGGCCACCCCGGGGCGCCCCGGCGTCTTCGACCCGGTGGCCCGGATCCGGGCCGAACGCCCCGGCACCGCCGTCGTGGTGCTGGGTCCGGTGCCGGCGCCGCGGGGCATCGCCGCGGCCTTCGCGGCGGGCGCCGGCGGCTATGTACGGCACGACGAGCGGGTCGACGGGGTGGAGCGGGCGCTGCTGCGGGCCCGCGCCGGGGAGGCGGCGGTGGCCCCGCAACTGCTGTGCGGCGCCTTCGCGGAACTCCTCGACCCGGCGGGGGAGCCCGACGACGAGGCGGGACGGCTGCTGTCCCGCCTCACCCCGCGGGAGGCGGAGGTGCTGCGCCGGCTCGCGGAGGGCGAGGGCACCCGGGGGATCGCCGCCGGAATGGGCATCGCACCGTCCACCGCCCGCACCCATGTGCAGCGGGTGCTGGTGAAACTGGAGGTCGGCTCCCGCCTGGAGGCAGCGGCACTCTCGGCCCGCACCGGCCTGTTGGACCGGGTACGCGCCGCCACGCGTTAGGCGTCGTCGGCGGGCGCGGCCGAAGTCGGCGTTGTGGGGCGGAGTTTGAGCCAGAGGAGGAAGAGGAGGCCGAGGGCGAGCATCCCCAGGCCGGTCCAGAGGTTGATGTTGATGTCCTGTGCCTTGCGCAGGTCCGCGTCGGAGGCGGTGAGGCCGGCGACGGTGACGATGACGCCGTAGACCACGAAGAGGCCGCCGATGATGCGCCGGATGTCGAAGAGGCGGGCCGCGGTCGCCGAGGCGCGTTCCAGCTCCTCGACCTCCTGCTGGTAGTCGGCGGGGCCGGCCGTGTGCTGGGGCTCTTGTTCGGGCATGGTGCGTTCCTCCGCGGGCTCAGAAGGAGAAGGGAATGTAGCAGACGGCGGCCAGGATCACCGCGCCCCAGCCGAGGAGCGCCGGCTTGCGGTACCAGACCTCGTCGCCCTCGGCGGGGAGTTCCTCCATGCCGGGCGACCGGGTGCCGTAGACGAGGCCGGCGAGGGACTCGGCGGACTTGGGCCGGGTGGCCAGGGAGACGGCGACCATCACCACGGCGCCGACCACGAAGGCGACGATGGAGGAGACGAAGTTGGCGCCCTGGTCGCTGGGGATGCCGATGACGCCCTGCTTGTAGAACCAGAAGTAGTTGACCATCGCGGCGACGGTGCCGGACAGCAGGCCCCAGAACCCGGCCGCGGCGGTGGTGCGCTTCCAGAACATTCCGATGATGAAGACCACGAAAAGCGGCACGTTGAAGAAGGAGAACAGGGTCTGGAGGTAGTTCATGATGTTGCTGAAGCTGGAGGCGATGAACGCCGTGCCCATGCCGATCAGCACCCCGACGGCGGTGACCACCCGCCCGGTCTTCAGGTAGTAGGCGTCCCCGCGGTCCTTCTTCAGGTAGGCGGCCCAGATGTCGTTGGTGAAGACGGTGTTGAAGGACGAGACATTGGCCGCCATACCGGCCATGAACGCGGCGAGCAGTCCGGTGACGGCGATACCGAGGACGCCGTTGGGCAGCAGGTCCCGCATCAGGACCGGGATGGCGTCGTTGTACTGGAGGCCGCTGCCCTTCTGCCCGATGGTCGGCTCCATGACGAGCGCGATCAGGCCGGGCACCACCACGACCATCGGTATCAGGATCTTGGGGAAGGCCGCGATCAGCGGGGTGCGCTGGGCGGCGGAGAGGTTCTTCGCGGAGAGGGCGCGCTGCACCTCGGCGAAGTTGGTCGTCCAGTAGCCGAAGCTCATCACGAAGCCGAGGCCGAGGACGATGGTGAGCCAGTTCGCGCCGAGCGGGTTCGCGGAGCCGATGCCGGTGCCGCCCCAGGCGCTCATGAAGTTGTCGCCGTGCGAGGCGCTCAGCTTGTCGGTGATGCCGCCCCAGCCGCCGACCCGCTTGAGGCCGACGACGGTGAGCGGGATCAGCGCGGCGAGGATCACGAAGAACTGGAGCACCTCGTTGTAGATCGCCGAGGAGAGCCCGCCGATGGTGATGTAGGCGAGCACGAAGACCCCGGCGACGACGATCGCCACCCACTGCGGCCAGCCGAGCAGCGCCTCCAGCACGATCGCCATCGCGTACAGGTTGACGCCCGCGATCAGTACCGAGGACACCGCGAAGATGATCGAGGAGAGCAGATGGGAGGAGGGCCCGAAGCGGTGCAGCAGGAACTCGGGGACCGAGCGGACCTTGGAGCCGTAGTAGAAGGGCATCATCACCAGGCCGAGGAAGACCATGGCGGGGATGGCGCCGATCCAGTACCAGTGCACCGTGTACGCCCCGTACTGCACGCCGTTGGCGGCCATGCCGAGGATCTCGGTGGCGCCGAGGTTGGCGGCGACGAAGGCGAGGCCGGTGACCCAGGCGGGCAGGGAGCGGCCGGAGAGGAAGAAGTCGAGGCTGGTGCGCACCGAGCGCCGGGCGGCGAAGCCGATGCCCAGCACCACGGCGAAGTAGATCGCCAGGATCGTGTAGTCGAGCCCGTTCGTGGGGAGCCGGAGCCCGTCGGCGAGATTCTGCATGGGGGAACTCGCTTCCTCGCAGCGAACTGAACGGACCGGAACCTACGCCTTTCTCTTCAAGATCTGAAGAGTTTTGTTGGTGTTCTTTGTTTGCTTGTGATCGGTGCTGGAGATCTGTCCCGGTTTGTCTCGACAATGCCTGTCGTGCGTGGGGGTGTTGGACGTAAACCCTGTGGCCGAAAACGTTGACGTGATTGTTGGCTCGTGCTTTGTTGTGTTTGCTTATGTTGGAGAGTGGTGTGTGGGGCACTGAGGAGCGCAGCGTGAAGAAGACCTCGACCCGGCTGGCGGACGGCCGCGAGCTCATCTACTACGACGCCCGCGAGGACACCGTGCGCACCGCCCCCGACCTGCGCCCCCTCGATCCGGCCGACCGCACCGCCACCGAGATCCGCCGCGACCCGCTGCTCGGCGACGCCGTCGCCGTCGCCGCCCACCGCCAGACCCGCACCTACCACCCCCCGGCCGGCGAGTGCCCCCTCTGCCCCTCCCGCGGCGGCCGCCTGAGCGAGATCCCCGACTCCTCCTACGAGGTCGCCGTCTTCGAGAACCGCTTCCCCTCCCTGGCCGGCGACTCGGGCCGCTGCGAGGTGGTCTGCTTCACCCCCGACCACGAGGCGTCCTTCGCCGACCTCACCGAGGCGCAGACCGCCCTGGTCCTCGACGCCTGGACCGACCGCACCGCGGAACTCGCCCAACTCCCCGCCGTCCGGCAGGTGTTCTGCTTCGAGAACCGCGGCGCCGAGATCGGCGTCACCCTCGGCCACCCCCACGGCCAGATCTACGGCTACCCCTTCACCACCCCCCGCACCGAGCTGATGCTGCGCTCGCTGGCCCGCCGCAAGGCCGGGACCGGGGCCAACCTCTTCGACGAGGTCCTCGCCCGGGAGGCCGCCGACGGCCGTCGTATCGTGCTGGACGCCGAGCACTGGGTGGCCTTCGTCCCGTACGCGGCGCACTGGCCCTACGAGGTCCACCTCTATCCGCGGCGCCGGGTGCCCGACCTGCGCGCGCTCGACGCGGCGGCACGCACCGAATTCCCCCAGGTCTATCTGGAACTCCTGCGGCGCTTCGACCGGATCTTCGACCCGGAGCCCGCCCGGCGCGGTGAGGACGTACGGCAGCCGCCCACGCCCTACATCTCCGCCTGGCACCAGGCCCCGTTCGGCACCCTGGCGGGGGCGGACCTCGCGGGCGTCGGACGGGACGAGTTCGCGCTCCACCTTGAGCTTTTCACCGTCCGACGGACTTCCGGCAAGCTGAAATTCCTCGCGGGTTCCGAATCCGGCATGAACGTGTTCATCAACGATGTGCCGCCGGAGGCCGCGGCCGAGCGACTGCGAGAGGTAGCGAGTTGATGCGAGCGAAGTACCTGGTCACCGGAGGCGCCGGCTATGTGGGCAGCGTCGTCGCCGCCCGTCTGCTGGCCGCCGGGCACGAGGTGACCGTCCTGGACGACCTCTCCACCGGCTTCCGCGAGGCGGTGCCCGCGGGCGCCGCCTTCGTGCGGGGCCGCGTCCAGGACGCCGCCCGCTGGCTCGACCCCTCCTACGCGGGCGTCCTGCACTTCGCCGCCTTCTCCCAGGTCGGCGAGTCCGTCCGACACCCCGAGAAATACTGGGAGAACAACCTCGGCGGCACCCTGGCGCTGCTCGCCGCGATGCGTGAGAGCGGCGTACGGACCCTGGTCTTCTCCTCCACCGCCGCGACCTACGGCGAACCGGTGCACACCCCCATCACCGAGTCCGACCCCACCGCCCCCACCAGCCCCTACGGCGCCTCCAAGCTCGCCGTGGACCACATGATCACCGGCGAGGCGGCCGCACACGGGCTGGGCGCCGTCTCACTGCGCTACTTCAATGTGGCCGGAGCCCACGGCGAGCAGGGCGAACGGCACGACCCCGAGTCCCACCTCATCCCGCTGGTCCTCCAAGTCGCCCAGGGACGCCGGGAGTTCATCTCCGTCTACGGCGAGGACTACCCGACGCCCGACGGCACCTGTGTCCGCGACTACATCCATGTCGCCGACCTCGCCGAGGCCCATCTGCTGGCGCTCGCCGCCGCCACCCCGGGCGAGCACCTCATCTGCAACCTGGGCAACGGCAACGGCTTTTCCGTCCGCGAGGTCATCGAGACCGCACGGAAGGTCACCGGGCACCCCGTCCCGGAGGTCGCCGCCCCCCGCCGCGACGGTGACCCGGCGGTCCTCGTCGCCTCCGCCGACACCGCCCGCGCCCGCCTCGGCTGGCGTCCCGCCCGCCCGGACCTCGCCGGGATCATCGCCGACGCCTGGGACTTCGCCCGGCGCCGTACCGGGGAGCGCCCATGACCTCCACCGAGGCGGTCACCGCGGGATTCCAGGAGCTGTACGGCGCCGTCCCGGACGGGGTGTGGGCCGCGCCCGGCCGGGTCAACCTCATCGGCGAGTACACCGACTTCAACGAGGGCTTCGTACTGCCGCTGGCGCTGCCGCACACCGCGCTCGCCGCGGTCCGCCGCCGCGACGACGACGTGCTCAGGCTGTACTCGGCGGACCTCGGCGCACCCCAAGTCGAGTTGCGCACCGAGGAGTTGGCGCCGCGCGGCGACGGAGGCTGGGCCGCCTACCCGGCCGGGGTGGTGTGGGCGCTGCGCCAGGCCGGGCACCCGGTGCGCGGCGCCGACCTGTATCTGACCTCGACGGTGCCCACCGGCGCCGGGCTGTCCTCGTCCGCCGCCCTCGAAGTGGTCACCGCCCTTGCCCTCAACGACCTGTACGCACTCGGCCTCACCCGCCCCGAGCTGGCCCGCCTCGCCCAGCGCGCCGAGAACGACTTCGTCGGGGTGCCGTGCGGAGTGATGGACCAGATGGCGTCCGCCTGCTGCACCCCGGGCCACGCCCTGCACCTGGACTGCCGCGACCTGTCGCAGCGCCAGGTGCCGTTCGACCCGGCGGCCCACGGGCTGCGGCTGCTGGTCGTCGACACCCGCGTCCGGCACGCCCTCGGCGACGGCGCCTACGCGGAGCGGCGGGCCGGCTGCGAGGAGGGCGCCCGCCGCCTCGGCCTCTCCCACCTACGGGACCTGCCGTACCCCGAACTCGACGCGGCGCTCACCACCCTGGGCGACGAACGGCTGCGGCGCTATGTGCGGCATGTGGTGAGCGACGACCACCGGGTACGGCAGGTCATCGCACGGCTCGACGCGGGCGACGTCCGCGGCATCGGCCCCCTCCTCCTCGCGGGGCACCGCTCCCTCCGCTACGAACTACGCATCTCCTGCCCCGAGTTGGACCTGGTGGTGGACACCGCGCGGGCCGCCGGGGCGCTCGGTGCCCGGATGACCGGCGGCGGCTTCGGCGGCTCGGCGATCGTCCTGGCCGAGGAGGGCGCCGCGGACACCGTCGCCGGGGCGGTGCGCACCGCGTTCGCGGCGGCCGGGCACACCGCGCCCCGGATCTTCACCGCCGTCCCCTCCGCGGGCGCCCGCCGCCTCACCGCCCCAACCGCTTGACCAGGGTGTATTCCGTGACGCCCGGCGGATAGTCGGGCAGCTCGCACACCACCCGGTAGCCGAAGCGGCGGTAGAAGCCCGGCGCCTGGAAGTCCCAGGTCCACACCCGGGCGCTGCCGCAGCCGCGCTCCACCGCCTCCGCCTCGGCCCGCGCCAGCAGTTGCGCGCCGAGCCCGGTACCGCGGTGCTTCTCGGCCACCCACAGCAGATCAAGGTGCAGCCACCGGGCCCAGATGTGCGCGTCCAGCCCCGCGACCAGCTCCCCCGACCCGTCCAGCGCCCAGATCTGCAAGGGCGCTTCCTCCCCCTCGGGCGTACCGCGCAGGCCCCGCAGCACCGGTGAGGCCTGCGTGTTGGCCTCCCGCAACTTGGCCCGCAGCCCGTCCCGCCGCACCCGTACGTGCTTCTCGTCCTCGTCCGGATGCCCGACGCCGATCTCGATCCCACTCTGTGTCATGGACCGACCCTAGGGGTGCGGGCTCCCGCGAGTTCGGGAATTTCGGCGTGGGGCGGGCGGGGCGATCGTAAGCTGAGGGGCAGCGCCGGTGGGGGCCGGCGTCGATCAGGGGGCTAGGCCGACACGGCCCAGAGAGTCGGGTACGGCGTCCGCGCCGGTGCCGACCGGTCCGGTGCGGCGTACCGCGCCCCGGATCGCGGCACCCGGGCCGCCGTGTCCGTCGTCACGCCCCCCGGGCCTGGGGGAGTTCACATGGCGCGTATCCGTGTCCTGGTCGTCGACGACCACCGTGTTTTCGCCGAGTCACTGGCCGCCGCGCTGGCCGCGGAGTCCGATGTGGAGGTGGCCGCCGCGGGCAGCGCCCCGGTCGCGCTGCGGCGCCTGGAGCGGGCCGCGGCGGAGGGCCGCCCCTTCGATGTGCTGCTGGTCGACGCGGACCTCGGCGGCCCCCCACCGCCCGCCGGACCCCCGCCGCAGCCCGACCCGGGCACCTCCGGCGGCGGTACGGCGCTGGTGGCGGCGGCGCACGCGGCCCGCCCCGGGACGCGCTGCGTGGTCCTCGCCGAGTGCGACGACGCACCGCGGGCCACGGCCGCCCTGGCCGCGGGCGCCTGCGGCTGGGTGGCCAAGGACTGCTCCCTGTCCCGGCTGCTGGCGGTGGTACGCGGCGTCCTGCGGGACGAGACCCATCTGTCGCCCACGCTGCTGACCGGCGTACTGCGGGAGTTGACCGCGGCCCGGCGGCACCGCAGCGAGAGCGAGCACCTGGTGGCCTCGCTCACCCCGCGGGAGCGGGAGGTGCTGCGCTGCATGGTGGCGGGCCTGGGCCGCAAGGCGGTGGCGGAACGCCTCTTCCTGTCCCCGCACACCGTCCGCACCCATATGCAGAACGTGCTGGGCAAGCTGGGGGTGCACTCGACGCTGGCGGCCGTCGCGCTGGCCCGGCGCGCCGGGGTGGGACCGGCCGACCCGGAGCCCGCGAGCTGAACGCGGCGAACGGGCCGGTCAGCCGGGGATGTTGTCGAACGGGGCGGTCAACTGCCGCAGCAGGTCGGCGAGTTCACCCCGCTGATGGCGGGACAGCTCGGCCAGCAGGGCCCGCTCCTGCTCCAGCAGCCCGGCCAGCGCCTGGTCCGCGCGGTCCTGCCCGTCCTGGGTGAGCCGCACCAGCACCCCGCGCCGGTCACTGGGATCGGGCAGCCGCTCCACCAGCCCCTTCTTGGCGAGCCGGTCGATACGGTTGGTCATGGTGCCGGAGGTGACCAGGGTCTGGGTGAGCAACTGCCCGGGCGACAACTGGTACGGGGCGCCCGCCCGCCGCAGCGAGGTGAGGACGTCGAACTCCCAGGGCTCCAGGCCGTGCTCGGCGAAGGCGAGACGGCGGGCGCGGTCCAGATGGCGGGCGAGCCGGCTGACCCGGCTGAGCACCTCAAGCGGCTCGACGTCGAGGTCGGGGCGCTCCCGGCGCCATGCTGCGACCAGCCGATCGACCTCGTCCTCCATGGCGGCAAGTGTAGAGGGTGCTTCGAGCTGAAGTCTCTTGATATGCGCTTTCTTGGCCTGCGCACTCTCGACATGGATCTTCTTTGCGGGAAAGAGTTTCAGGTAGCTCAAGCGTCTTGACGGGGTCACGAGAGGCCCCAAGAATGATCTCTTCTGGATGCCCGGCCGCACCGCTCGACCTTCCCGCCCGGCGTCCGCTGACAGGCCGCACACACGGCCGCGACCCGGTGGGGGGACCGATGGTCAGGGAAGCCGAGCGCGCGCTGGGCGCGTTCATCAGCAACCATCCGACGGACAACAGCCGACGTGGGCGCGTCGGCCTGATCGGGCTGCTCGTCGGCCTGGGATTCACGGCGGTCGCGGTCCCCGCGACCATCGAGATGTTCTCCGAGGGCGTCAACGCATCGAAGTTCGTGGGGCTGCTGTGGGGCGGCGCGCTCCTCGGCCTCACCGGCGGCATCACCAACGGCCTGAAGAGCCTCAAACGGCACGGCGAGGTCTTCGCGCTGCGCGAGCAGGGGCTCGTCTACAAGCGGACCGGGGAGACCCGGATCCTGCCCTGGACGGAGATCCGCAGCGTCGTGGACCGTGGGCAGGACAACCCGGTGAGCCGGTCGATGGGCTGGGACACCCATCTGGTCATCCGCCCCCGGCAGGGCGGCAAACTGGTCCTGTCCGGCTTCACCGAGAACGCCGCCGCACTGAGCACGGCGATCCGCGCCTCCGTGGACACGGCCGCCAACTCTTAGGCGGCCCGGCCTCGGTGGGGCAGCGGAACGCCGGCCGACGAAGGAGGCCGTACCGCCATGACCGTCCGCCCCACCTGGGACCCGGCCCAGTATCTGCGGCACGCCGACCACCGCTCCCGGCCCTTCGGTGAGCTGCTGGCCCGGCTGCCCGAGCCGCCGCCCCGGCCCACCGGACGTATCGCCGATCTGGGCTGCGGCCCCGGACATCTCACCGCGCTGCTCGCCGCACACCGCCCCGGCAGCCGCGTCACCGGCCTCGACAACTCCCCGGAGATGCTGGCCCGTGCCCGCCGCGACCACGCCGGCCCCACCGGAAGCGGCGGCCGCGTCGACTTCGCCCTCGCCGACGCCCGTACCTGGACCCCGCAGGAGCCGTACGACCTGATCGTGTCCAACGCCGCGCTCCAGTGGGTGCCCGGGCACGCGGACGCCTTCGCCGGCTGGCTCGACGGGCTCACCCCGGGCGGCGTCCTCGCCTTCCAGGTGCCGGGGAACTTCGACGCGCCCAGTCACACCCTGATGCGGGACCTCGCCGCCGAACCGCGCTGGCGGGACCGCCTCGGCGGGGTGCTGCGGCACGCGGACGCCGTCCTGGAACCGGCCGCCTATCTCGACCGCCTCACCTCGCTCGGCGCCGAGGCCGACGTCTGGGAGACGACCTATCTGCATCTGCTGCCCGGCGAGGACCCGGTGCTGGACTGGCTCAAGGGCACCGGGCTGCGGCCGGTGCTCACCGCTCTCGCCGACGACCCGGCGGCCGCGGACACCTTCACCCGCGAGTACCGCGACCTGCTCCGCACCGCCTACCCGCGCACGGGACACGGCACCGTCTTCCCGTTCCGCCGGATCTTCGCGGTGGCCCGGCGACCCGCCGCCGAGCGGAGGCCGACGGCTGATCGACGCCGCCGACCAGGGTCCTGAACCGCGGCCCGGCCGGGTCAGATTTTGCGGTGGCCGACCAGACGGGGCCTGGCCTCCAGGCCGTCCAGGCCGTGCCAGGCCAGATTCACCAGATGGGCGGCGACCTCCGACTTCTCCGGCCGCCGCACGTCCAGCCACCACTGCCCGGTCAGCGCCACCATCCCCACCAGCGCCTGCGCGTACAGCGGCGCCAGCTTGGGGTCGAACCCCCGGCTCTTGAACTCGCGGCCGAGGATGTCCTCGACCTGGGTGGCGATGTCCGAGATCAGGGAGGCGAAGTTGCCGGTGGAATGCGGGATCGGGGAGTCCCGCACCAGGATGCGGAACCCGTCCGTGTACTCGTCGATGTAGTCCAGCAGCGCGAACGCGGCCTGCTCGCACAGCTCCCGAGGATGGCCCGCCGTCAGCGAACTCGTCACCATGTCCAGCAGCCGCCGCATCTCCCGGTCCACGACCACCGCGTACAGGCCCTCCTTGCCGCCGAAGTGCTCGTACACCACGGGCTTGGAGACGCCGGCCTTGGCGGCGATCTCCTCCACCGAGGTGCCCTCGAAGCCCCGCTCGGCGAAAAGGGTGCGGCCGATCTCCAGCAGTTGCTCGCGCCGCTCGGCGCCCGTCATCCGGGTACGGCGGGCGCGCCGCTGCTTGCGGGCGGGGGTGCTGGAGCTGGGGTCGGTCGCCACGGCGTCCATCATGCCGGGTCGGTGACCTGCGGCTTACGGCGGGCGTCGATCCGCTGCCGCGAGGGCCAGCGCACGTCGTACGCCCAGCCCAGCTTCTCGAAGATGCGGATGAAGCGGGCCGAGGAGTCGATCTGCCCGCGCATCACGCCGTGCCGGGCGGACGTCGGGTCGGCGTGGTGCAGGTTGTGCCAGGACTCGCCGCAGGACAGCACGGCCAGCCACCACACATTGCCGGAACGGTCCCGCGACTTGAACGGCCGCTTGCCGACCGCGTGGCAGATCGAGTTGATGGACCAGGTGACGTGGTGCAGCAGCGCCACCCGCACCAGCGACGCCCAGAAGAACGCGGTGAACGCGCCCCACCACGACCAGGTGGCGAGCCCGCCGATGAGCGGCGGCAGCAGCAGCGACACCGCCGTCCACAGCACGAACTGCCGGGACACCGCCCGCAGCGCCGGGTCCTTGACCAGGTCCGGGGCGTACTTCTCCTGCGGTGTCTGCTCCTCGTCGAACATCCACCCGATGTGCGCCCACCACAGGCCCTTCAGCAGGGCGGGCACCGTCTCGCCGTAGCGCCACGGGGAGTGCGGGTCGCCCTCCGCGTCGGAGAACTTGTGGTGCCGGCGGTGGTCCGCCACCCAGCGCACCAGCGGCCCCTCCACGGCCATCGAACCGGCGATGGCCAGCGCGATCTTCAACGGCCGCTTCGCCTTGAACGAGCCATGGGTGAAGTGCCGGTGGAAGCCGACGGTGATGCCATGGCACCCCAGGAAGTAGAAGAAGACCATCAGGCCCAGATCCAGCCAGCTCACCCCCCAGCCCCAGGCCAGCGGAACCGCGGCCAGCAGGCCGAGGAACGGGAGGACGATGAACAGCAGCAGCGAGATCTGCTCGACCGACCGTTTCTTCTCACCGCCCAGCGTCGCGGACGGCAGCGGCGCGCTCACCGGAGGCGGTGACGGCTCTTCGATGACATCGGAACTCGTACTCATGGGCAGCCTCTGGGGGGTCGAGGGTGGTGGCGGATGGCAGGCCCGGACACCTACGGTCCCGTAACCTACGGCAACGTAAGTATGGCAGCGCACAGCCCGGCGGCAAGAGCCCCTGGGCCGCGCCTCCCGGATGACACCTATCCTTGGTGTCGGTCGGACAGCGTGGTCCGCTGTGATTCCTGCCCGGATCCAGGCGCCGTCAGCCGCACGCCTCACCGGAACCGGGACTCACTCCAGACGCGCCCGCTCCCCGCGGAGCCGTGGCGCGACGCACCTCCCACTGCAAGGAGCCGCACCTGTGAGCAGTGCAGACGACCACGGCCGCCAGGCCACGACAGGCAACGCCGAACTCCGCGCCGACATCCGCCGACTGGGCGACCTCCTCGGCGAGGCCCTGGTACGGCAGGAGGGTGCCGAACTCCTCGACCTGGTCGAGAAGGTCCGCCGGCTCACCCGCGAGGACGGCGAGGCCGCGGCCCGCCTCCTCGGCGGCACCGAACTGGAGACCGCCGCCAAGCTGGTGCGGGCCTTCTCCACCTACTTCCATCTGGCCAACGTCACCGAACAGGTGCACCGTGGCCGGGAGTTGAGGGCCCGCCGCGCCGCCGAGGGCGGCCTCCTCGCCCGCACCGCGGACCGCCTCAAGGACGCCGACCCCGAGCACCTCGCCCAGACCGTCCGCCACCTCAATGTGCGGCCCGTCTTCACCGCGCACCCCACCGAGGCCGCCCGCCGCTCCGTCCTCGGCAAGCTGCGCCGTATCGCGGAACTCCTCGAAACGCCGGTCATCGAGTCCGACCGCCGCCGCTACGACGTCCGCCTCGCCGAGAACATCGACCTGGTGTGGCAGACCGACGAGCTGCGCGTGGTCCGCCCGGAACCGGCCGACGAGGCCCGCAACGCCATCTACTACCTGGACGAACTGCACGCCGGCGCCGTCGGCGACGTACTGGAGGACCTCACCGCGGAACTGGAGCGCGCCGGGGTCCGCCTGCCCGACGACTCCCGGCCCCTCACCTTCGGCACCTGGATCGGCGGCGACCGCGACGGCAACCCCAACGTCACCCCCGACGTCACCTGGGACGTGCTGATCCTCCAGCACGAGCACGGCATCAACGACGCCCTGGAACTCATCGACGAGCTGCGCGGCTTCCTCTCCAACTCCATCCGCTACACCGGCGCCACCGAGGAACTCCTCGTCTCCCTCCGCAACGACCTGGACGCGCTGCCCGAGATCAGCCCCCGCTACAAGCGCCTCAACTCCGAGGAGCCGTACCGGCTGAAGGCCACCTGCATCCGGCAGAAGCTGGAGAACACCAAGGAGCGCCTCGCCAAGGGCACCAAGCACCAGGACGGCCGCGACTACCTGGGCACCGCGGAACTGCTGCACGACCTCACCCTCATCCAGACCTCGCTGCGCGAGCACCGCGGCGCCCTCTTCGCCGACGGCCGGATGAACCGCACCATCCGCACCCTGGGCGCCTTCGGCCTCCAACTCGCCACCATGGACGTCCGGGAGCACGCCGACGCCCACCACCACGCCCTCGGCCAGCTCTTCGACCGGCTCGGCGAGGAGTCCTGGCGCTACGCCGACATGCCGCGCGAGTACCGCAGCAAGCTCCTCGCGAAGGAGCTGCGGTCCCGCCGCCCGCTGGCGCCCAGCCCGGCGCCGCTGGACGCGGCCGGCCGCAAGACCCTCGGCGTCTTCCACACCGTCAAGAAGGCCCTGGACGTCTTCGGGCCCGAGGTCATCGAGTCGTACATCATCTCCATGTGCCAGGGCGCGGACGATGTGTTCGCCGCCGCGGTGCTGGCCCGTGAGGCGGGGTTGCTCGATCTGCACGCCGGGTGGGCCGAGATCGGCATCGTGCCGCTGCTGGAGACCACCGACGAACTGCGCGCCGCCGACGTCATCCTGGACGAGATGCTCGCCGACCCCTCCTACCGGCGGCTGGTCGCACTCCGCGGCGACGTCCAGGAGGTCATGCTCGGCTACTCCGACTCCTCGAAGTTCGGCGGGATCACCACCAGCCAGTGGGAGATCCACCGCGCCCAGCGCCGGCTGCGCGACGTCGCCCACCGCTACGGGGTGCGGCTGCGTCTCTTCCACGGCCGCGGCGGCACCGTCGGCCGCGGCGGCGGCCCCTCCCACGACGCGATCCTCGCCCAGCCCTGGGGCACCCTGGAGGGCGAGATCAAGGTTACCGAGCAGGGTGAGGTCATCTCCGACAAGTACCTGGTGCCTTCGCTGGCCCGGGAGAACCTCGAACTGACCGTCGCCGCCACCCTCCAGGCGTCCGCCCTGCACACCGCGCCCCGCCAGTCCGGGGAGGCCCTGGCCCGCTGGGACGCCGCGATGGATCTGGTGTCCGACGCCGCGCACGCCGCGTACCGGAGCCTGGTCGAGGACCCGGATCTGCCGGCGTACTTCTTCGCGTCCACGCCCGTCGACCAGCTCGCCGATCTGCATCTGGGCTCCCGGCCGTCCCGCCGGCCGGACTCGGGGGCCGGTCTGGACGGGCTGCGCGCCATCCCGTGGGTGTTCGGCTGGACCCAGTCGCGGCAGATCGTGCCCGGCTGGTTCGGGGTGGGCTCGGGCCTGAAGGCGCTGCGTGAGGCGGGGCTCGACGGGGTCCTCAGCGAGATGCAGGAGCACTGGCACTTCTTCCGCAACTTCGTCTCCAACGTGGAGATGACCCTTGCCAAGACCGATCTGCGGATCGCCCGCCACTATGTCGACACCCTGGTACCGGACGAGTTGAAGCACATCTTCCGCACCATCGAGGAGGAGCACGCGCTCACCGTCAGCGAGGTGCTGCGTATCACCGGCGGTGAGCGACTGCTCGACACCCAGCCGGTGTTGCAGCAGACCTTCGCCATCCGCGACGCCTATCTCGACCCGATCTCCTACCTCCAGGTCGCCCTGCTGAAGCGGCAGCGCGACGCGGCCGCCGCCGGCGAGGGCGCCGACCCGCTGCTGAGCCGCGCCCTGCTGCTCACCGTCAACGGCGTCGCCGCCGGCCTCCGCAACACCGGCTGACCCCGCCGACACGCCGACGCCCGTGCCCCGTACCGGTCCAAGTCCGGTACGGGGCACGGGCGTTGAGGCGGCCGGACATGCCCGGCTAGGCGGTGGCGAAGGACACGGAGAGGAGGGCGAGGCCGAGGAGTCCGGCCGCCCAGGCGGTGCGCCGCAGGCGGAGGCCGCCACCGGCCACCACCGCGGCCAGCACCAGGGCGCCGCCCAGCGGCAGCCAGGCGTAGGACAGGCCGGGCAGCCCGGTCCGCAGCACGGTGGAGGTGCCGGGCTTCACCACCACCGGCAGCCGGTCACCGCGGCTCGCGCCCACCGTCTGGTCGAGGACCAGCCCCGTCCGCGGCTTCGCCCCGGACGACGGCGACCGCGGGGTGAGCGTGCCCCGGCACGCGTCGCTGCCGCAGGACGTCACGGTCAGGGTGCCGCGTTCGTGGTCACGCGCCGACATCACATACTGCGCCGTCCCCCACGACGCCCAGATCCCGGCCACCACCAGCAGCACCGCGACGGCGGCCAGCGCCACCTGCCGCGCCAGGAGCAGCAGCCCGAAGGCGCTCTCCCCGGCGCGGCGGCTGCGACTGCGGCGCACGTTCCCGGGTGCGGAGTCGGTGATTCCGGCAGTTGGGTAAGGCATGGCGGCGATCCTTGGCCATGCCCCGCCGCCGGGTCAACAGCGGTCAGCCGTTGTACGCGCTCTGGGCCCGCTCCAGGCCCTCGGTGAGGAGGCACTCGACGGCGTCGGCGGCCCGGTCCACGAAGTAGTCGAGTTCCTTGCGTTCGGCGGACGAGAAGTCCTTGAGCACGAAGTCAGCGACCTGCATCCGGCCGGGCGGGCGGCCGATTCCGAAGCGCAGCCGGTGGTATTCCGCGCCCATCGCCTTCGTCATGGACTTCAGCCCGTTGTGTCCGTTGTCACCACCGCCGAGCTTCAGCCGGAGCACCCCGTAGTCGATGTCGAGTTCGTCGTGGATCGCCACGATCTGCTCCACGGGTACCTTGTAGAAGTCCCGCAGCGCGGCCACCGGACCGCCGGAGAGGTTCATGTACGACATGGGCTTGGCGAGGACCACCCGCCGGCCGGCCGGGCCGGGGCCGCCGATGCGGCCCTCCACGATCTGCGCCTGGCCCTTGGCGCTCCGCTTGAACCGGCCGCCGGCCCGGTCCGCGAGCAGGTCCGCCACCATGAAGCCCACATTGTGCCGGTTCATCGCATAGCCGGGCCCCGGATTGCCCAGGCCCACCACCAGCCAGGGTGTGTTCCCGCCGTCCACCGTCATCGCCGCCTTTCCTGGTCGTACCGGTCGAAATCGTCACCGAAGTCCCCGTACACGCGGGCCGCCGCCCGGTACCCACGGCACCGGGCGGCGGCTTGCAGCGCAGGGGAGCGGGGCGGCTCAGGCCTCGGCGGCCTCCGCGCCCTCATCGCCCTCGGTCGCGGCGGCCTCCTCGGCCTGCGCGGCCAGCACCTGGAGGACGACCGCGTCCTCCTCGATGCCCAGCACCACACCGGACGGCAGGGTGATGTCCTTGGCCAGGACGGAGGCGCCGGCCTCCAGGCCCTCGACGGACACGGTGACCGACTCGGGGATGTGGGTGGCCTCGGCCTCGACGGGCAGCGCGTTCAGCACGTGCTCCAGCAGGTTGCCGCCGGGCGCCAGGTCGCCCTCGGCGTGCACCGGGATCTCGACGGAGACCTTCTCACCGCGCTTGACCAGCAGCAGGTCGACGTGCTCCAGGAAGCCCTTGACCGCGTCACGCTGCACGGCCTTCGGGATGGCCAGCTCGTTCTTGCCGCCGACCGACAGGGACAGCAGGACGTTCGGCGTACGCAGCGCCATCTGCAGCTCGTGGCCGGGGAGGGTGAGGTGGACCGGGTCGGTGCCGTGGCCGTAGAGGACACCGGGGACCTTGTCGGCGCGGCGGATACGGCGGGCGGCGCCCTTGCCGAACTCGGTACGCGCCTCGGCGGCGAGCTTCACCTCGGACATATGCACTCCTCGTATACAGGGACTTCAGTGATGTGGCGGTCACCCGGCCACACGACTGGCCTGCTACGAAGAGCGCGTCGATTACGGACCGCCGCACCGAGCGGTGCGGCCTCCCTCGCCGAGCAACGCGGGCAGTCTACTCAGCGGGAAGGCCGCACTCCAAAAGGATCATGCGCGAGGGACCTGCGGGGGCACTGCCGGGATCACTGCTCCTCGAAGAGGCTCGTCACCGAGCCGTCCTCGAAGACCTCCCGCACCGCGCTGGCGATGGTCGGCGCGATCGACAGCACCGTGATCTTGTCCAGTTCCAACTCGCCCGGCGTGGGCAGGGTGTCGGTGAAGACGAACTCACTGACCTTCGAATTCTTCAGCCGGTCCGCGGCCGGGCCGGACAGCACACCGTGGGTGGCGGTGACGATGACGTCGTCCGCGCCGTGCGCGAAGAGGGCGTCCGCGGCGGCGCAGATGGTGCCACCGGTGTCGATCATGTCGTCCACCAGGACGCAGACGCGGCCCTTCACATCACCGACGACCTCGTGCACGGTGACCTGGTTCGCCACGTCCTTGTCGCGCCGCTTGTGCACGATGGCCAGCGGCGCGCTCAGCCGGTCGCACCAGCGGTCCGCGACCCGCACCCGGCCGGCGTCCGGCGAGACCACCGTCAGCTTGTCCCGGTCGACCTTGGCGCCCACGTAGTCCGCGAGGATCGGCAGCGCGAAGAGGTGGTCCACCGGGCCGTCGAAGAAGCCCTGGATCTGGTCGGTGTGCAGATCGACGGTGAGGATGCGGTCGGCGCCCGCGGTGCGCATCAGGTCCGCCACCAGCCGGGCCGAGATCGGCTCCCGGCCGCGGTGTTTCTTGTCCTGCCGGGCGTAGCCGTAGAACGGCACGATCACGGTGATGCTCCTGGCCGACGCCCGCTTCAGGGCGTCGATCATGATGAGCTGCTCCATGATCCACTTGTTGATGGGAGCGGTGTGGCTCTGGATCAGGAAGCAGTCGGCCCCGCGGGCCGACTCCTGGTAGCGCACATAGATCTCGCCGTTGGCGAAATCGAAGGCCTTCGTCGGCACGATGCCGACCCCCAACTGATGGGCGACCTCCTCGGCCAACTCGGGGTGGGCGCGGCCGGAGAAGAGCATCAGTTTCTTCTCGCCGGTCGTCTTGATCCCGGTCACAGCACAGTCTCCTCGACGTGTTCTCGGCTGCTGCACCCGCCCGCGTCCCACGGCAACGAGTCAGCCTCGGTGTCATTCCGGGAAACTCCGGGCCCCCGGGATGTGTGCACATATCACGGTACGCCCCGGGGGACGCACCTGTTTCCGGTCAGTCCTCGCCGACCTGCTTCCGGGCAGCCGCCTCGGCCGCCTTCGCCGCCGCGCTCCCCGGACGCTTCCTGGCCACCCAGCCCCCGATATTCCGCTGCTGACCACGTGCCACGGCCAGCGAACCGGCCGGCACATCCTTGGTGATCACCGAGCCCGCCGCGGTGTAGGCCCCGTCCCCGATCGTGACCGGAGCCACAAACATGTTGTCGGAGCCGGTCTTGCAGTGCGAGCCGACGGTGGTGTGGTGCTTGGACTCGCCGTCGTAGTTCACAAAGACGCTCGCCGCCCCGATGTTGGTGAACTCGCCGATCGTCGCGTCCCCCACGTACGACAGGTGCGGCACCTTGGTGCCCTCGCCGATCGTCGCGTTCTTCATCTCCACATAGGTGCCGGCCTTGGCGCCGGTACCGAGGCGGGTGCCGGGCCGCAGATAGGCGAACGGGCCGACCGAGGCGCCCTCGCCGACCTCCGCGCCGACCGCGACCGTGTTGTCCACCCGGGCGCCCGCCCCCACCGCGGTGTCCGTCAGCCGGGTGTTGGGCCCCACCTCGGCGCCCTCACCGACCCTGGTGGCGCCCAGTAGTTGGGTCCCCGGGTGCACCACCGCGTCCGGCCCGAACTCCACCGTCACATCGACCAGGGTGGACACCGGGTCGACGACGGTGACCCCGGCGAGCATGGCCCGCTCCAGCAGCCTGGCGTTCAGGACGGCGCGCGCCTCGGCCAGTTGGACCCGGTTGTTGATGCCGGCGATCTCCCGGTGGTCCGCGGCGACCGAGGCGCCCACCCGGTGCCCGTCGCCCCGCAGGATCCCCAGCACGTCCGGCAGATACTCCTCGCCCTGGCTGTTGTCGGTACGGACCCGGCCCAGGGCCTCGGCGAGCAGCCGCCCGTCGAACGCGAACACCCCCGAGTTGATCTCCCGGACGGCGCGCTGCTCCTCGGTGGCGTCCTTGTGCTCCACGATCCCGGTGACCGCCCCGGAGGCGTCCCGCACGATCCGCCCGTAGCCGGTGGCGTCCGGGACCTCGGCGGTGAGGACGGTGACCGCGTTGCCGTCCGCGGTGTGCGTCCGGGACAGCGCGGCCAGGGTGGCGCCGGTCAGCAGCGGGGTGTCCCCGCACACCACCAGCACCGTGCCGTCCACCGGACCGTCCAGCGACTCCAGCGCCATCCGCACCGCGTGCCCGGTGCCGTTCTGCTCCTCCTGGACCGCGGTCAGCGCCGCCGGGTCCACCGCGGCGACATGGGCGGCGACCTGCTCACGCGCGTGCCCCACCACGACCACCAGCCGCTCGGGGCCCAACTCCCGTGCCGCGGCCAGCACATGCCCCACCAGGGACCGGCCGCTGATCTCGTGCAGGACCTTCGGCGTGGCCGATTTCATACGGGTGCCCTCACCCGCTGCGAGGACGACGACGGCTGCCGGGCTGTTGGCGCTCACGGGACTGCCCTTCGGCTTCGGGTGCGGGGAGCTGCGCCGGGCGGCGGCCTCACGACCGCTGCGCCCGGCGGACATCCGCAGGATACCGGGGCGTTCCGGACCGGAAACGGGGGCGGGTCCCGCCGCGAACGGCCGGGACCCGCTGGAATGCAGCTCCCCCATCAGGATTCGAACCTGAACTTAAGGGACCAAAACCCTCTGTGCTGCCTGGTTACACCATGGGGGAGTAAACCCGGCCGAACCGGACGGTGCGCCTGCTCGGTGGGTCGGCACCCCACACTATGCCGCACCACCGGCCCTCCACGCGACGCCCTTTCCTCCCCCGGATGTTCCGGGCGACCGGGACCGAATCCGACCTGAGACCCTGTGGTCCGCACCTTTACGCTGGGGGCATGACCACGACGGGGGAAGACCGCACCGCGGCCGTGACCGGGCCGTGGTGGTGGGACCGCCGGCGGGGCGCGGTGCTCGATACGGGCCTCGGGCTGCTGTCGGCGCTGGAATGCGCACTGGAGGGCGTGGACTTCGCGGGGGACGCCGGGCTGCCGGTCCCCGTGGGTGTGGTGTTCGGCCTGGCGGCCGGTTCGGTACTGGTACTGCGGCGGCGGTGGCCGATCGCGGTGGTGCTGGTGTCGATCGCGGTGACCCCGGCGCAGATGGGCTTTCTGATGGGCCTCGTCGGCCTCTACACGCTGGCCGCGGCCGAGTTGCCGCGCCGCGTCATCGGCGCCCTGGCCGGTATGTCCATGGTGGGCACGCTGATCGTGACCGTCGTCCGCGCCCGGCAGGACATCGCGCACGGCAATCTGACGATCGGCGACTGGGCGGTGCCGTTCCTGGCGCTGACCACCTCGGTGGGCCTGACCGCGCCACCGCTGCTGCTCGGCCTCTATGTGGGGGCGCGGCGCCGGCTGATGGAGAGCCTGCGGGAGCGCGCCGACTCCCTGGAGCGGGAGCTGCAACTCCTCGCGGAGCGCGCGGAGGAGCGCGCCCAGTGGGCACGCAACGAGGAACGCACCCGTATCGCACGGGAGATGCACGATGTGGTGGCGCACCGGGTGAGCCTGATGGTGGTGCACGCGGCGGCCCTCCAGGCGGTGGCCCGCAAGGACCCGGAGAAGGCGGTGCGCAACGCCGCCCTGGTGGGCGACATGGGCCGGCAGGCGCTGACCGAACTGCGGGAGATGCTGGGGGTGTTGCGCTCCGGCGAGCCCCTGCCGCCCCCGGCCGCCACCCGCGCCGAGGACCGGGACGAGGGCCGGGAGGCGGCGGGTTCCGGGCTGCCGCTGGCGAAGGTCGGGGCGGCGGCCGCCGCGGCCGCCCGCGCGTCCGTGCCCCCCGCCGAGGACGGTACGGAGGGCCCCAGGCTGGCCGAGGTCGGGGAACTGGTCGAGCAGTCCCGGGCCGCCGGAATGACCGTCGAACTGTCCGTGGAGGGCGAACCGCCCTGCTACGCACGGGTGGTGGAGCAGACCACGTACCGGGTGGTGCAGGAGGCGCTGACCAATGTGCACAAGCACGCGGCGGGCGCCCGGGCCACGGTGCGGCTGGCGCACCGCACCGTGGAGATCGCCATGCAGGTCGAGAACGGCCCGGCCCCCCAGGGAGACGCCGGTGCCGGCCTCCCCAGCGGCGGCAACGGCCTCCTCGGCATGAAGGAACGCGTGTCCGCCCTCGGCGGAGTTTTCGTCTCCGGCCCCACCGACGCGGGCGGCTACCGAGTCTCCGCGGTCATCCCGGCCACCGGCCGCACCTGAACCCGGGGTGGTCCGGGCACCGGGGCCGCTCCGAACGGCGCCCGCTCAGCCCAAGGTGAGGCGGTGGGGGTGGTGGCCGGAGAGCAGGAGGGTGAGGGCCTGGTCGAGGTCGGCGCCCAGGTACCAGTCGCCGCTGTGGTCCAGGCTGTAGACCCGCCCGTCGCAGTCCATCGCCAGCAGTGCCTGGTGCTCGCGGTCCGCGGTGACCTCCTCGCCCAGGGGGCACACCTCGGTGCCGAGGGCGCGTCCCAGATCGGCCAGGGTGCGGGCCATGTGCAGGCCGTGCAGCGGGTCGAGCCACAGCGCGGCCGGGGCCAGGGCCTGTCCGGGCCCGCCCGGTTCGATGTGCAGCCCGCCGAACTCGGCCCAGGCCTCCACCGCGGCCGGGAAGAGTCCGTGCCGGTGCCCGCCGGGCGACACATACCCGCGGAGGGTGTCCGCCCAGTGCTCGGCCTGCCTTATGTCCCAGCGGCCGGGCTGCCAGCCCGCCGCGCGGAGCGCGGTGTCCACAAGGCCGGGAAAGCGGGCGGTGGTGGTGCGGTCGTACATGGCCCCGTCGGTCCTGTCGGTCGTCTCAGTCGTCTCAGGCGTGGGTCGGGTCCACCACGTGGACACCGAAGTGGTTGGTCAGTGCCGCGCAGGCCCGGCATGGGCGGGCGAAGTCGCCGTGCAGCGGGTCGCCGTCCTCGCGGATGCGGCGGGTGGTGAGCCTGGCCTGCCGCAGCGCCTTGCGGGCCTCGCCGTTCGTCATCGGCTTGCGGCGGGCCCGCTTGCCGCGGGACTCGTCGACGGCCGTCAGATGCCGGGAGATGAGCGTGGTCTCGGCGCAGCGCCCGGTGAACCGGTCGCGCTTCGCGATGGGCAGCGAGTCCAGGAAGTCCTGCACCAGCGGGTGCAGCGTGGGCGGTTCCTCACCGCGCGCCGGGGTCCCGGTGAGGGTCTCGCCGCGTACCGAGAGGGCGGCGGCGACCGTGGGGAGGATGCCGTCGCGGCGGTGCAGCAGGGTGGGGGCCGGGCCGGCCCGGGTGCCGCCGCGGTCCACGCGCTGGTCGTCCTGTGATGGTGCCGCGTGCATCGTTCCCTCCCGCCCCGCGGTGGCTCCGCGGGTCCTGCGTCCCCCGTTGGTGCGGGAACAGACTGCCAAACGGTGCCGCGGCCCGGAAAGCCGGGCGGTGGCGACACGCGGACGCGGCCCCGGATCGTCACGAGGTGTGACGGCAGGTCACGGAAGCGGCGGGCCGATGACCGGGCTGCCGGTACCGCTTAGGCTGTCGTCCATCCGTGACACGCAGCAGGGGGCAGACGCCATGACGACAGGTCGGCCCGGACTGGGGACTCATCCCGGCGCCGGTGGACAGACCGCTGGACCGAATGCGGCGTACGCCGGGCAGGTGGTGCACTTTCCGGACCCGGTGCGCGCCGCGCGGCACCCCAGAGGCGTGCGGATGGACGAGTACGGCCACCCGGACTTCTCGCCGTACGCACGGGTGGCCGCGGAGATCGCGGACCCCCCGGAGGGCTTCGGGGTGGACGAGCTGCGGCTCACGGACTACGTCTCGGCGAACGCGGCGGCCGCCGCGAGTGGCCATGAGCTGTGGGCGAAGATCCCCGCGGTGGCCACCCCGCAGCACTGGACCTGGCACCACGTGGCGGGCTCCCGCCGCCTGGAGCTGGTGCCGGTCGAGGTGAAGGCGCTGCTGCGGCACCACGGCGGGCTGGCCACGGCCGCCGTCGACCAGGCCAAGCGCGGCACCCGCCCGCTCCAGGAGACCAGGCCGGCCCATGTCCGGCTGCCCTCCTCGGGGGTGTCGGTGCCGGAGCGGCGGATCCAGGGCGTCGAGGAGGACCTCGGCTACCGGCTGCCCGGCGCCTACCGGTCGTTCCTGAAGGCCGCGGGCGGCTGCGCCCCGGTGGGTGCGGCACTGGACGCGGAGTGGGGGCTGCTGGTGGACCAGCCGTTCTTCACGGTCCGCGACGAGGCCGCGGTGGACGATCTGGTGTACATCAACAAGTGCCTGCGTGATCACCTCACCAAGGACTACCTGGGCGTCGGTTTCGCGCAGGGCGGCATCCTCGCCGTCAAGGTGCGCGGCGAACACACCGGTTCGGTGTGGTTCTGCGCCTATGACGACGCGCGGGACGCGGACGGCTGGTCGACCGCGGAGCGGGTGGAGCGGCTGCTGCTGCCCTGCGGCGCGGACTTCGACGTGTTTCTGGAGCGACTGGCCGGGAATCCGCCGGAGTTGGAGACCGTGGCCAACCTGATGGTGGACGGCGGTTTCGCCCGTGTCGTCCCGGTGGGGGAGTGAGTACCCGATGGTGACCTTCGCGCAGGCGCAGGAGCGCGCCGAGGAGTGGATCAACGGAGAGGTGCCCGGGTACCAGCATCGGGCGGTGCGGGTACAGGAGTTCGGGCTGGGCTTCGTGGCGTGGGCGGAGGACCGGGAGGACGGGCCCCGCTCGGAGGGCGGCGCCCAGCGCCTGGTCATCGCCCGCGACACCGGCGACGCCTCCCTCTGGCCGGGCCTGCCGGTGGACGAGGTGATCCGCTGCTACGAGGAGGAGTACGGCGGTGTGCCCGCGGCGCCCGAGCCGCCCGCGCAGCCGGAGCGGGTCGACCTCAACCAGACGTCGTTCCTGCTGAGCCCCCCGGAGTGGCTCCAGGAGGCGGCCGACAAGATGGGCATCCCGGACCACCGCCCGGAGCCCGCCGCCCCCGTCGCCCCCGCGGTTCCGGACGCCCCGGAGCCGCCGGCCCCGCCCGCTCCGGAGCCGGTCCCGTCCGCGCTGTCCGTCCCGGCGCCCCCGGAGTCCGCGGTGCCCCCTGCGCCCCCTGCGCCGCCCGGGCCCGCGGAGCCGGAGGCGCCCACTCCGTGGGCCGGTACCGACACCAACGCGGACGCGGGGGAGGACCGTTCGGTGCCGCTGCCCGCGACGGTGTTCTCGCCGCCGCTGGTCGGCGCCGACGACGATGACACCCCGCCGCCCTCGGTGACCCCGGAGGCGAAGACGGCCCTGATGTCGGGCGGCAGCCAGCTCCCGGCCACCACCGTCTCCCCCGCCCTGAACACCCCGTCCCCGCAGCCCCCGCCCCCCGACGCCGGCTACGGATACCCCGCCCCGCAGACACCCCCCGCCGAGGGCTCCTACGGATATCCGGCACCGCAGACACCGCCCGCGGAGGGCTCCTACGGGTACCCGGCTCCGCAGACCCCGCCGCCGCCCCCCGGGGAGAACGCGGACGGCCCGGCGACCCCGCCCCCGTCCGGCGGTTCGGGCGGCGGCTCCTATGTGCCGACCCAACTCGTGTCCTCGCTGGGCCCGGACGGGCCGCAGCCGCCCGCCGAGCCCGGTGCGCCCAAGCCGCCCGGCGCCACTCCGCCGCCCTCCGGCGGGGTGCACGCGGCGGCCACCATGCTCGCCGACCCCAGCCAGGGCGGCGGCCTCAAACCCCCGCAGCCCCCCGGCGCCCCGGGCGCCCCGCATCCGCCGAACCCGCCCGGCACCCCCGGCACCCCGCCCCCGCCGAGCGCCCCCGGCACCCCCGGCACCCCGTCGTCCGGCAATGTCCCGTACGCGGCGACGATGCTGGCCGATCCCAGCCAGGGCGGCGGTATCAAGCCGCCGCAGCCTCCGGGCGCCCCGGGCACCCCGAGTACGCCGCCTCCGCCGAGTGCGCCGGGGGCTCCGGGTACTCCGCCGCCGGGTGGTTCCGCGGGGGGCGGGGTTCATGCGGCGGCGACGATGCTCGCCGGTCCGGCGGCGCCGCCCCCGCCGTCCGGTCCGGGGATGCCGCCGCCGGGTCCCGGGATGCCGCCGGGGCCTGGGGGTCCGCCCGCCGGGGCCGGGTATCCGCCGCAGGCGCCTTCGGGGCTGCCCACGGTCGGCCCCGGCTATCAGGCGGTGCTGCGCTACCGTGCCGCCGACGGGTCCGAGCAGCAGTTGATCCGCCGCTCCGCGCCGGGCACCCCGCACCCGGAGTGGCAGATCCTGCACGAGCTGCGGGCGATGAACGTGCCGCCGCAGCAGGTCCTGGAGCTGCACACCGAGCTGGAGTCCTGCGAGCTGCCCGGCGCGTACTGCGCGCGCATGATCCGGGAGACCTGGCCGCAGGCCCGGATCACCTCGATCGCCCCGTACGGCAAGGACCATGCCTCGCGGCAGCAGGGTATGCAGCAACTCCTCGCGCATCAGGGCGAGTTGCATCAGGTGGCGGACGGGCCTGCCCGGTCGGCGCCGGTGCGGGCGCCGCTGGGGCAGGTGCAGCAGGCGCCGCCGCTGCCGCCGGACGGGGTGGCGCAGGAGCTGGCCGGGGCCTTCGGGCCGGGTGTGTTCCGTTTCGACCAGCGGGCGGTGTCCCGGCAGGGTGTGCCCGAGGTGGTGGCGACGACCCTGATGTGGGCGGGCCTGCCGGTGGACCTGGGGCCGTTCTTCTGGGCGCAGGCCCAGCCGGGCCGCCCGGTGCCGACGCTCGCGGAGATGGCGCAGGAGCGCGGGGTGCAGCCGGCGTCCGACGCGGGCTCGTATCTGGTGATGGGCAGCGACTTCGGGCGTGCCATCTGTGTGCAGTACGGCACGGCGAACATCGTGGCGGTGCCGGTGGAGGCCGGTCCGGGCGGGGCGCCGGTGCCGCCGCAGTTCGTCAACTCGGGGCTGCCGGAGTTCGTCCGCTGCCTGGCGCTGCTGGGCCGGATGTGGCGGCTGAGGTTCGGTCTGAACCAGGAGCAGGCGGGCCGCTGGACGGTCGACTTCCAGGCGCAGCTCGCGGCTCTGGACCCGGCGGCGCTGGCCTCTCCGGAGGGCTGGTGGTCGGTGATCCTGGAGCAGATGTGGGACGGCCTCCTGTAGCGCCCGCCGCCGCCCGTCAGGCGCCCCGCCCCACCAAGTGGGGCCGGGCGCCTGCCCGTTCACCGCACCGCCGCGTGTCCCCCTGCCATGCTCTCCGCCGGTTCGTACGCGGATTCGGACTTCCCGTACCAATGGCGCATCCTTGGTGGAAGGGTTCGCGAGGGTACGGACCGGGTCGTCGGAGGAGAAGGAGAGTCCGCGGTGAGCAGTGCACCGGTGTCGCCGCACGGCTATGGCGCCGTCCGTGGGCGCGGCTACCGGCGGGCCCAGGTCGACGCCCGCACCACGCTGCTGCTGCGGGAGCGCCGTGAGGCGGGGGAGCGGGTCGCGGAGCTGACGGCGCTGGTGGAGCGGGCGGAGGCGGAGGCGCAGCGGCTGCGGGCGGCGGTCGCGGGGCTGGTGCCGCCCGCGTACGAGGAGTTGGGGGAGCGGGCGCTGCGGCTGCTGGCGCTGGTGGAGGCGGAGGCCGAGGAGCTGCGGGAGGGCGCCCGCGCCGCGGGGGAGCGGCTGGTGGAGGAGGCCCGTGCGGACGGTGAGCGGCTGGTCGGCGAGGCGCGCGCCGCGGGGCAGCGGTTGCGGGACGGCGCGGAGGAGGCGGCCGGGGCGCGGCTGGCGGCGGCCCGCGGGGAGGCGGGGCGGCTGACGGGGGCGGCGGAGGAGGACGCCGGGACGTGGCGCGGTGAGGCGGAGGGGACCGCACGGGAGCTGTACGAGTGGGGTGAGCGGCTGCTGGCGGCGGGGCGTTCGGAGCGGGCGGAGCGGCGGGCGGCGGCGGAGCGGGAGTTGACCGGTCTGGCGGCGCGCGGCGAGGAGCGGCGGCAGGATCTGCTGGCGGCGGCCGGGGAGCGGCTGGCGGCGGCGGAGCGGGCGCTGGCGGCGGAGCGGGAGTCGGCCCGCCACGGTCAGGAGGACGCCGCGGAGCTGCTGGCGGCGGCCGGGGTGGCGGCGGAGCAGGTGGAGCGGGAGACGGAACGGGTCCTTCGGGAGCACACCGCCCGCGGGGACGAGGTGCGGGCCCATATGGATCACGTCGGCGCCACCCTCGCCGCTCTCACCGGCCGCCCCGACACCGGGCACTGACCCGCCCCTCCCCCTCTCCACCCCCCCCGGATTCCTCAACTGGCCTCGGGCGGAACGGGGTTGGGCGGCCCCCGGGGGAGGGGTGCGGGTGGAGGCCGGGTGGACACCGGGGGTGGAGGCGGCCCGCAGGCCTCTCCACCGCCGGGTTGAGTTCCCCTAGGGGGTTCTCCATACCGGGGTGCGGTGCACGTTCGTCCCAGGGGACGACGAGAGCAGGGGCCGGCGTTCACTACTCTGTTCGCACAGGACGTCAGAGCACGGGGGACGCCATGGACGGCGGCGGAGCTATGGGCACACGCGGAGCAGCGCGGTACCGCGGGTGCCGGGGTGGGGTTGTCCCCCGCCTCACACGGGGCCGGGCCCCAGCGCGAAGACCCGCCCCGTGACGGCAGAATGAGCCGGGCGGCGCACGGCCCGCGGCCGTGAACTGCCCTCAGCACGAACCGAGTTCGACCCGACCGCCGATCACGACGGCCCCGGCGCACCGGCACCGGAGCCGTCGCGGCACCCGCTGCCGCGCCCCGGCCCATGGCCGGTACTGTCGCTCGCGGCATTTTCCGCCCGCGGCCCAGGCAGGGCCCGGAAAGCATCCCTGACGCCAGGACGCCCCACCGGTGGCCCGGCTGACGACCCGTCAACCGACATAGGAGAAGAACCGTGACAACGGCTGTGACCACTCCCCAGCACGGGGGTACCGGAGGGCGCACGGGCTCAGCCGCACGGGCGCGGCAGCTCGTCAAGACGTACGGCGAGGGCGAGACCCGCGTCGCCGCCCTCGACCATGTCGATGTGGACATCGCGAGCGGCAAGTTCACCGCGATCATGGGTCCGTCGGGCTCCGGCAAGTCGACCCTGATGCACTGCCTGGCGGGCCTGGACACCGTCACCTCGGGCCAGATCTTCCTCGACGAGACGGAGATCACCGGCCTCAAGGACAAGAAGCTGACGAAGCTGCGCCGCGACCGGATCGGCTTCATCTTCCAGGCGTACAACCTGCTGCCCACGCTGAACGCCCTGGAGAACATCACCCTGCCGATGGACATCGCGGGCCGCAAGATCGACCAGGACTGGCTGGACCAGGTGGTGTCGACGGTGGGGCTGGCGGAGCGCCTCAAGCACCGGCCGGCGCAGCTCTCCGGCGGCCAGCAGCAGCGCGTCGCGGTGGCCCGTGCGCTCGCCGCCCGCCCCGAGATCATCTTCGGTGACGAGCCGACCGGAAACCTCGACTCCCGGGCCGGCGCCGAAGTCCTCGGCTTCCTCCGCACCTCCGTCACCGAACTCGGCCAGACCATCGTGATGGTCACCCACGACCCGGTCGCCGCCGGCTACGCGGACCGGGTCATCTTCCTCGCCGACGGCCGCATCGTCGACGACATGGCCGACCCGACCGCCGACCGGGTCCTGGACCGGATGCGGAACTTCGACGCGCGGGGGCGCACCTCATGAGTGTGCTCAAGACCTCCATGCGCAACTTCCTCGCGCACAAGGGCCGGATGGCGCTGTCCGCGGTCGCCGTCCTGCTGTCCGTGGCGTTCGTCTGCGGCACGTTGGTGTTCACCGACACCATGAACACCACCTTCGACAAGCTGTTCGCGACGACCTCCCCGGACGTCACCGTCACCCCCAAGCCGGCCGGCGGCGGCGACGGGGACGGCGGCATGGGTGGCACCGGCCGCCCCGATTCGATGCCCGCCTCGGTACGCGACCGGGTGGCCCATGTCGAGGGTGTCGCCGCCGCTGAGGGCGGCGTCACCAGCATGGGCGTCACCGTCGTCGACGCCGACAACAAGAACGTCGGCCCCGCCACCGGCGCCCCCACCCTCGCCGGCAACTGGACCCGCAACGACCTCCGTTCCATGGAGATCACCTCCGGGCACGCGCCCCGCGGCCCCACCGACGTCATGATCGACGCCGACACCGCGGACAAGCACCACCTGAAGCTCGGCGACACCCTGCGCACCATCACGGTCAGCGGCGACTTCAAGGCCCGTATCTCCGGCATCGCCACCTTCAAGGTGACCAACCCGGGCGCCGCCGTCATCTACTTCGACAAGGCCACCGCGCAGCGCCAACTCCTCGGCGCCACCGGCCGGTTCACCCAGATCAACGTCACCGTGAAGGACGGCGTCAGTGACGACGCCGCCAAGCGGAACGTGGCGGCCGCCCTGAACGGCCCGTACAAGCTCCAGACGCAGCAGGAGGCCGCCGACGCCAACCGCGACAACATGGGCTCCATCCTCAACGTGCTGAAGTACGCCATGCTCGGCTTCGCCGGGATCGCGCTGCTGGTGGGGATCTTCCTCATCGTCAACACGTTCTCCATGCTGGTCGCGCAGCGCACCCGGGAGATCGGCCTGATGCGGGCCATCGGCTCCTCCCGCCGGCAGGTCAACGGCTCGGTGCTGGCGGAGGCCGTCCTCCTCGGAGTCGTCGGCTCCGTCCTCGGTATCGGCGCCGGAGTGGGCCTCGCGGTGGGCCTGATGAAGTTCATGGCGGCGTCCGGGATGGAACTCTCCACCAGTGACCTGACCGTCCGCTGGACCACCCCCGTCATCGGG
The DNA here is from genome assembly GCF_042885635.1 of Streptomyces sp. NPDC058045. Lineage (NCBI taxonomy): Bacteria > Bacillati > Actinomycetota > Actinomycetes > Kitasatosporales > Streptomycetaceae > Streptomyces > Streptomyces sp. NPDC058045. Next base: position 44,755 of record NZ_JBHVRR010000010.1, on the reverse strand, counting down.
CTTGCCCTCGGCGTCATCGTCACCGTCCTCGCCGCCTACCTCCCGGCCCGCCGCGCCGGGAAGATCTCCCCGATGGCCGCCCTGCGCAACGCGGGCACCTCGGAGAGCAGCCGCGCCGGCCGGATCCGCGCCGCGGTCGGTGTGGTCCTCAGCGTCGCCGGCGCCGGCGCCCTGTACGCGGCGGGCACCGCGGACAAGGCGACCAACGGTTCCGTCGCGCTCGGCCTCGGTGTGCTGCTCACCCTGATCGGACTGATCGCCGTGGGGCCGCTGCTGGCCTCGGTGGTGGTACGGGGCCTCAGCTTCGTACTGCTGCGGATCTTCGGCCCGGTCGGGCGGCTCGCCGAACGCAACGCGCTGCGCAACCCGCGGCGCACCGGCGCCACCGGCGCCGCCCTGATGATCGGCCTCGCCCTCGTCGCCTGCCTGTCCGTCGTCGGCTCCTCCATGGTGGCCTCGGCGACCAGCGAACTCGACAAGACCGTCGGCGCCGACTTCATCGTGCAGTCCTCCAGCGGCCAGCCCATCGTCCCGCAGGCCGCCGCGGCCATGGAGAAGGCACCCCACCTCAAGCACGTCACGCACTACCTGGGCGTCGACTCCAAGATCACCGCCCCCGACGGCAACACCGGCAAGCAGCAGGTCCTCGCCACCGACCGCAGCTACACCCAGGACGTACGGCGGGAGGTCGTCGACGGCACCCTCGCCGACGCCTACCGGCCCGGCGCCATGTCCGTCGGCGACGACTACGCCGGGAAGCACGACGTGAAGGTCGGCGACACCCTGACCGTCGCCTTCACCGGCGGCCGCACCGCCCATCTGAAGGTCGCCGCGATCACCTCCGACGAGGCCAGCGTCGACAAGGGCGCCATGTACACGAGCATCGGCACGGCGCGGAAGTACATCCCCGCCGACAAGCTGCCCAAGGACATGATGATGTTCGCGGCGGCCCTCGACGGCCAGCAGAAGCAGGCCTACCAGAGCCTCAAGGACGCCCTGAAGCCCTACCCGCAGTACTCGGTGCAGGACCAGACCGACTTCAAGCAGACCCTCAAGGACCAGGTCGGCCAACTCCTCAACATGGTCTACGGTCTGCTGGCGCTGGCGATCATCGTCGCCGTCCTCGGTGTGGTGAACACCCTGGCGCTGTCCGTGGTGGAACGCACCCGGGAGATCGGCCTGATGCGGGCGATCGGCATTTCCCGGCGGCAGTTGCGCCGCATGATCCGCCTGGAGTCGGTGGTGATCGCCCTCTTCGGCGCGCTCCTCGGCCTCGGGCTCGGCATGGGCTGGGGCGCCACCGCGCAGAAACTCCTCGCCCTCGAAGGCCTAGGCGTCCTCGACATCCCGTGGCCGACGATCACCACTGTCTTCATCGGCTCCGCCTTCGTCGGCCTCTTCGCCGCACTGGTCCCCGCGTTCCGCGCGGCCCGCATGAACATCCTCAACGCGATCGCAACGGACTAGCACGGATCCGGCTCGCGCCTGGCTCTCCGTCTGGCTCGCGCCGACTCTGCGTCCGGCTCCCTGTCTGGCTCGCGTCCGGCTCCCTGTCTGGCTCGCGCCCGGCTGCTCGTCTGGCTCGCGCCTTGTTCCCGCAGGGGGGGCGGCGGGAGTTGGGATCCGGGGGGAGAGACGGGGCGGGCAGGGGAACGGAGGAAGGGGCTGGGGGCCGGGGCATCGTCCCCGGCCCCCTTCTCCTTGCCCGGGGCCTGCGGTGGTCGGCCGCTTCTCTTTGCCTGCGCCCCTTGCCCGCGCCCGCATTCTTCGGCGCCTACTTTTTGCCCGGGCTCCTTGCTTGGGCCTGCGTTCTTCGGGTCTTCCTGCCTTCGCCCACGGTCTTCGGCTGCTTCTCCTCGCCTGCGCCTGCTCGGGCCTGACGGCGGGGGCGGAGCCGAGTCGGACCTCGCAGCCCCGGGCCTGCGCGCACACGGCGCCCGGTTCCTCCGCTTGCCGCCGACGTCGCAGCCCCGCGCGCCCGACCCTGCCGCGCCGTGGCCGGGTGCCAACGACTACGAATCGAGCCGGGCTCGTGCCCCTGGCCCTGCGCCTGCCCAGACCGATCAGCCCTGCGCGCGCCCGGTGCCCGGCCCGGCCTTGCCGCCGACTCCGCGGTCCGCCTGCGCCCGGCTCCGCGCCCGCCCCCGGCCGACCGGAACGGCACCGAACCGAGTTGGCTCTGCCGCGCCGAGGGGCGGGCCTGCCGGCGACGGCCAGGAACCGAGCCGGGCCTCGCGAGCCCGCCGAGCCGAGGCCTGTCGGCAAAGTAACCGGCCTCCGCGCACCCGGCGCCTGGCCCATCCGCTCGCCGTCGACTCCGCAGTCTCCGCCCGCCCGGCTCCGCGCCCGCCCCGGCCGGTCGGCAACGACACCGAACCGAGCCAGGCCCCTGCCCTCGGCCCCGCACCCGCCCAGCCCGGTCGTCGGCAACGGCACCGGTGATGGCCTCGTCACCCGCGGGCACCGCGCCCCAGCCTCCTGCCTGTACCCAACCCCGACCCACACCCTGACCGCGCCCCGCCGCCCCGCCGCCCCCAGCACCACCGCGCCGCACGGCCCCCGCGCACTGCGGCCCCCCCGGCACACGCACCCCCGGCTCCCCGGAAGCCCGCCCGTAACCGCCGCCGCCCGCGCCGCCCGCAGGGCAGGTCGTACTCTGGAAAGTCCCCGGTCCGTGTCTTCGGCTCGGGCGTTTGCGTGTGCCTATATCCGGACGGAAACCTGTATGAGCCTGCACGGCCTGCTCGACGCCGTAGTCAAGGATGCTGCTCTCGCCGAGGCGGTCACCGCCGCCGCTGACGGCAGCCGTATGCACGTCGACCTGGTCGGCCCTCCCGCCACCCGTCCGTTCGCCGTGGCCGCTCTCGCCCGCGAGACGAAACGGCCCGTCCTCGCGGTGACCGCCACCGGCCGGGAGGCGGAGGACCTCGCCCAGGCCCTGCGCACCCTGCTCCCCCCGGACGGCGTCGCCGAGTACCCGTCGTGGGAGACCCTGCCGCACGAGCGCCTCTCGCCCCGCTCCGACACCGTGGGCCGCCGCCTCGCCGTACTGCGCCGTCTGGCCCACCCCAGCACCGACGACCCGGAGACCGGCCCGGTGCAGGTCGTCGTCGCCCCGGTGCGTTCCGTACTGCAACCGCAGGTCAAGGGCCTCGGCGACCTGGAGCCGGTACGGCTGCGCACGGGGGAGCCGGCCGGCCTTGAGGCGACCGTCGAGGCGCTGGCCGCGGCCGCCTACGCGCGCGTCGAACTCGTGGAGAAGCGCGGCGAGTTCGCCGTCCGCGGCGGCATCCTCGATGTGTTCCCGCCCACCGAGGAGCATCCGCTGCGGGTGGAGTTCTGGGGCGACGACGTGGAGGAGGTCCGCTACTTCAAGGTCGCCGACCAGCGGTCCCTGGAGATCGCCGAACACGGCCTGTGGGCCCCGCCCTGCCGCGAACTCCTCCTCACCGCCCCGGTACGGGCCCGCGCCGCCGAACTGGCCGAAGCCCACCCCGAGTTGGGCGAACTCCTCGGCAAGATCGCCGAGGGGATCGCCGTCGAAGGCATGGAATCCCTCGCTCCGGTCCTCGTCGACGACATGGAGCTGCTGCTCGACGTACTGCCCGCGGGCAGTATGGCCGTGGTGTGCGACCCGGAGCGGGTCCGCACCCGGGCCGCGGACCTGGTCGCCACCAGCCAGGAATTCCTCCAGGCCTCCTGGGCCGCGACGGCCGGCGGCGGCGACGCCCCGATCGACGTCGGCGCCGCCTCCCTGCGCTCCATCGCCGACATCCGCGAACGAGCCCGTGAACTGGGCATGATGTGGTGGTCGGTGACGCCCTTCGCCGCCGACCCCACCGCCGACGGCGACCCTTCCGGCACCGACCTCGGGGACTCCTTCGCCGCCGGCGCGGACACCCTCACCCTGGGTATGCACGCCCCCGAGACCTACCGCGGCGACACCGCCCGCGCCCTCGCCGACACCAAGCGGTGGCTGGCCGACGGCTGGCGCACCGTCTTCGTCACCGAGGGCCACGGCCCCGCCGCCCGCACCGCGGAGGTCCTCAGCGGCGAAGGCGTCCCCGCCCGCCTCGACACCGACCTCGGCGAACTCACCCCGTCCGTGGTGCATGTCGCCTGCGGCTCCATCGAATACGGCTTCATCGACCCGGAGTTGAGACTCGCCGTCCTCACCGAGACCGACCTGTCCGGGCAGAAGGCCGCCGGCAAGGACGGGCAGCGGATGCCGGCCCGCCGCCGCAAGACCATCGACCCCCTCACGCTCGAAACCGGCGACTACATCGTCCACGAACAGCACGGCGTGGGCCGTTACATCGAGATGGTGCAGCGCACCGTGCAGGGCGCCACCCGCGAATACCTCGTCGTCGAGTACGCCCCCGCCAAACGCGGCCAGCCCGGCGACCGCCTCTACATCCCCACCGACCAGCTCGAACAGATCACCAAGTACGTCGGCGGCGAGGCACCCACCCTGCACCGCCTCGGCGGCGCCGACTGGACCAAGACCAAAGCCCGCGCCAAGAAAGCCGTCAAGGAGATCGCCGCCGACCTCATCAAGCTGTACTCGGCCCGGATGGCCGCCCCCGGCCACGCCTTCGGCACCGACACCCCCTGGCAGCGGGAACTCGAAGACGCCTTCCCCTACGTGGAGACCCCCGACCAGCTCACCACCATCGCCGAAGTCAAGGAGGACATGGAGAAGACCGTCCCCATGGACCGCCTGATCTGCGGCGACGTCGGCTACGGCAAGACGGAGATCGCGGTACGCGCCGCGTTCAAAGCCGTCCAGGACGGCAAGCAGGTCGCCGTCCTCGTCCCCACCACCCTCCTGGTGCAGCAGCACTTCGGCACCTTCTCCGACCGGTACGCACAGTTCCCCGTGAAGGTGCGGGCCCTGTCCCGCTTCCAGAGCGACACCGAGTCCAAAGCCACCCTCGAAGGGCTCAGGGACGGCTCCGTCGACATCGTCATCGGCACCCACCGCCTCTTCTCCTCCGAGACCAGGTTCAAGGACCTCGGACTTGTCATCGTCGACGAGGAGCAGCGCTTCGGCGTCGAGCACAAAGAGCAGTTGAAGAAGCTCCGCGCCAACGTCGACGTCCTCACCATGTCGGCCACCCCCATCCCCCGCACCCTGGAGATGGCCGTCACCGGCATCCGCGAGATGTCCACCATCACCACCCCGCCCGAGGAGCGCCACCCCGTCCTCACCTTCGTCGGCCCCTACGAGGACAAGCAGATCGGCGCCGCCGTCCGCCGCGAACTCCTCCGCGAGGGCCAGGTCTTCTACATCCACAACCGCGTCGAGTCCATCGACCGGGCCGCGGCCCGCCTCCGCGAGATCGTGCCCGAGGCCCGCATCGCCACCGCCCACGGCCAGATGTCGGAACAGGCCCTCGAACAGGTCGTCGTCGACTTCTGGGAGAAGAAGTTCGACGTCCTGGTGTCGACCACCATCGTCGAATCCGGTATCGACATCTCCAACGCCAACACCCTCGTCGTGGAACGCGGCGACAACTTCGGCCTCTCCCAACTGCACCAGCTCCGCGGCCGCGTCGGCCGAGGCCGGGAACGCGGCTACGCCTACTTCCTCTACCCGCCGGAGAAGCCCCTCACCGAGACCGCCCACGAACGCCTCGCCACCATCGCCCAGCACACCGAGATGGGCGCCGGCATGTACGTGGCGATGAAGGACCTGGAGATCCGCGGCGCCGGCAACCTCCTCGGTGGCGAGCAGTCCGGCCACATCGCCGGCGTCGGCTTCGACCTGTACGTCCGCATGGTCGGCGAAGCCGTCGCCGACTACCGGGCCTCCCTGGAAGGCGGCGTCGAGGAGGAACCCCCACTCGAAGTCAAGATCGAACTCCCCGTCGACGCCCACGTCCCGCACGACTACGCCCCCGGTGAACGCCTCCGCCTCCAGGCCTACCGCGCCATCGCCTCCGCCAACACCGAGGACGACATCCGCTCCGTCCGCGAGGAACTCACCGACCGCTACGGCAAACTGCCCGAACCCGTGGAGAACCTGCTGCTGGTGGCCGGCCTGCGGATGCTGGCACGGGCCTGCGGCGTCGGCGAGATCGTCCTCCAGGGAACCAACATCCGCTTCGCCCCGGTCGAACTCCGCGAATCCCAGGAACTCCGCCTCAAGCGCCTCTACCGCGGCAGCGTCATCAAGCCCGCCACCCACCAGGTACTGGTCCCCCGCCCCAAGCCCACGAAGATGGGCGGCAAGCCCGTCACCGGCCGCGAACTCCTCGCCTGGACCGGCGAGTTCCTCACCTCCATTCTGGGCTCGTAGAGCAGGCGCCCGGCGGATGGGCCGGCCAGGACTCCGTACGGGGTGCCTGGCCTGGGCTCCGTACGAAGGACCTGACGCCGGGGTTCGTACGGGGGTCCCGGCGGGCTCTTGCAAGGGGTCGGCGGGGCTGCTGCCCGTCTGCCGTCCGTCAGGAGTGGAACAGCATCCCCGCCAGTTCAGCGAAGGCGTCCTCCGGGGCGCGTCCGGCGAGCGCATCGTCCAGGTTGTGGCCGAGCAGCAGGGTGGCGAAGCCGTGGGCCAGTGACCAGGCCGCCATCCTGGCCAGCCCCTCGTCCGACCCGCGCCCCGCCTCCGGTATCTCCGACAGCGCCACCTGCAACCGCTGAGTGGCGAGCGCCTTCGCCGTGACCAGTTCCAGATCCTGGGCCCGCAGCAACTGCGGGCTGAACATCACCTGGAAATGGGCGGGATGGGCGGTGGCGAAGCGCACATAGCGCACTCCGGCGTCGCGCAGCCCGTCGGCCTCCGCCAGTGCCCCGGCGAGCATCTCGAAGCCATCGGTGGCTATCGAGGTGAGCAGACCCGTGCGGTCCCCGAAGTGATGGGCGGGCGCAGCGTGCGAGACGCCGGCCCGGCGCGCCAGGTCACGCAGGCTCACCGCATCCGGACCTTCGGACGCGATGACGTCCAGCGCGGCGGTGAGCACGGCATGACGCAGGTCCCCATGGTGATAGGCGCGCCGGTTCCCGGCGCCGGTCTTCTCAGGCATGGCCCCACCATACCCCGAATCTAGTCGTTGACAAGTTCGCAGGAGTACGGCAATCTAGCCATTGCCAAGTTCACGGCTCCTCGTGAACCCGGCCCCACCACCCATGCCCAACCGAACACCCACGGAGACCCCCATGACCACCACCCCAACTCCCGCACCCACACCCGCGATCACCCCCTCAGCCACCCACACCGACCCTCCCCCCGAACCAGACCTCGCCCAAACCCGCCGCATGTGGCACCTCCTCGAACCACTCCACGCCGTCCTCTACCACGCACCCCAAGCCTTCGAAGAAGCCGCCGCCCTCGGCTACCCCACCGGACAACGCTGGCCCAGCTACTTCCCCTACCGCGCAGCCCCACTCGGCCACGCCACCCCCACCCAAGTCACCGCCGCCTTCTACAGCTTCGCCCCACACACCGTCGAACAACACCTCACCCACGCCTGGCACACCGCCCACCCCCACGACGTCCTCAAAGCCCGGGAACGCGCCATCGACCGCACCTACCGCACCCTCCTCGGCAACCGCGTCACCAGCCCCGAACTCATCGAAGCCGCCCACCTCGCCCGCCGTGCCGCCCAAGCCGCACCCCTCGCCGGCCGCACCCTCGCCGCCGCCCACGCCGCCCTGCCCTGGCCCACAGCACCCCACCTCCAGCTCTGGCACGCCGCCACCCTGCTCCGCGAACACCGAGGCGACGGCCACATCACCGCCCTCCTCACCGCCGACCTCGACCCCGTCGAAGCACTCGTCTCCTTCGCCGCCATCGGCGCAGCCCCCGAACCCGCCTTCGCCGGCCGCGGCTGGACCCAAGAGGAATGGACCGCTGCCCGCACCCGACTCACCGATCGCGGCCTCATCGACCCCACCGGCACCGCCACCGACGCCGGCCACGTCCTACGTGCCCGCATCGAAACCCACACCGACCACCTCGCCCACGGCCCCTGGCACACCCTCGGCGCCACCGACACCGCCCGACTCGCAGACCTGCTGGGCGAGTTCTGGCTCCGCATCCTCAGCTCCGGCCTGCTCCCCGCAGACAACACCCTCGGCATAGGCCGAGTCTGACCCACCGCCACCAGCCGCCCCACCAGGCGCAGACCAGCACCCCACCAGCGGATACGGTAACGGCGTCCGTACCACAACAGCAGTCGGGGAGGGGCGCCGTGACACGCGCAGCAGCAATCCGGGACAGCCACACCAACCACACCCGCCGGGCCCGCCGCACCGGCACCCGGATCGCCATCGGCACCGCAGCCCTGCTGCTCGCCGCCACCGGATGCACCGAAGAACAACAAGACAAGGACACCGGATCCGGCGGACCGCAGAGCAAAGCGGGCAGCGCCCTCGCCACAGTCGACGAGCTCACCGTCAAAGACCGCGGCCCCACCACCGGATACGCCCGCAACCGCTTCGGCAGCGCCTGGGCCGACACCGACTCCAACGGCTGCAACACCCGCGACGACATACTCCAACGCGACCTCCGGCAAGTCGCCTTCAGCGACGGCGACTGCAAGGTGGTCTCCGGATCCCTCCACCCCGACCCGTACTCAGGAAAGGACGTGAACTTCCGCCGCGGCCGCAGCCTGGTCGACATCGACCACCTCGTCGCACTGTCCGACGCCTGGCAGAAGGGCGCCAGGCAGTGGGACGCCAGCAAACGCATAGCCCTCGCCAACGACCCGCTCAACCTGCTGGCCGTCGACGCCGGCCCCAACCGCAGCAAGGGCGACGGCGACACCGCGACCTGGCTCCCGCCCAACAAGAACTACCAGTGCACCTACGTAGCCGGGCAGGTCGCCGTCAAGAAGAAGTACGACCTGTGGGTCACCGCCCCCGAACGCGACGCCATGCGCAAAGTCCTGACCACCTGCCCCGACCAGAAACTCCCCACCGGCGGCAACCCGACCCAAGCCCCGGAACGCTTCCACGCCCGCTGACGGCACGGAGCACCCAAGGGAAGGCAACCAGGACGAACGGCTGCCCGGAGGGTGAGTGAGCGCTGGCAGGTGTGGCCGTAGGAGTCGGCGCACGGGCAGGCGCGTACAGGCGGGCGCGCACGGGTGGGGGCGGCCGCGGGGGAGTGGAACCACTGGGGGGGGGAGGGGAGGGGGAGGGGGTCCCCCCCCCAGAGGAACCAGCTCGTTGGTCGAAGCAGTGCTGTCGAATCAGTGGCCTGAGCCACTCCGACTGCCTACCATCGATCACCGCTGGACTTTGTGCACCGAAGCACAATCTCGCCGCCGGGAGGCTCTCTTGCACCGCCGTCGTCGCCGTACCGCGCTCGTCGTTTCCTCCGCTGCCATGCTGGCCGCGGCTCCGCTGCTGACCGCCTGCGGCAGCGATACGCACCCTGGCGCCGCGGCCGTGGTGGGTGGTGAGCGGATCTCCGTGGCGCAGTTGCAGGGCAGGGTCGGGGAGGTGCGGGCCGCGCAGCGTTCTGCGGTCCAGGACGACTCGCAGTACCAGCAGGTCGTGGCGAGGTCCGGGAGTCTGACGCGGGACACCTTGCAGTCCATGGTGCGGGATCGGGTGCTGCACAAGGCGGCCTCGGATGCCGGGGTGAAGGTCAGTTCCCGGGATGTGCAGGCGTTGCGTACTTCCATGGAGCAGGGGGCGGGTGGCCCGAAGGCGCTGGAGGCGACGTGGTTGCAGCGGTACGGGGTGGCGCCGGAGCGGCTGGACGAGAGTCTGCGTACGGAGGCTGAGGCGCGGAAGCTGTATGACCGTCTCGGGGTGGATGGGAGCGGGGCGGCGGGGCAGGCCGCGTTCTGGAAGCGGTTGTCGGAGGCGTCCAAGTCGCTGCGTATCGACCTCAATCCGCGGTACGGCGCCTGGGACGACACGAAGAGCACTCGGGCGGAGGCTCGTACTCCGTGGCTGAGGGATGTGTCGGCCGCACCGCGGAAGCAGGCGTGAGCGGTGTAGGCGGCCTGACCGGTACGGGCGCCGTAAGCGGTAGCGGCTACTGACCCTCGGGCGCCCCTGGCCCCGCCCCTACCGCTCCCCCGCCCCTCCCCTCGTGACCTTCGGGTTTCTGGCACGGTCCGGCGTGGGGCGTGGGTGGGTTACGTTCGAGGGGTGATGAGTTCGAGCGCTTCCTCTTCCTCTCCGGTCCCTGCTTCCCCGGTTCCGCCGTCTTCCGAGGCGGGGCGGATCGTGCTGCTCACCACCAGTCATCGGGTGGCGCCGGGGTTGCTGTCGTGGCAGGCGTGGCGGTTGTTGCACGACGCGGATCGGGTGGTGTGTTCCGATCCGGCGCATCCGCAGCTTCCGTATCTGCGGGAGGCGGGTGTGCCGGTGGAGGAGGTCCGGCTCGGCGCGCGGGAGTTGGTGGATGCGTGTGCCGGTGGGGCGACGGTGGTGGTGGTCGCTGTGGGGGAGGGCGAGCCGGAGTTGACGGACGGCTTGGCTCGGCTGGCGGGATCGGGGCGGGTGGACATGCCGGATCTGGAACTTCTGCCCGCTTCGTACGATCTGCCGGGGGCGCGGTTGCTGGATCTGGTGCAGGTCATGGATCAGATCCGGATGGAGTGCCCTTGGTCCTCGCGGCAGACGCATGAGGGGTTGGCGAAGTACGCCATCGAGGAGGCGTATGAGCTGGTGGAGGCGATCGAGGAGGGGGATCGGGCCGAGTTGCGGGAGGAGTTGGGGGATGTCCTGCTGCAAGTCGTGTTCCATGCCCGGATCGCCGAGGACGGACTGCCCGCCGACCGCCCTGACGCCGATGGCACCCAGGCCGGGACCGAGGCCGAGGAGGAGGCCGAGGTGGCGGCCTTCTCCATCGATGATGTCGCGGGCGGCATCGTCGCCAAGCTCATCCATCGCCATCCGCATATTTTCGGGGACGCGGTGGCGCACACCCCGGAGGATGTCCGGGAGTTGTGGCTGGGTGCCAAGGCGGAGGCGAAGCAGCGGGAGTCGGTGACGGACGGGGTGCCGTTGGGGCAGCCGGGGTTGGCGCTGGCGGCGAAGCTTGCCTCGCGGGTGCGGACGGCGGGGCTTGAGGTGCCGCTGCCTGCGGGGAGTGGTCTGGGGTACGAGTTGCTGGCGACGGCGGTGCGGGCGGAGGCGGAGGGGGTCGATCCGGAGGCTGCGCTGCGTGTGGCGGCCCGCGCGTACCGTGATGCGATCCGCGCGACGGAAGCCGCCCACCGCTCCTCCTGAGCCCATCCCCTCCTGAGCCCAGTGCCCCTCCTGGGCCCACCGCCCCCTGGCCCCGTCCCCCCCGGTACCGTCCCCTTCATGCACGACGAGTCCCGTACCGGTCCGCCTTCCGCCCCTGTCCGCTCTCCGGAGTTGTCCGGGTGTCCGGAGTTGTTTTCGTGGGAGTTCGCGGCGGATCCGTATCCGGCGTATTCGTGGTTGCGGGAGCATGCGCCGGTGTTCTGGACGCGGTTGCCGAGTGGGGTGGAGGCCTGGTTGGTGACGCGGTATGCGGATGCGCGGGTGGCGTTGGCGGATGGGCGGTTGAGTAAGAATCCGGCTCATCATGATGAGCCGGCGGACGCGCGGGGTCGTACGGGTATTCCGGGGGAGCGGAAAGCCGAGTTGATGACGCATCTGCTGAATATCGATCCGCCGGATCACACGCGGTTGCGTCGGCTGGTGTCGAAGGCGTTCACTCCTCGGCGGGTGGCTGAATTCGCGCCGCGAGTACAGGAGTTGACGGATGGTCTGATCGATGCTTTCGCGGTGCGGGGGGAGGCGGATCTTATTCATGAGTTTGCTTTTCCGCTGCCGATCTATGCGGTGTGCGATCTGCTGGGGGTGCCGCGGGAGGATCAGGATGACTTCCGTGACTGGGCGGGGATGATGATCCGCCATGGGAAGGGTCCGCGGGGTGGGGTGGCCAGGTCGGTGAAGAAGATGCGGGGGTATCTCGCTGAGTTGATTCACCGGAAGCGGGAGGATCCCGGTGACGATCTGATTTCTGGTCTGATCCGTGCTTCGGATCACGGGGAGCATCTCACCGAGAACGAGGCGGCGGCGATGGCGTTCATTCTGCTGTTCGCCGGTTTTGAGACGACGGTGAATCTCATCGGCAACGGGGTGTTCGCGTTGCTGACGCATCCGGAGCAGCGGGGGTTGTTGCAGTCGGCGCTGGTTTCCGGGGATGCGGGGGAGGCGTTGCTGGAGACGGGGGTCGAGGAACTGCTGCGTTTTGACGGGCCGGTGGAGATGGCGACGTGGCGTTTCGCGCGGGAGCCGTTGGTGCTGGGTGGGCAGCGTATTGCGGCGGGTGATCCGGTGTTGGTGGTGCTGGCTGCGGCGGATCGGGATCCGGAGCGGTTCGAGGGGCCTGAGTTGCTGGATCTGGCGCGGGTGGACAATCAGCATCTGGGATACGGGCACGGGATCCACTACTGCCTGGGGGCGCCGTTGGCGCGGTTGGAGGGCAGGGTGGCGTTGGGGACGTTGTTGCGGCGCCTTCCCGATCTGCGGTTGGCGGTGGATTTGTCCGATCTGCGGTGGCGGGGCGGGTTGATCATGCGGGGTTTGCGGACGTTGCCGGTGGAGTTCACACCGTCCGCTGGTCAGAGGGTTTCTGACGTGCCGTCATGAATGTGATGTGTGCGTTATCGCTGATGCATCGACTTGTGACAGGTGTTCGACCCGGCTACGTTCACTGGTGACCTGGGTGAGTTGTCGCCTTGGTTGTCACCTCTGTCACGCGAAAGGCAATCAGATGCTTTCCGGGAACGGTCGGCACCGCCGCCCCCGCCAGGCCCCTGCTCTCGTCGTCGCGGCGGGGGTGGCCGGCTCCGCCATCGCCATCCCGCTGCTGGGCGCCTCCGGCGCGCACGCGGCGACCGCTGCGACCTGGGATCGCCTCGCCGACTGTGAGAGCGGCGGATCGTGGAGTGCGAACGAGCACAACGGCTACTACGGGGGGCTTCAGCTTTCGCAGAAGGTGTGGGAGTCGTACGGCGGTCTTGATTTCGCGCCGCGGGCGGATCTGGCGAGCCGGTCTCAGCAGATAGCCGTGGCGCAGAAGGTGCTGGCCGACAAGGGGCCGCAGGCGTGGCCGAGTTGTGCGCTGGTGCCGGGGCTCGGCAAGATCGCTGGGGGCGTGGGGGTGGACCCGGGCGCCACCGCCGAGTCCGCTTCGCCCAGTTCGTCCGCTTCCCCCGAGACGTCAGGAGGTTCCGGCGGCTCCGATGACTCCGGTACCGCCAGCGACAAGCCTGAAGCCTCCGGATCGCCGGACTCGTCCCAGTTGCCCGACTCATCCCCCTCGCCGGACTCCTCCGGCTCCACCGATGCCGCCGACCCCGCGGGCTCCTCCACTCCGTCCACCGGTTCCGCAGACAAGAACCACCGCGAAGGCGACACTTCCGACAACTCTCGCCCCGCGGACGGCACTTCGGCCGCGCCCACCGAATCCGCCCCCGCCGAATCCGCCCACCCCTCCGGCGGCCCCACGTCCGCCGACCCGGCCGGTTCCGGCCGCCACCGCGGTGGCGCCGCCGACGAGGGCGGGGCCCGCGACTCGTCCGGCCGCCACGCCTCCCGTGACCAGGCGCATGGCGAGGGAACGGGTGAAACGGATGAAGGGGACGGAACGTACAAGGTGCGTCCCGGGGACACGTTGTGGGCCATCGCGGGTGACCACGGGGTCGAGGGCGGATGGTCCGCGCTGTATGAGCGGAACGAGGGAATCGTGGGGAGCGATCCGGACCTGATCGTGCCTGGCCAGACCCTTGATCTTCGTCTTGAATCGGGCGAAACGCAGCGGTAGTTCGCCACTGGATGCCCGTTTTGGGATCGGTGAGAGATGAGTCTCAGAAGCCCTGATCGTCTTTGAATTTCCCGCCCCGGGCTGCTTACGGTCGAGACCGCTCGCCACCGCGGGCACCCTCGGACGCCCCGCCGAATCCTGCCGGCGTCCGAACGGGAACAGTCGTCGCGTCAAGCGCCGAAGGCAGGAGCGGGGGACCCAAGGTAAGTGCCGGGCCCGGCCGTTGGAGGGCTGAGCGGAGACGCGCAGCCGCCCGACGGAAGGTCAGGTCCGGCTGGGGGTGAAGCCGTGCGCCAGGTCGCACGGCCGGGCAATCCTCCCGGTGGCTCGGAAGCGAGCCCGGGAGACCCACCGGCCCGAACCCGACAGCTCACCTCGCAGGCGTCGGTGAGGGGATCACTTCATGCTGCGTTCCAAGGGCAAGCACCGCCGTCCTTCGAAGACCACCCGGGTCGCCGCGCTCGTCGGTGTCACCGGTGCCGCCGTGGCCGTGCCGCTGATGGCCGCCGGTTCGGCCTCCGCCGCCACCGCCTCCGAGTGGGACCAGGTCGCCCAGTGCGAATCCGGCGGCAACTGGTCGATCAACACCGGCAACGGCTTCTACGGCGGCCTGCAGTTCACCAGCTCCACCTGGGCCGCGTACGGCGGCACCCAGTACGCGCCGCGTGCCGACCAGGCCACCAAGGCGCAGCAGATCGCCGTCGGTGAGAAGGTCCTCGCTGGTCAGGGCAAGGGCGCCTGGCCGAACTGCGGTACCGGCCTGTCCAGCACCCCGTACGGCGGCGGTTCGCAGCAGGCGCCCAAGCCGCAGGCGCCGCAGCAGCAGGCCCCGAAGCAGGAGCAGACCCGCCCGGCGGCGCCGAAGCACGCGGACCGCTCCGAGCACCGTGCGGCGCCCAGCCAGAAGAAGACCGTCGAGACCCCGACCGGCAAGAAGGTCAAGAAGGGCGACGGCGAGTACAAGGTGAAGAAGGGCGACACCCTCAGCAAGATCGCCAAGGCGCACCATGTCGAGGGCGGCTGGCAGAAGCTGTTCAAGCTGAACGACGACATCATCGACGACGCCGACTTCATCTACCCGGGCCAGCAGCTCCACCTGAGCTGAACCACCCCGCGGCGCACTCCATGACCGGCCCTCGCCCCGGCGCGTGACACCCCCCGCACGTGCCGGGGCGAGGCCGTCCGTGTGCGCGCCCCCGCCCCTGCGCCACCAGTCGGAGAGCGCCCGGAATCCAGCCGGACGCCGGTCGGGAAGCGGCCGGAAACCATGTGGACTTTGCCCTGGTTCCGGATCATTCGGGCCTGATTTCGTCCCAGGGGACGGGCGGGCGGCGGACCGACCGCCGCGGGCCGGTTAGGCTCGTGCCGCGGGGCGAGGGCGATCCGGCTCCGACCCCGCACCTCCAGCGTCACATCCCAGAAGGAGATGCTCGTGCCGTCCATCGACGTCGTCGTAGCCCGGGAAATCCTGGACTCCCGAGGCAACCCCACGGTCGAGGTCGAGGTCGGCCTCGACGACGGCAGCACCGGCCGTGCCGCCGTCCCGTCCGGTGCCTCCACCGGTGCCTTCGAGGCCGTCGAGCTCCGCGACGGCGACCCCAACCGCTACCAGGGCAAGGGCGTCGAGAAGGCCGTCCTGGCCGTCATCGAGCAGATCGGCCCGGAGCTGGTCGGCTACGACGCCACCGAGCAGCGCCTGATCGACCAGGCGATGTTCGACCTGGACGCCACCGACAACAAGGGCTCCCTCGGCGCCAACGCCATCCTCGGCGTCTCGCTTGCCGTGGCGCACGCCGCCTCCGAGGCCAGCGACCTGCCGCTGTTCCGCTACCTCGGCGGCCCCAACGCGCACCTGCTGCCGGTGCCGATGATGAACATCCTCAACGGCGGTTCGCACGCGGACTCCAACGTCGACATCCAGGAGTTCATGATCGCGCCGATCGGCGCCGAGTCCTTCTCCGAGGCGCTGCGCTGGGGCGCCGAGGTGTACCACACCCTCAAGAAGGTCCTGAAGAACAAGGGCCTCGCCACCGGTCTCGGCGACGAGGGCGGCTTCGCGCCGAACCTCGGTTCCAACCGCGAGGCGCTCGACCTCATCCTGGAGGCGATCAGGGAGGCCGGCTACGCCCCCGGCCAGCAGATCGCCCTCGCGCTCGATGTCGCCGCCTCCGAGTTCTACCAGGACGGCAAGTACCTCTTCGAGGGCAAGGAGCGCTCCGCCGCCGAGATGACCGAGTACTACGAGGACCTGGTGGCCTCGTATCCGCTGGTGTCCATCGAGGACCCGCTGTTCGAGGACGACTGGGCGGGCTGGAAGGTCGTCACCGACAAGCTCGGTGACAAGGTGCAGCTCGTCGGCGACGACCTGTTCGTCACCAACCCGGAGCGTCTGGCCCGCGGTATCGAGGAGGGCTCCGCCAACGCCCTGCTGGTGAAGGTCAACCAGATCGGTTCGCTCACCGAGACCCTGGACGCCGTGGAGCTGGCCCAGCGCAACGGCTTCAAGTGCATGATGTCGCACCGCTCCGGCGAGACCGAGGACGTCACCATCGCGGACCTCGCGGTCGCCACCAACTGCGGCCAGATCAAGACCGGCGCCCCGGCCCGCTCCGAACGCGTCGCCAAGTACAACCAGTTGCTGCGCATCGAGGAGATCCTCGACGACGCCGCGGTCTACGCGGGCCGCTCCGCCTTCCCGCGGTTCAAGGCGTAACGCGGGCCGCCGCCGCCCGCCGGCGACACCTTGAGGTAGGCCACGTCCCCGCACCCGGTCCCGTACCGTGTGCGGGGACGTCCGCGCGTATCGGGGAGGCGGGAGCAGATGGCCGGAAAGGACCGGGAGGCCCGGGACCGGTTCTCGACCGCGACCAGGCTGCGGCTGCTCGGCGAGCAGACCGCGGCCCGGGTGTACCGCTCCCAGACCCGCCGTCAGGCGCGCCGCTCCCGCCTCACCGGCCGTGCCGCGCTCCTCGCCCTGGTCTTCTGCTCCCTGATCGTCGCCCTCGCCTACCCGATCCGCCAGTACGTCTCCCAGCAGGCCGAGATCGGCGACCTGCGGCGCCAGCGCAACGAGGAGCGCGAGCGGGTCGACGAACTCCGCGACCAGAAGGCACGCTGGAGGGACGACGCCTACGCGGAGCAGCAGATCCGCAAGCGGCTGCATTACGTACGGCCGGGGGAGACCGGCTACACCGTGGTCGGCCCGGAGGGCGCCCGCCTCCCCGGCGCGGACCGGGGCGACCCGGACCGCCCCTGGTACTCCAATGTCTGGGACGGCGTGGACAAGGCGGACCGCTCGGGCCGCTGACCGGCCGCCCGCCCCGGGGACCCGAGCCCGCCGCGGCCCAACCGCCGCCCCGCACCGGCCAGTTCACCCCGGCCTCTCATCCGCACGCAGCCCCACCCACCCCGCACTCCGACAACGAAAGACAGCCCGACACCCATGGACACCCCGCCGCCGCCCACCGAGCGCACCGAGCCGACCGAGGCGGATGTCGCCGCCTTCCGGGAGCAGCTCGGCCGCCCGCCCCGCGGCCTGCGCGCCATCGCGCACCGCTGCCCCTGCGGCCTGCCCGACGTGGTGGAGACCGCGCCGCGCCTGCCCGACGGCTCGCCCTTCCCCACGCTGTACTACCTGACCTGCCCGCGGGCCGCCTCCGCCATCGGCACCCTGGAGGCGGAGGGCGTGATGAAGGAGATGACAGAGCGCCTCGCCACCGATCCGGAGCTGGCCGCCGCCTACCGCGCTGCCCACCAGGACTATCTGCGGCGCCGCGACGAGATCGAGGAGCTGACCGGTTTCCCCAGCGCCGGCGGGATGCCCGACCGGGTCAAGTGCCTGCATGTGCTGGTGGCCCACTCGCTGGCGGCCGGTCCCGGCGTCAACCCGCTGGGCGACGAGGCGATCGCCCTGCTGCCCGAGTGGTGGCGCAAGGGCCCCTGCGTCAGCCCCGCCGACGATGCGACGGCGGAGGACGCCCGATGACACGGGTGGCGGCCGTGGACTGCGGCACCAACTCGATCCGGCTGCTGGTCGCCGACTGCGACCCGGCGACCGGCCAACTCACCGATCTGGCACGGCGGATGGAGATCGTGCGGCTCGGTCAGGGCGTCGACCGCACCGGCCGCCTCGCCCCCGAGGCCCTGGACCGCACCTTCGCCGCCTGCCGCGACTACGCCGCCGTCATCAAGGAGTCCGGCGCCGAGCGGATCCGCTTCGCCGCCACCTCCGCCTCCCGGGACGCGGAGAACCGCGAGGTCTTCGTCCGCGGGGTGCTCGACATCCTCGGGGTGCGGCCGGAGGTGATCAGCGGCGACCAGGAGGCCGAGTTCTCCTTCACCGGCGCCACCCGCGAACTCGCCGGCCGCACCGACCTGGAACGCCCCTATCTGGTGGTCGACATCGGCGGCGGCTCCACCGAGTTCGTCCTCGGCGACGACCGGGTGCGGGCCGCGCGCTCGGTGGACGTGGGCTGTGTCCGGATGACGGAACGGCATCTGGTGCACGGCGGGAAGATCAGCGATCCGCCGCGCCCCGAGGAGGTCGACGCGATCCGCGCCGATCTGGCGGCCGCGCTGGACCGGGCGGCGGAGACGGTGCCGCTGGGCGAGGCCCGCACCCTGGTCGGCCTGGCCGGTTCGGTCACCACGCTCGCCGGGATCGCGCTCGGTCTGGACGCCTACGACTCGGCGGCGATCCACCACTCGCGGCTCTCCCGGGCCCGCGTCGAGGAGATCACCCACCGCCTGCTGGCCTCCACCCACGCCGAGCGCGCCGCGATCCCCGTGATGCACCCGGGCCGTGTCGATGTGATCGCCTCCGGTGCCCTGGTGCTCCTGTCGATCATGGAACGGATGGGTGCGGAGGAGGTCGTCGTCAGCGAGCACGACATCCTCGACGGCCTCGCCTGGTCGATCGCCTGAGCGGTGTCCACGCCCAGGTGAGCGGGGTCCGAGGGGGCGTGCGGGGGCCCCGGTGAGGTGTCGCCGGGAAACTTCGTGAACTTCTTCACAAGGAATGGGGTGAGAAGTCTGGCTCTGCGGGCCCCGGAGTGCGCTCCCTCGGGGGCGAGGCGACCTCGGCCGGGCCGTTCCAGGGGTGCGGGCCGCTCGCGGGAAAGGGGCGGCGGGGCAGTGGTCCACTCCGGGACTTGATCGGGAGCGGCAGCTCAAGAGGGGTCGGCGCGGTCTGAAACGGTGCCGTGGTTCCCTCGTGCCGGGACGAGAGGAGTCAAGCGGGGCGCGAAGTGTAGCACGGGTGTCCAGGGTGCTTGTGAAGGGGCGCACTAAGTACCCCCTCCCGGCGGGTGGATACTCGTTGCCATGAGCACCACGGAGCGTCCCAGGATCCTCGTAGTAGGCGGTGGGTACGTAGGCCTGTACGCAGCTCGTCGCATTCTGAAGAAGATGCGCTACGGCGAGGCGACCGTCACGGTCGTCGACCCGCGCTCGTACATGACGTACCAGCCCTTCCTTCCCGAAACCGCCGCCGGCAACATCTCGCCCCGGCATGTCGTCGTCCCGCTGCGACGTGTGCTGCCGAAGGCGGAGGTGCTGACCGGCCGGGTCACCTCCATCGACCAGGACCGCAAGGTCGCCACGATCGCCCCGCTCGTCGGCGAGGCGTACGAGCTGCCCTTCGACTACCTGGTGATGGCTCTCGGCGCGGTCTCCCGCACCTTCCCCATCCCCGGTCTCGCCGAGCAGGGCATCGGCATGAAGGGCGTGGAGGAGGCCATCGGCCTGCGCAACCACGTCCTCGAACAGCTCGACAAGGCCGACTCGACGCATGACGAGGAGGTCCGCCGCAAGGCGCTCACCTTCGTCTTCGTCGGCGGCGGCTTCGCCGGTGCGGAGAGCGTCGGCGAGGTCGAGGACATGGCGCGCGACGCCGCCCGCTACTACACCAGCGTCTCCCGCGAGGACATGCGCTTCCTCCTGGTCGACGTCGCCGACCGCATCCTCCCCGAGGTCGGTCCCAAGCTCGGCGAGTACGGCCGCAAGCACCTGGAGAGCCGCGGCGTCGAGATCTACCTCAAGACCGGTATGGACTCCTGCGTGGACGGCCATGTGGTGCTGAACAACGGCCTGCAGGTCGACTCCGACACCATCGTGTGGACCGCCGGCGTCAAGCCCAACCCGGCGCTGGCCCGCTACGGTCTGCCGCTCGGCCCCCGCGGCCATGTCGACACCTCCGCCACCCTCCAGGTGCAGGGCACCGACTACATCTGGGCCGCCGGCGACAACGCCCAGGTGCCGGACATCGTCGCCCGCAAGGCCGGCGACGAGAACGCCTGGTGCCCGCCGAACGCCCAGCACGCGCTGCGCCAGGCCAAGGTCCTCGGCGACAACGTGATCTCCGCGCTGCGGGGCTTCCCGCAGAAGGAGTACAGCCACGCCAACGCGGGTGCCGTCGCCGGTCTCGGCCTGCACAAGGGCGTCGCGATGATCGTCTTCGGCAAGATGAAGATCAAGCTGAAGGGCCGCCTCGCCTGGTACATGCACCGCGGCTACCACGGCATGGCGATGCCGACGTTCAACCGCAAGATCCGCGTCCTGGCGGACTGGACCCTCGGTATGTTCCTCAAGCGCGAGGTCGTCTCCCTCGGCGCCATCGAGACACCGCGCGAGGAGTTCTACGAGGCCGCCAAGCCGGTTCCGCCGCCCGCCGCCACCGTCCCGGCGCCCGCCAAGTCCGAAGGGGCCAAGGCCAAGGCGTCCTGACGCCGACAGTCGGCCGGCCGTCGGAGCCCGGACTTCCGGGACCGGCGGCCGGCCGACACGCACAGCCCGCTGGGGCGCCCGCCATCCGTGGTGCGGGCGCCCCTTCGGCGTTCCCGGGGGCAGCCGTCCGCCGCAGGTGAACGAGGTCCCGCCGGATCGCCCGCCACCCACCCGGCCGAATACATGCCCAATGCAGCTTGTTTTGCCGATCTGTGACACCGCAAGGGGACTGCGCAAGAGGGGCGTTGGTGTTCACATGGTGTCGGACCGATCCGGATCCCCCGATTACGGAGGTGTGTCATGCCAGACGCCGCACTGCGGCTGACCACACTCGTCGAGAGAATGCTGGGGGCCAGGCTCCCGGTACGCGTCCGCGCCTGGGACGGATCAGAGGCCGGACCCCCCGATGCCCCCGTACTCGTCATCCACCGCCGCCGCGCCCTGCGCCGCCTGCTGTGGAAACCGGGCGAACTCGGCCTGGCCCGCGCCTGGGTGGCCGGCGACATCGACGTGGACGGCGACCTCTACCGGGTACTGGACCTGATGGCCGGCCTCGTCTGGGAACGCGGCGAGGACGACACCGGTCTGCTCACCGCCCTGCGCGACCCTCAAGTACGCGCCGCGGCAAGGGGGTTCGCCGCCCTCGCCCGGCCCCTGCCGCCCCCGCCGCCGCCCCCCGAGGAGATGCGCCGGCCCGGCCGCGGCCACCTCCACACCCGCCGCACCGACAAGAAGGCCGTCAGCCACCACTACGACGTCGGCAACGACTTCTACGAACTCGTCCTCGGCCCGTCCATGGTGTACTCCTGCGCCTACTGGACCGCCGGCGGCACCCTGGAGTCCGCCCAGCGCGACAAGCTCGACCTGATCTGCCGCAAACTCGACCTGCGCCCCGGGATGCGCCTGCTGGACGTGGGCTGCGGCTGGGGCTCCATGGTGCTGCACGCCGCCCGCGAGTACGGGGTCCGCGCCGTCGGCGTCACCCTCTCCGCGGAGCAGGCCGCCCACGCCCGCAAGCGCGTCGCCGACGAAGGCCTCACCGACCGCGTCGAGATCCGCGTCCAGGACTACCGCGACGTGAGCGACGGCCCCTACGACGCGATCTCCTCCATCGGCATGGCCGAACACGTCGGCCACGCCCGCTTCCTGGAGTACGCCCGCGCCCTGCACGCCCTGCTGAAACCCGGCGGCCGGCTCCTCAACCACCAGATCGCCCGCCGCCCCCAGCAGGACGAAACCGCCTACCACGTGGACGAGTTCATCGACGCCTACGTCTTCCCCGACGGAGAACTGGCACCCGTCGGAGACACCCTCGGCCTGCTGGAGCGCGCCGGCTTCGAAGTACGGGACATGGAGTCGCTGCGCGAGCACTACGCCCTCACCCTGCGCCGCTGGGTCGCCAACCTGGAGGCCCACTGGGACCGGGCGGTCCACCTCACCAGCCCCGGCCGCGCCCGCGTCTGGCGCCTCTACATGGCGGCCTCCGCGCTCGCCTTCGAACGCAACCGGATCGGCGTCAACCAGCTCCTCGCCGTCCGCACCCCCGAGTCCGGCGAATCCGGCACGCCCCTGCGGCTGCGCACCTGGAACTGACGCGCCCGCCGCACCACGCCGTCGGGGCCCGTCCCACCGGACGGACCCCGACCGCAGCACCCAACTCCCCGGCCGCTACTCGGACTTGATCGCCGCCAGCATGTTCAGCCGGGCCGCGCGCCGCGCCGGCCACAGCGCCGCCAGCACCCCGACCAGCGCGGCCAGCAGCAGGAACAGCGCCATCCGGGCCCACGGCACGACCAGCTCGTAGGTGGGCATCTCGCTGCCCATCAGACGGCCCGCGGCCCAGCCGAAGAACAGTCCCAGGCCCACCCCGAGCACCCCGCCGAGCAGCGAGATCACCACCGACTCCAGCCGCACCATCCGCTTCACCCCGCGCCGCTCCAGACCGATGGCCCGCAACATGCCGATCTCCTGGGCGCGTTCGAAGACCGACATGGCCAGCGTGTTGATCACGCCGAGGACCGCCACCACCACGGCCATCGCCAGCAGCCCGTACAGCATGTTCAGCATCAGCGTGAACGTCTGCGCGATGCTCTCGGACACATCCTTCTTGTCCTGCACCAGCACCGCCGGATTGTCGCCCAGCGCCTTCTCCAGCCGGTCCTTCACCGCCGCCGAGGCACCGCCGTCGGCCTTCACCATGACCTGCATGTCCCCGGGGGTGCGCTGGTGCGGTGTCAGCGTGGCGTTGTCGACGAGGATCCCGTTGAGCATCTCGTTGCCGTCATAGACACCGGCCACCGTCAGCCGCTCCTTGCCGCCGTCCTCGAACGACCCGGTGAACCGGTCCCCGACGTGCCAGCCGTGCTCCTTCGCGGTCTTCTCGTCCACCACCACGTTCCGGCCGCCCACCGTGAACCTGCCGTCGCGCACCGGCAGATCGGTCAGCTGGCCGATCGTCTCCCCGCGCACCCCGATCAGATACCGGGACTCGCCCTCGACGCGTGCCGGGGCGTCCCGCAGCGGGCTGGTCGCCGTGACCCCTTCGGTCGCCGCCAGCTTCTTCTCCACATCGGGGGAGAGGCGCTCAAGGTTCGCCATCGACACCATGTAGTCCGCCTTCAGCGCGGACGTCGCCATCTTGTCGATCGACTGCTGCGCACTGCCCGCGATCACCGTGAGCCCCGTGATCAGCGTCAGACCGATCATCAGCGCGGACGCCGTCGCCGCCGTACGCCGCGGATTGCGCACCGCGTTCTGCCGGGCCAGCCTCCCCGGCGTCCCGAACCACCGCACCACCGGCCCCGAAGCCGCGATCAGCGGCCGCGACAGCAGCGGCGTCAGCACGAACACCCCGATCACCAGCAGCGCCGCACCCAGCCCCAGCAGCGCCTGCCCCGATGAGCCCTCCATGGCGGACGCGGCCAGCGCCACCGCCACCCCGGCCGCCGTGAACAGCGCACCGATCGTGTTCCGCAGCACCAGCGAACGGGCCGTGGGCGCCGCATGGACACTGCTCATCGCGGCCACCGGCGGCACCTTTGCCGCCCGCCGCCCCGGCAGCCAGGCCGCGAACACCGTCACCAGCACACCGACGGACAGCGCCGCGGCCACCGTGCCGCCCGACACCACCAGCGGCCCGTCCGGCACCGAAGCACCGAACGACCCCACCAGGGACCGCAGTCCGGCACCGATCCCGATCCCCGCGAGCAGCCCCGCGACGGCCGCGACCGCACCCACCACCAGCGCCTCCACCAGCACCGAGCGGGTCACCTGACGGCGGGACGCGCCCACCGCACGCAGCAGGGCCAACTCCCGGGTGCGCTGCGCCACCAGCATGGTGAAGGTGTTGGCGATGATGAAGACACCCACGAACAGCGCGATCCCCGCGAACACCAGCAGACTCGTCTTCATACTGCTCATCGACGAGGCGATGGACCGCGCCTGGTCGTCGGAGAGCTGACGGCCCGTGGTGGTCTCCGCCAGGTCCTTCGGCAGCGCCTTGTCGACCGCCGACTTCAGCGCCTCCTGCCCGGTGCCGGGGGCCGCCGCCACATCGATCTCGTCGAAGCGGCCGCTCTTGTGGAAGACGTGCTGCGCGGTCGCCGTGTCGAACAGGGTGAGGCTGCCGCCCGCCGCCACATTGCCGTCGTCCGTGGTGAAGACACCACTGACCTTCGGCGTCAGCACCGGCCCGTCCACCGAGATCCGCACCGTGTCCCCGACGCGGTAGCCGGCCCGCTCCGCGGTCTTCGCGTCGAGGGCGACCTCCCCCGCGCCGTGCGGTGCCCGCCCCTGCTCCATCGGATAGCGCGGATCCGAACCGCCCTTGCCCGCCCAGTAGTTGGCGCCCTGCGACTGGAAACCGCCGCCGACGAGCTTGCCGTGCCGGTCGGCCACCGCGGTGAAGCCGCCGACCACACCGACCGCCGAACGCGCCCCCGGCACCGCCGCCAGCCGCTCCCGCAGCCTGGGCGTCAGCCGCGTCTCCTCCGACAGCCGGTCCCCGCGGTCCGGGGGGTACACCGGTGTCACAGCGACGTCGACCTGGTCGAACCCCTTCGCCGAACTGCGCTGGAGGGCGTCGGAGACGGTGTTGGTGAAGACGAGGGTGCCGGAGACGAAGGCCACACCGAGCATCACGGCGAGCACGGTCATCAGCAGCCGCGCCTTGTGCGCAAGCACGTTGCGCAGGGCGGTACGGAACATGTCAGGAGGTCCTGGAGACAGGCGGCAGCACTACGGCGGCCACGGAAGGCGGCAGCGGCGACGGGCGCAGGCGCGCGCGGCCGCTCGGAGGGCAGGCGGAAAGACGGGACGGACAGAGGCAGGGGACGGAGGGGCGGGCGGGACCGGTCAGGCGCTGGGCTCGGCGGGGGCCGGGGCCGCGGGGGCACCGCCGCTGCCCGGCAGGCTCCGCATCCTGTCCAGCACCGCGTCCGCCGTCGGCGCCTTCAACTCGTCCACGATCCGCCCGTCGACGAGGAAGACGACCCGGTCCGCATAGGTGGCGGCCACCGGGTCATGGGTGACCATCACCACGGTCTGCCCCATCTGCCGCACCGAGTTGCGCAGGAAGCCGAGGACCTCGGCGCCGGACCGGGAGTCCAGATTGCCGGTCGGCTCGTCACCGAAGATGATCTCCGGCTGGGAGGCCAGCGCCCGTGCCACCGCCACCCGCTGCTGCTGACCGCCGGAGAGCTCCGCCGGCCGGTGGCTCAGCCGGTCCGCGAGCCCCACCATGCTGGTGACGCTGTCCAGCCACTCCTTGTCCGGCTTGCGCCCCGCGATGTCCATCGGCAGCGTGATGTTCTCCCGCGCGGTCAGCGTCGGCAGCAGATTGAACGCCTGGAAGATAAAACCGATCTTGTCCCGCCGCAGCCGCGTCAGTTGCTTGTCCTTCAGCGAGGCCAGCTCGGTGTCGCCGATCCGCACCGAACCGGACGAGAAGTCGTCCAGCCCCGCCACACAGTGCATCAGCGTGGACTTGCCCGAACCCGACGGACCCATGATCGCGGTCAGTTCGCCCTGACGGAAGTCGACCGAGACCTGGTCCAGGGCGACCACCCGGGTCTCCCCCTCACCGAAGACCTTGGTCAGCTCGGTGGCGCGGGCCGCCACGGCGGTGGCCGGCCGGGCGAAGTCAGTGGTGCTCACGTGGGGACGCTCCTGTCGTGCGGTGCCGGGGACGGTGGCCCCGCCGCCGGGCTCCCGTGGTGGCGAGTCCCGCGGCCGGACCCTCCCCATGGTTCCTGCCCGGCCCGCGCCTCCACGTCACCCGCAACTCCCCTTTCCGGGACAGACTCCGGTCGCACCGGGCCCCGCCGAGTCATACCTGCGGAGGACCCACCCACCAGACCTGCGTAGCACCCCGGGCGGCCGGGTCGGTCGGGGCGGCTCGCGGAGGGCGCCCCGGAGCACACCCGGCGCACCTCCGCCGTACTCGTGGCACACCCGGCGCACAGCCCCCGCCGGCACCCGCGGATCGTGCTCCCTGTGCGCCGGATCGGGCGACGGTGAATTCTCGTCAATCCCTGTCCTGTTCCCTCTGGAACGGCGGAGCCCGCTCAGAGGTGTGGCCAGCGGTGTGACATGATCTGACGCACTCTCAGGCCTCAATAAAATAAGACAACATCGGTTCAACGCCCCGGTGTTAGGCCTGAGCCCCCCGCTAGGCTCCACGATGGATCATCTAGTGAGGTGACACCCGCGCCCCGGCCCGGATGGTGGAATGTAGACACGGCGAGCTTAAACCTCGCTGCCCCCTCGGGGCGTACCGGTTCAAGTCCGGTTCCGGGCACCATCGTTACCCGCGGAGCCGGACGCGAACGATGACGGGGCACACCACCGGATCCGACCCGCGGATCCCACCGCCCTTGCGAGGCGCTCCGTCCAACTCCCTTACGGACAAAGCCAGTTACCGCAGTCCCTGCTTTTCACAGGTGGGCCCGCTGATGGGTCTTCGGGCCCTGGACGTGGGTCCCCGTGCTGTCGCTACCGTGCCGAGGCCGGGGTGGCTCCGCTCCGGTGACGCGAGCGAGCCACGGCGAGGTGACGGGTGTGAGACGCAGCGAGCGGCTACGCCGCGACATACGGACGAGCACCGGTCAGGGGGCGGTCGAGTACCTGGCCATACTGGGCGTCGTCGTACTGGTGGTGGCCGGGATCGCCGGTGCCACGCTCGGCGGTGACATCGCCACCTCCGTGCACCGGCAGATCTGCCGCATCGTCACCTCGGGAGGGGACAGCCGCTGCGCCGATGATAACGATGTCGCCAACGACGGTACCGGGGACGGCAGTTCGGTACGCAGGGCCGCGTCCGACGGTGACGACACCCTCCGGCGGGCCACCGCGCCCAAGGGGGAGGACCCCGAGACGTCGTCCGGTAGATCGGCCAAGTCCGGGGAGAAGGACGGCAGTTCGGACAAGGGTGAGGGCAACGCGCTGCCCAGCCTCTGCTTCGAGCCGCGGGAGCGCTCCTCCCACTCCAGTGTCTCCGTACCGGGCAACGGCCCCCTCAGCACGGCAGCCGCCTGGGGCTACTCCTGGCTGGTCAACTTCGTCATCGACAAGGTCGACAACGAGAAGAACAAGGAGAAGCGGGTCAAACTGGCGCTGGACGACCTCGCCTACTGTATGCCGGACTACAACATCGTCATCGCCCAGCCCCACGAGGGGAACCTCCAGGAGATGGACGGCACCGCCCTGGTCGAGACGGTCGAGATCAGCGGCACCACCTACCGCGTCTACGCCTTCAAGAGCGGCAAGTTCACCTGGGCCGACGACGCGGACCTCGGCTGGAAGAACCGTGCCTTCCGCGGGGTGTACGACATCAGCGACGACCGCCGTACCGTCACCTTCCACCAGCCGCCGCACCCCGAGCGGAAGAAGGGCTGGAAGCCGGGCGACGAGGGCTGCCAGGTCGAAGGGGTCGAACTCCCCGACCGCAGCCGCTACTACAACACCTACTCGCCGCTGGACGACGAGGGTTCGACCCAGGCGGTGCGGATGCTGGTGAACGACCTGCGCCGCTGCTACCCCGACTACAACGTGGTCGCCATGCACTCCGAGCAGGACTCGCACTGGGTCGACGAGCCCGACTCCTTTGTCCACAAAGGCCGTTACCGGCTGAACTCCAACGAGTACACCGAGGACGAGGAGGGCGACGACATCGCCTCCGGCCGTGCCGTCTTCGACGTCTACGTCTTCGACAAGGGCACCTTCAAGAACGACGGCGACGGCGGCCACACCAACTGGGCCTACTACGGGAACGCCACCCGCGACGGAATGGAGGCGACCTTCGAGAAGCCGGAGCCCGCCGACCTGGACGCCGATTCCATGCCCACCGGCGAGAACACCGTCCACTTCGACGACGAGACGCCCAAGTACACCGAGGGGAAATACCCGGGCACCGACTACGACGGCAAAGTGCCGGGCGACAAGGCCGAGTTGACCCATTCCCTGCTCGACGAGTACGGCAGCGCCTTCCCCGGCAAGAACATCATCACCGCCAAATCCTTCAACGACCTCTCCTTCTCCGGGGTCTCCGGTCTGGAGCATCTGGCCACCGTCGACGGGGTGGACGTCTTCGCCCTCGACTCGGGGACCATCAGGACCCACGGCGACGGCGGTTGGAAGAACTGGGGCTTCACCGGGGACTTCGACTACGACGAGGACTCCAAGACGGTCACCTTCAAGGAGAGGTGAGGCACCCGGCACCTTGCCGCCGGTGTGGCTGCCGCAGCGGCTGTCGGGAACGGCTGATTCTGATGGTGTGTCCCGCCCCGGGAACTGTGCCAACTGGGCTCTCTCAGCCCCCAGTTGACGCCCCGTCGGCCCGGCTCAGGTTCGATCCGGCGGGCCGCCGGCCGCCTGGCACTCGGGGCAGGCGCCGCGCGGGGTGCGCGGATCGCGGGGCTGAGGGGGCGTGCGGGCGGGGCGCGGCGTGGCGGACTCACGGGCGACCGCCGCCGACCATTCGGTGATCAGCCGTTCGTAGCGCCGCCGTTGCTCGGTGGTGAGGCGGCCGGCCGCGCGCCGCCAGAGTGCGCGGATCTCCTCGTTGACCACGGCGGCTGAGCGCACATCGGTGGACTCGGGAGGAGTGGGCATGATGTGAAGTTTACGGGTGAACCAGTGAAGCTGAAGTGAAGGGACCCGGAAATCAGGAACAGAGGCCCAGGTCAACGGCTTTTCCGGCCAACCGGGTCCGCGAACGCCACCCCCGCTGGCGCGCCCTGGGCCGGAGGGGGAATCATCGTGCCCCACCACGGGTTCCGGGTCACAGGAGGAAAAAGATCCTCCCCAGGCAGTAGGGTCGCCCCTTTGCCTACCCATTACTCTTGAGCGCAAGGCCCACGCACGGTGGTGATGGAGGAGTGACATGAGGAGCAGCAACCCGGTCTTCTCGAGGCGGGGGTTCAGTCGAGACAACGGCTACGCCGGTTTCCACACGGCGCCGCAGACCGGGGGCCCCGCTGCCGGTACGCAGGGCAGCCCGTACGCGGGCGGCAACCCGTACGCCCAGGCACCCGCCAACCCCTACGCGAACCCGTACGGCCAGGTGCAGGGGGCGCCGCCGCAGGCCCCCGCCGGTGCCGGGCGGATGACGATGGACGACGTGGTGATGCGTACCGCCACCACGCTCGGCATCCTCATCGTGACCGCGGCGATCGCCTGGGCCACGCTGCCCGTGGACGACGCCAACCTCAAGCGCTCGTACGGCATCGCCATCGGCGCGGGGCTGATCGCGATGGTGCTGGGCTTCGTCCAGTCCTTCAAGCGCAAGGCCAGCCCGCCGCTGATCCTGGCGTACGCGGCATGTGAGGGCGTCTTCCTCGGCGTGATCTCCAGCGTCGTGGACAACCGCATCGCGAGCGGCGCCGCCATGCAGGCCGTGATCGGCACCATGGCCGTCTTCGTCGGCGTCCTCGTCGCCTACCGGGCCGGCTGGATCCGCGTCAACCGCCGCTTCTACGGCTTTGTGATGGCCGCCGCGATGGGCTTCCTGCTGCTGATGGCGGTCAACCTGCTCTTCGCGGTCTTCGGCGGCGGCGACGGCCTCGGCTTCCGCAGCGGCGGCCTCGGCATCGCCTTCGGCATCCTCGGCGTACTGCTCGGCGCCTGCTTCCTCGCCCTGGACTTCAAGCAGGTCGAGGACGGCATCGCCTACGGCGCGCCCCGCGAGGAGTCCTGGCTGGCGGCCTTCGGGCTGACGATGACCCTGGTCTGGATCTACATGGAGTTCCTGCGCCTGATCGCCATCCTCCAGGGCGACAACTAGCGCACCCCGCCCGGCGGTTGGACCGCAGCCGGGCACGCGGCTCGACCCACACGGCCGCCGCGGCACCTCGACTCCGAGGCGCCGCGGCGGCCGTTCCATGTGGGTCCGCACGCCGCACGGGCGGACCGGCGGTGCCGCGTGGCAGCACGCAACTGCCGTACGGCTCAGTGGAGTTACTGGAACTTGCGCGCGGCCCGCCGCAGATCGTGTTCGTGGATGATCGCTTTCGCGTGCCCGTAGGCGAGGTTGTGCTCGGTGCGCAGCCAGCTCACCTTCTCTTCGAACCGGAAGAGTGCGGGGCCCTCGTCCACGGCGTGCAGCCAGTCCGCGATCTCGCGGCCGGTGCACTCCGGAATCCGGGCCAGCATGTTCTGGTGTGTCTGCTCGGAGAAGACCTGGGACATCGGCGCCTCCGGACGCATTCGATGTGTACCTTTTCCGCCACCGTGCCTGACCCTCCCGGCGTTGGCAACAGTCCGCACCGGACGCATAAGGTCACCAGGTGCCCGACACCACACCTCTCACCGCCGCCGTGGACCACTTCGCCGACCGGCTGCGGGCCGCCCCGCAGAGCCGCCTCCAGCGCGGGGCCGCCGCCGAGGCGCTGGCGCTGGCCAGGGAACTCTCCCGGTGGGCGCAGCGCATCGAGAGCCCCGGTTGTCCCCCGCGGGAGATGCCGGACGCCGGAATGTTCGCCGCTGCGGACCAGCTCACCGTGGCCGGCGCCGACCTCGCCGTCGTACTGACCCTCCCCGACGAGGTGGCGCGCGCCGCGGCCCTGGTGGAGCAGGCACGCGAACGCGCCGGAGTCTGACACTCCGGCGCGCGGTGGGACGGCCTCCTCGGGTCCCGGAGGCTTCGGGTTTCGGGCTTCAGGGGGACGCGATGACGCGGTCCGCCAGGATGTACACGTTCCGGGTGCCGAAGGAGAAGGTCAGCGCATAGGCGCCGGAGACCCCGGAGCCGCCCACCAGTACCGGCGCCTCACCGCCGCGCACCGCCTCGGCCAGTTGCTGCGCCGTCTCCCGGTGGCCCGGCGTCATACAGAGCGTGGTGCCGTCCTCGAAGACATACACATCGAGGGTGCCCAGCGGCCCGGGGCGCACATCGGCGAGGGCGGTGCCGGAACGGGCCAGGTCCTCCAGGCAGTTCACGGTGCGCTCATGGTCCCCGCCGGGCGCACCGGAGGGGTGCGGGACGAAGTCGGGGTGCGAGGGGTGGCGGCGGCGGGCCGCGGCCAGCTCGGCGGACTCGGCACCCTCCTCCTCGGCGCTCTCCGCGTGCTCGGCGACCGGCTCCAGGAAGCCGAAGGCCCCCAGCCGTTCGGCGTCCGCGGCGTCCGCGGCGCCCTCGATGCCGTCGAGTTTCTGCAGGTCCTGGAGTTCGGACAGCTCGGCGAACTCGGAGGCGTCCTGGCCGGCGAGCCCCAGGAAGTCGGACTGGCGCGGCAGATACAGCTCGTCGCCGGGCAGGCCCAGGATCGACGGGGCGTCGGAGGCGTCCCGTGTCTCCTGCGCGGCCCAGAACGCTCGGGCCTCCGCCATCTCCCGCTCCCGCTCCTCGGCCAGGGCTTCGGCGACGGCGGTGCGTATCGCCTCGCCGTCGCCGGTACTGCGGGCGGCGGGGACGTGGGGGCGGGTCGCGGCGGAGTGGGCGACGACCTCGGTGTGCAGTGCGGCGATCTGCTTGCGGAGCCCGTGTACCGCGTACAGGGCGGCGCCACTCACGGCCGTGGCGGTGGCCGTGGTGAACAGCAGGGCGATAGGCATGGCGCTCACTGACGTTCTCCCGGTTTCAAGTCGACCCCCGACTTCCTACATCAGCTTGAAGCCCGGACTAACCGCCTGTCAGTGCATTACGTCACGAAAGGGACAGGTCTTTCGGCCCGGCATCCACCCCGGTCTTCCGCCGCCCCCGTGCTGAGCTGCGCATACCGACCTCCCCCAGGGGGTTGGTCACATCCTGGGGGAGATTCCATCACGAATGGGTGCCACGAGAGCGGCCGTACGACCGCGATTCCAAAGGCTCCCCGCCGCGCCTCAGCTCAGCCGCGTATCTCTTGTGGTCGCGTTCCGCTTCGGCTTCGCTGCGGGCGGGTGCCGCCTTCGTTCCTCAGGCGACCCCCACCCTCCGCTGCGCCTCAGCTCAGCCGCTCGATGATCATGGCCATGCCCTGGCCGCCGCCGACGCACATCGTTTCCAGGCCGAACTGCTTGTCGTGGAACTGGAGGCTGTTGATCAGCGTGCCGGTGATGCGCGCCCCCGTCATACCGAAGGGGTGGCCGACGGCGATCGCGCCGCCGTTGACGTTCAACCGGTCCAGGTCGATGCCCAGTTCCCGGTAGGAGGGGATGACCTGGGCGGCGAAGGCCTCGTTGATCTCCACCAGGTCGATGTCGCCGATACCGAGGCCGGCCCGGGCCAGCGCCTGCTTCGACGCCTCCACCGGACCCAGCCCCATGATCTCGGGGGAGAGGCCGGAGACACCGGTGGAGACGATCCGGGCCAGCGGGGTAAGACCCAGCTCGCGGGCCTTGGTATCGCTCATGACGACCAGTGCGGCGGCGCCGTCGTTGAGCGGGCAGCAGTTGCCCGCGGTGACCAGCCCGTCCGGGCGGAAGACCGGCTTCAGACCGCTGACGCCCTCCATGGTGACCCCGGCCCGCGGCCCGTCGTCCCCGCTGACCACGGTGCCGTCGGGCAGCGTCACCGGGGTGATCTCCCGCTCCCAGAAGCCGTTGGCGATGGCCTGCTCGGCGAGGTTCTGCGAGCGCACCCCGAACTCGTCCATCTCGGCGCGGGTCACCCCCTTGAGCCGGGCCAGATTCTCCGCGGTCTGCCCCATGGCGATGTACGGGTCGGGCAGCAGGCCGTCCTCGCGCGGGTCGTGCCAGTCGGCGCCCTCGGACTCGGCGACGGCCGCGGTACGGGCCTCGGCCTCGGCGAAGAGCGGGTTGTGGGTGTCGGGCAGGGTGTCCGAGTTGCCCTTGGCGAAGCGGGACACCATCTCCACACCGGCCGAGATGAACACCTCGCCCTCCCCGGCCTTGATGGCGTGCATCGCCATCCGGCTGGTCTGGAGCGAGGAGGAGCAGTAGCGGGTGATGGTGCAGCCCGGCAGGCGGTCCAGGCCCATCTGGACAGCGACGATCCGGCCCAGGTTGTTGCCCTGCTCGCCGCCGGGCAGACCGCAGCCGAGCATCAGATCGTCGATGTCCCGCGGGTCGAGACCGGGGACCTTGGCCAGCGCGGCCTGGATCACGGTGGCGGTGAGGTCGTCCGGCCGCAGCTCCTTCAGTGAGCCCTTGAAGGCGCGGCCGATGGGGGAGCGGGCGGCTGAGACGATCACGGCTTCGGGCATCACGGCTCCTGGCAGGTGAGGGGGGAAGGGGGAGGCGGCGGCAGGGGACGAGCTGGAAGTTACCCGTACGTAGCGCCGTCGTCACGCCTGCGATGGTGTGACTCCGACCGCACCGGCCCGCCCGGTCGCCCCGCCGGGCGGACGGGGACGGCGGGGCGGGCGGCGGATGGGGTCATGGCGCCGGGCGGGGGGCGTCGGAGGTGGGGGCCGGGGCGTCGGTGGGCGGGAGGCGGCGCCGGCGGCGGCGCTTCAGCAGGGCCCAGGGTCCGCGCGGCCCGCTCGGCATGGCGGCCGTGACCTCCGTACCGCCCTCGCCCGCTGCCTCCGCGGCGGCGCGGGCCACCGGCAGGAAGCCCTCGCGGCGGGTCACATCGGGCCGCTCCTCCTCCGGCCACACCCCGAGCGCCGCGCAGAGCGTCGGCAGGACCGCCATCGCCGCCGTCGCATAGCCCTCGGCCGAGGGGTGGTAGTTGTCCGGGCCGAACAGTTCGCGCGGGTTCGCCGCGAACTCGGGGCCCAGCAGATCGCCCAGCGACACCGTCCGCCCGCCCTGCTCCACCACGCCGATGGTCTGCGCGGCGGCCAACTGCCGGGAGGCCCGCCGGGCCAGCCACCGCAGCGGCTGCGCCACCTGCTCGATGGTGCCGAGATCCGGGCAGGTGCCGACGACCACCTCGGCCCCCGCGGTCCGCAGTCGCCGTACCGCCGCCGAGAGGCAGCGCACCGAGCGGGTGGCGGGCATCCGGTGGGTGACGTCGTTGGCGCCGATCATCACCACGCACACATCGGGCACCCAGCGCGGGTCGGCGAGGATCTCGCTCACCTGCCGGTCCAGGTCGTCGGAACGGGCGCCGGACAGGGCCGCGTTGCGCAGCTCCACCGGGCGTTCCGCGACCGCGGCGAGGCCGGAGGCGAGCAGCGCGGCCGGGGTCTGCCGGGCCCGGTGCACGCCCTGCCCGGCCGCCGTCGAGTCCCCCAGCATGGCGAAGCGCAGCGGCTCCGCACCGGCCGGGAGCCCGGCCAGGGCGCGGCCGTAGAAGCCGTTGGTACGCGGTGGCCGCGGGTCCTCGCCGCCGTGGTTGCCCACCCGGTGCTTGGCCAGCTCGGCCTCGGCCAGCAGCAGCCCCACCGCGGCCACTCCCACCAGTCCGGCCCCGCCGCCGCCGTATGCGGCGCCCGCGGCGATCCGCCGCGCCACCCTCGCCCTCGACATCTCCCGCACCCACCTCCCGGCCCGGCCGTCCTCGTACATCAACTCACTGCCCCATACAGGTGGTGCACCAACCGCCTGCGGAGGGTGAAGCTCGGGCCGTGGATCTCTCGGGGAAGACCGGTCCGGGGGCACCGCGGCTCGTTAGGCTGCACGCGACCATCTCTTTTTCACATTCAGGGCGGCCGGAGACCACGGTGCACTTCCACGAATCGATGATCAGCCTCGTCGGCGACACCCCGCTGGTGAAGCTCAACCACGTCACCTCGGGCATCAGGGCGACCGTCCTGGCCAAGGTCGAGTACTTCAACCCGGGTGGCTCGGTGAAGGACCGGATCGCGCTGCGGATGATCGAGGCCGCCGAGGAGAGCGGCGAGTTGCGGCCGGGCGGCACCATCGTCGAGCCGACCAGCGGCAACACCGGCGTCGGCCTGGCGATCGTGGCCCAGACGAAGGGCTACAAGTGCATCTTCGTCTGCCCGGACAAGGTCTCCACCGACAAGATCAACGTGCTGCGGGCGTACGGCGCGGAGGTCGTGGTGTGCCCGACGGCGGTCGACCCGGAGCACCCCGACTCGTACTACAACGTCTCCGACCGGCTGGTGCGGGAGACGCCCGGGGCGTGGAAGCCGGACCAGTACAGCAACCCCAACAACCCGCTCTCCCACTACCACTCCACCGGGCCGGAGCTGTGGAAGCAGACCGACGGCCGGATCACCCACTTCGTGGCGGGCGTCGGCACCGGCGGCACCATCACCGGCACCGGCCGCTACCTCAAGGACGCCAGCGACGGCCGGGTGCGGGTGATCGGCGCCGACCCGGAGGGCTCGGTGTACTCCGGCGGCTCCGGGCGGCCGTACCTGGTGGAGGGCGTCGGTGAGGACTTCTGGCCCACCGCCTACGACCGGAGCGTCGCCGACGAGATCGTCGCCGTCTCCGACAAGGACTCCTTCCAGATGACCCGCCGCCTCGCCAAGGAGGAGGGCCTGCTGGTGGGCGGCTCCTGCGGGATGGCGGTCGTCGCGGCCCTGCGGGTGGCGGAGCGCCTCGGCCCGGACGACGTGGTGGTGGTCCTGCTCCCGGACAGCGGCCGCGGCTACCTCAGCAAGATCTTCAACGACGAGTGGATGAACGACTACGGCTTCCTCGACGAGGGCGGCGACCAGCCCCGCGTCGGCGACGTCCTCTCCCGCAAGGAGGGCGCCATGCCGTCCCTCGTCCATATGCACCCGGAGGAGACCGTCGGCCAGGCCATCGAGGTGCTGCGCGAGTACGGCGTCTCGCAGATGCCGATCGTGAAGCCGGGCGCGGGCCACCCCGATGTGATGGCCGCCGAGGTCATCGGCTCGGTGGTGGAGCGCGAACTGCTCGACGCCCTCTTCACCCAGCGGGCCGAGCTGGGCGACCCGCTGGACCGCCATATGTCGCCGCCGCTGCCCCAGGTCGGCTCCGGCGAGCCGCTGGCGGACCTGATGTCGGTACTGGAGCGGGCCGACGCGGCGATCGTCCTGGTCGACGGCCGCCCCACCGGCGTCGTCAGCCGCCAGGACCTCCTGGCCTACCTGGCCCGAAGCTGACCCACCCCGGCCCCGCCGCACCCGGCCCCGCCGCACCGGACGCGACGGGGCCGGTACCGGGAGCCGTACGCCAACTCCCCCCAGGGCAGGGCCCGTTCACTCCTCCCAGTCGGAGGCCGGGCGGTCGGGGCGGAGGCGGAGGGTGCCGCGGTAGGCCTGGGCGGCGTTGACTCCGACGATGCCCAGCCAGGACACCACCAGGCCGGCGAGGCCCGTCTGGACCGCGGCGATCGCGGACAGCGGGATCGCCAGGATCAGGGTGATCACGGCGAAGCCGAACCGCTCGCCCCAGGAGTCCGCCGACTGCGGCTGCTGCGCGCCGCGCGCCACCACCAGTTGCTGCTCGGCGAGTTGGCGCCGCACCCGGCGCTCCACCGCGCTGTCCAGACGCTGGTCCACCTTCTCCATGAAGGAGTCGACCAGCGCCGAGTCGTAGTCATCGCCGAGGTCCCTGCGGGCGTGCAGGGTCGCGTCGAGGTCCTTCTTGAGATCGGTGTCAGAAGCGTCCATGCCGTTCACGGTACGGATCGGCGGCGCCCCGGACAGTGGGGCTAACCCCCCTCTTCGCCCTGCGGAGGACCGCCGCCGCACCCGGAACGGCTCTGCGTCATGCTTACCCCTGCACCCGCCGGGCGTGGGACGCCGAGGCAGGGGCGGGTGCCACCGGTGCGACAGGAGAGAATCACCAGATGACCAGGGTCCAGCTCGACGAACTGCGCCATGTGATCCACCCCCCGGGCAAGCTCGACAGCCGGGCGGAGCACTGGGCCGGCCGTCTCTACATGCGGGCCGTCTCACTGCGGGTGACCCGGCTGCTGCTGCCCACCCGGATCTCGCCCAACCAGCTCACCGTGGTCATGGTGGTGGCCGGGGTGCTGTCCGGTGCCGCGCTGCTGGTACCGGGCCTCGGCGGCGCGGTGCTCGCCGTCGTCTTCATGCAGCTGTATCTGCTGCTGGACTGCGTCGACGGTGAAGTGGCGCGCTGGCGCCGCCAGTTCAGCCCGCTCGGCGTCTATCTGGACCGGCTCGGCGCCTATCTCGCGGACGCCGCCGTCATGATCGGCATGGGTTTCCGCGCCTCCTCCCTGGGCCTCGACTG
This sequence comes from Streptomyces sp. NPDC058045, assembly GCF_042885635.1. Lineage (NCBI taxonomy): Bacteria > Bacillati > Actinomycetota > Actinomycetes > Kitasatosporales > Streptomycetaceae > Streptomyces > Streptomyces sp. NPDC058045. The sequence goes on along the minus strand of NZ_JBHVRR010000010.1, from coordinate 7,731 downwards.
GTATGTGGTCGCCGGTCTCGCCGCGGGCATCGGCGTACTGCTGCTGAAGAGTTCCTCGGACCTGGTGCATGTGGCGCGGGCCGACAGCGGGATGGAGAAGGCGTCCGACCAGTCCGTGGTGCCGCGGGCCGCGGGGCTCGCCCGGCTGCGCCGGCTGGCGTCCTCGGTGCAGATCCACCGCGTCTGCAACGGCATCGAGGCCACCCTGGTGCTGCTGGTGGCCGCGGTCGCCGACGCGGCGCTGGGCGGGATGGCGGTGACCCGGGTGTGTGTGGTGGTGATCACCGCGGTGGTGTGGCTGCTGGTCCCGGCGCACATCGTGTCGATCGTGGCCTCGTCCCGCCTGAAGTAGGCCAGCGGAGGTGGGGCGCCGGGGCGGCGTCTCGGCGGTCTCTGTTGCCCCGGGTGCATACCTTCATGCAGAGTGCTTGCAGTCTGAATAGTCCGTGCGTAGCGCGGGAGTCCGTGCGTAGCGCGGGAGTCCGTGCGTACCGCTGGAGGCCGGGCCTTCCGCGGGGGCCGGGAGGGGAGCCCACCATGACCGTCGCCGACAGTCCCGCCCGGCGGCTCCAGGCGCTCTTCGAGGGCCACCGCCTCACCCCCACCCAGCGCCGGATCGCGCACAGCATGGTGCGCCGGGCCGCCGATGTGCCGTTCCTGTCCAGCGTGGAACTGGCCGAACTGGCCGGGGTCAGCCAGCCCTCCGTGACCCGCTTCGCCGTCGCCCTCGGCTTCGACGGCTACCCGGCGCTCCGCCGCCACCTGCGCGACACCGCCCCGCAGCGCCCGCCCGCCGAGGAGTCCGCGGGCAACGCCTACCAGCAGGCCGTCGCCGCCGAGATCGACAACCTCCGGCACCTCGCCGAGGTGCTGGCCCACCCCGGCCCGGTCGAGGAGGCCGGGAGGCTGCTTGCCGCCTCCCGCCCGCTGCCGGTCCTGGGGCTGCGGGCCGCCGCCGCCCAGGCCTTCGGCTTCGCCTACTTCGCCGCCAAGGTCCACCCCGACGTCCGGCTGCTGGACGAGGGCGGCAGCATGTTGGCGGACCGTATCGACGCGGCGGCCCGGGCCGGTGCCAGTACGCTGCTCTGCTTCGCGCTGCCCCGGTATCCGCGCGAGGTGGTCGACGCGCTGGACCACGCGCGGGCCGCCGGGCTCACCGTCGTCACCGTCGCGGACAGCGCTTTCGCGCCGGTGGCCAAGGCCTCGGATCTGCTGCTTCCGGCGGCGGTCGGCACCGGTCTCGCCTTCGACACGGCCTGTGCGCCGATGCTGCTGGGGCGGGTCCTGATGGAGGCCATGTGCGACGAACTCCCCGACGCCCAGGCCCGGTTGGAGGAGTTCGACGCCCGCGCCGCGGCCCGGCAACTCTTCGCCGAGTAGCTCTCACCCCGCGCCGGTTCCGGGTAGGAACGGGTGGCAGGCCGGCGGACCGCGCGGGCCGTTCCATCCGGGGGGAACCATGTCGCAGCGGAAGTACCCGTCGCCACGGTGGCGGTTGGCGCGCGGACGGCTGCTCTGGGCGGGCGTGACTGTCTTCCTGGTCGCAGCGTCGGGCGCCGCGTACCTCCTTGTCCGGGCGCAACTGCCGGAGGTGGGCGCCGGGTTGTACTGGCTGTTCGCGGCCGGCGGGGTGCCGGCGCTGATGATGGCCGCCTTCAGCGTGCTCCACTGCCGCCGGCTGCCCGCGATCGATCCCGTCGCCCGCACCGCCCGCGTCACCGGCATCACCCGCCACGAGGAGGAGCCGGACACGGTGCGGGTCCGGGTGCAGGGGAGGGACGGCGAGTTCCTCACCGTGCTCGCCGACCACATCCACCCCGATCACGAGCACCGCTTCGCGGCCGGCTCGGAGTGGCAGGTGTACGTCTTCGAGCGGAGCCGTGACCGCGTCCTGCTCGCCGAGCGGCACGAGGACGCACTGCGCCAGGGCTGGAACCTCGGCGGTCTGCGGATGGCCGACGAGAACGGCGGCTCGACCGGGTACGGCTCCGAGCTGCCGGCCTGGGGATTCCGGCGCCCGGCCGGCGGCCCCGACCCCACTGTTGACTAGCTCTATTCATGCCGCCAAGATGTGAATAACATCGAACGCCGATCGTCCACACCGCCGAGTGCCGGCCGGCACGCGAGGAGGCAACCATGACAGGACCGCGGCCCGTACGAGCACCGCGCGGCACCGGACTCAGCGCCCTGGGCTGGCAGCAGGAAGCCGCCCTGCGGATGCTGCAGAACAATCTGGACCCCGAGGTCGCCGAGCACCCCGACAAGCTCGTCGTCTACGGCGGCACCGGCAAGGCGGCCCGCGACTGGCGCTCGTTCGACGCCATGGTCCGCACCCTGCGCACCCTCAAGCAGGACGAGACCATGCTCGTCCAGTCCGGCCGCCCGGTCGGCGTGATGCAGACCCACGAGTGGGCCCCGCGCGTCCTCATCGCCAACTCCAACCTGGTCGGAGACTGGGCGAACTGGGAGGAGTTCCGGCGCCTGGAGCAGCTCGGCCTGACCATGTACGGGCAGATGACGGCCGGTTCCTGGATCTACATCGGCACCCAGGGCATCCTCCAGGGCACCTATGAGACCTTCGCCGCCGTCGCCGCGAAGAAGTTCGGCGGCACCCTGGCCGGCACCGTCACCCTCACCGCGGGCCTCGGCGGCATGGGCGGCGCCCAGCCGCTCGCCGTCACCATGAACGACGGCGTCGCCCTCTGCATCGACTGCGACCCGCGCGCCATCGAGCGCCGTATCGAGCACCGCTACCTGGACGTCAGGGCCGACAACCTCGCCCACGCCCTCCAGCTCGCCACCGAGGCCCGCGACCAGCGCCGGCCGCTCTCCATCGGCCTGCTCGGCAACGCGGCCGAACTGCTGCCGCGGATGCTCGCCGAGGGCGCCCCGATCGACATCGTGACGGACCAGACCTCCGCCCACGACCCGCTCGCCTACCTGCCCGTCGGCGTCGACTTCGACGACATGGCCGACGCCGCCGCCAAGGACCCGGCCGGATTCACCCGGCGCGCCCGCGAGTCCATGGCACGGCACGTCGAGGCCATGGTCGGCTTCATGGACGCCGGAGCCGAGGTCTTCGACTACGGCAACTCCATCCGCGGCGAGGCGCAACTCGCGGGCTACGAGCGGGCGTTCGCCTTCCCCGGCTTCGTCCCCGCGTACATCCGGCCGCTGTTCTGCGAGGGCAAGGGCCCGTTCCGCTGGGCCGCGCTGTCCGGCGAGGCCTCCGACATCCACAAGACGGACCGGGCGATCCTCGACCTCTTCCCGGAGAACGAATCGCTGCACCGCTGGATCAGGATGGCCGGCGAGCGCGTCCACTTCCAGGGCCTGCCCGCCCGCATCTGCTGGCTCGGCTACGGCGAACGCGACCAGGCCGGTGAGCGCTTCAACGACATGGTGGCCTCCGGCGAACTCCAGGCCCCGCTCGCCATCGGCCGCGACCACCTCGACTGCGGCTCCGTCGCCTCCCCGTACCGCGAGACCGAGGCCATGCTCGACGGCTCCGACGCCATCGCGGACTGGCCGCTGCTGAACGCCATGGTCAACGTCGCCTCCGGCGCCTCCTGGGTCTCCCTGCACCACGGCGGCGGCGTCGGCATGGGCCGCTCCATCCACGCCGGGCAGGTCTCCGTCGCCGACGGCACCAGGCTCGCCGGGGAGAAGATCCGCCGCGTCCTCACCAACGACCCGGGCATGGGCGTCATCCGCCATGTCGACGCCGGCTACGACATCGCCGAGACCGTCGCCGACGAGCGCGGCGTGCGGGTACCGATGCGGGAGGGCGAGTGAGCGCCCCGTCACCAGCCACCGGGAACCCGCGCCGGCCGGCGGCGACCCAGGACTTCACGGCGATGTGGCGGGACCTCCAGCCCCTCGGCCGTGACCAGCGCTCCGGCGGATACCGGCGCTACGCCTGGACGTCCGCCGACGCCGACTGCCGGGCGTGGTTCAGGGCGCAGGCCGAGTCCCGCGGCCTGCACTGCGAGCTCGACCGCAACGGCAACCAGTGGGCCTGGCTCGGTGACCCGAGCGCCGGGCGGGCCGTCGTCACCGGCTCCCATCTGGACTCGGTACCCGACGGCGGCGCCTTCGACGGACCCCTCGGCGTGGTCTCCGCCTTCGCCGCGCTGGACGAACTCCGCTCCCGCGGCGCCGAGTTGACCCGCCCCCTGGGCATCGTCAACTTCGGTGACGAGGAGGGCGCCCGCTTCGGCCTCGCCTGCGTCGGCTCCCGCCTCACCGCGGGCGCCCTCACCCGCGAGCAGGCCTTCGCCCTGCGCGACGGCGACGGGCTCACCCTGCCCGCCGCGATGGAGGCCGCCGGACACGACCCGGAGGCCATCGGCCCCGCCCCGGAGCGGCTCGCCCGTATCGACGCCTTCGTCGAACTCCATGTGGAGCAGGGCCGCGCCCTGGACCTGTCCGGCGACCCGGTCGGCCTCGCCTCCGCGATCTGGCCGCACGGCCGCTGGCGGTACGACTTCCACGGCGAGGCCAACCACGCCGGCACCACCCGCCTGGTGGACCGCCGCGACCCCATGCTCGGCTACGCGGAGACCGTGCTCGCCGCCCGCCGGGAAGCCGAACTCGCCGGTGCCGTCGCCACCTTCGGCAAGATCGCGGTGGAACCCAACGGCGTCAACGCCATCCCCTCCCTCGTGCGCGGCTGGCTCGACTCCCGCGCCCCGGACCAGGACACCCTGGACACCGTGGTCGGCGCCGTGCAGGCCGCCGCCCGCGAGCACGCCGACCGGCACGGGCTCCGACTCGACGTGGTACGCGAGTCGTTCACGCCCGTGGTCGACTTCGCCGACAGCCTCCGCGACGAACTCGGCCGGCTCCTCGCCCCGGACGGCGCGCCCCCCGTACCGGTCCTCGGCACCGGCGCGGGACACGACGCCGGGATCCTCTCCGGCCGCATCCCGACCGCCATGCTGTTCGTACGCAACCCCACGGGCGTCTCCCACTCGCCGGCGGAGCACGCCGGAGAGGACGACTGCCTCGCCGGGGTACGGGCACTCGCCGACGTACTGGAAGGGCTGGCCTGCACGTGACTGCCACCGAGCGGACCCGGACGTACTGGTTGGAGCACGCCTGGCTGGGCAGCCGGGTCGAACCGGGGGTGGTGCTGGAGGAGGCGGACGGCCGGATCACCGCCGTCCGCACCGACGTCGCCACCCCGCCACCGGGCGCGGTCGCCCTGCGCGGACTGACCCTGCCCGGCCTCGCCAACGCCCACAGCCACGCCTTCCACCGGGCGCTGCGCGGCACCGTCCAGGTCGGCTCCGGTACTTTCTGGACCTGGCGCGAGGTCATGTACTCGGTCGCCGACCGGCTCACCCCGGACAGCTACCACCGCCTGGCGCGCGCCGTCTACGCCGAGATGGCGCTCGCCGGGATCACCGCCGTCGGCGAGTTCCACTATCTGCACCACGCGCCCGGCGGTCGCCGCTACGACGACCCCAACGCCATGGGGGAGGCGCTGATCGCCGCCGCGGACGAGGCCGGTATCCGCATCACCCTCCTCGACACCGCCTATCTCTCGTCCGGTTTCGGCACCCCGCCCGATGTGCACCAGCAGCGCTTCAGCGACGGCACCGCCGAGGCCTGGGCCGAGCGCGCCGCCCTGCTGAAGGACCGCGACCACGCCCGTATCGGCGCCGCCGTCCACTCCGTACGGGCCGTGCCCGCACGGGAGTTGGCGACCGTGGCCGGGTGGGCCGAGCGGCGCCAGGCGCCGCTGCATGTACACCTCTCGGAGCAGACCGCGGAGAACGACGCCTGCCACGAGGCGCACGGCTGCACCCCGGCGCGACTCCTCGCCGACCACGGCGTGCTGGGGCCGCGCACCACCGGCGTCCACAACACCCACCTCACCGACGACGACATCCGGCTGATCGGCGGCTCGGGCACCGGCACCTGTATGTGCCCCACCACCGAACGCGACCTCGCCGACGGCATCGGCCCGGCGCCCGCCCTCCAGCGGGCCGGCAGCCCGCTCTCCCTGGGCAGCGACAGCCACGCCGTGATCGACCTGCTGGAGGAGGCCCGCACCATGGAGCTGCACGAGCGGCTCCGCACCCGCCGCCGCGGCCACTGGACGGCCGCCGCCCTGCTGCGCGCCGCCACCGCCGACGGGCACGCCGCACTGGGCTGGCCCGACGCGGGCGTCCTGGAGGCCGGTGCCCGCGCCGACTTCACCACTCTGGCGCTGGACACCGTGCGCACCGCGGGACCCGAGCCCCGTCTCGGCGCGGAGACCGCGGTCTTCGCGGCGACCGCGGCCGATGTACGGCACACCGTCGTGGCGGGCCGGCAGGTGGTCCGGGACGGGACGCACACCACCGTGCCCGATGTGCCCTCGGCGCTGGCCGGGGCGATCGCCGCACTGAGCGGAGACAAGGACCTATGAGCACCCCACCCGGGCCGTCAGCGCACCCCGGAGCCCACGGCCCGGACGCCCCCGCCGCCACGGCCCCCGGCTCCACTCTCGCCCTCACCAACATCGGCACCCTCGTCACCAACTCCCCCTCGCACGGCGATGGTTCGCCCCTCGGTCTGATCCGGGACGCGGCCGTGGTGCTGGACGGCGACCGCGTCGTCTGGACAGGTGCCTCCAGCAAAGCACCCGCCACTGACAACCACCTCGACGCGGGCGGCCGGGCCGTGCTCCCCGGCTTCGTCGACTCCCACTCGCACCTGGTCTTCGGCGGCGACCGCACCGAGGAGTTCAACGCCCGGATGACCGGCCGCGCCTACTCCGCGGGCGGCATCCGCACCACCGTCGCCGCCACCCGCGCCGCCTCCGACGCCGAGCTGGAGGCCAACCTCGCCCGGCATCTGCGCGAGGCCCTGCGGCAGGGCACCACCACCTTCGAGACCAAGTCCGGCTACGGCCTGAGCGCCGGCCAGGAGGAGCGGGCGCTGCGCATCGCGGCCCGCCACACCGACGAGGTCACCTTCCTCGGCGCCCACATCGTGCCCCCGGAGTACGCCGACGACCCCGACGGCTATGTGTCCCTCGTCACCGGCGAGATGCTCAACGCCTGTGCCCCGCACGCCCGTTGGGTGGACGTCTTCTGTGAGCGCGGCGCCTTCGACGGCGACCAGGCGCGCGCGATCCTCACCGCGGGCGCCTCCAAGGGCCTGGTACCGCGGGTGCACGCCAACCAGCTCGGCCCGGGCCCCGGCGTACAGCTCGCGGTGGAGCTGGGCGCGGCCAGCGCCGACCACTGCACCCACCTCACCGACGCCGATGTGGCGGCGCTGGCCGGCTCGGACACGGTGGCCACCCTGCTGCCCGGCGCCGAGTTCTCCACCCGGGCCGAGTGGCCCGACGCCCGGCGGCTGCTGGACGCGGGCGCCACCGTGGCCCTCTCCACCGACTGCAACCCCGGCTCCTCCTACACCTCCTCGGTGCCGTTCTGTATCGCGCTGGCGGTACGCGACATGGGGATGACCCCGGACGAGGCGGTGTGGTCGGCGACCGCGGGCGGGGCGGCGGCCCTGCGCCGCACCGATGTGGGCCGCCTCACCCCCGGCGCCCGCGCCGACCTGCTGCTGCTGGACGCGCCCAGCCATGTCCACCTCTCCTACCGGCCAGGGGTGCCGCTGGTCTCGGCGGTGTGGCGGGCGGGCGAGCGGGTGGCCTGAGCCTGAGCAATCCGGAGCCCCGGCCGTACGCGCAGCGGCCCGGCTCCCTCCCGCTTCGAGTGGGAGGGAGCC
>NZ_JBHVRR010000009.1:37891-163835 GCF_042885635.1 Streptomyces sp. NPDC058045 | reverse complement strand
GCCGCCGTGGCATCCCTGGCGATGCCACCGCGGCCGCGCCGTCCGTTTGCCGTGCGACGTATGCGGAGTGTGCGACGTGTGCGGGGTCGGTGGTACGCGGGTCAGGAGAGCGCGAGCCAGGCGACCGCGGCGAAGACGACCACGGCCACCACGATCCCGACGATCACCCCGGTCCGCGGCCCGCCGGAGGAGGCGGGGGCGGCCTGGGTGCGGCTCTGGGGTTCGCCCTCGTCGACGAAGGCGCGGAACATCTGGGTGCTGCCCGCGGGGTCTTGGTTGCCCGCGGGGCCCTGAGGCTGGGGGTTGTGTGCCATGGGCCAGGACCCTAGCGGAGCCGGGCCTGCCGCCCAAGGGGGGTGTGCGTGCCCGTCGGCATCCCGGCTGAATCCGGTCGTTTCTCTGTCGGCACCTTACTGACCTGCCGGTTTACCTGGGTAAATACTTGCCTTTGCCAAGTTTTGGAGAGATGCGGCGGGCATTTAATTTGCCTGCGGCAACCAAGCGCTTCTACGGTTGCCTAGAGCAACAAACAAGTGGGGAGGCCCGATGGCCGCGCGGCGTCAGTACGAGGAGCTGTCTCAGCAGCTCAGCGCGATGGGCGCCGTCAAGCGAGGGCTCGCCCGCATCCTGCCGCCGGAGTGCCCGGCGGGATCGGTCGCCGTCCTGGTCCTCCTGGAGCGGCACGGCCCCATGCGCATCGGCCGGCTCGCCGAACTGCTGGCCGTGGACATGTCGGTGACCAGCCGTCATGTCGCACATGTCGCCGAGCGCGGCTGGATCGACCGGACCCCCGACCCGGACGACCGCCGCTCCCGCATCCTCCGGCTCACCGCCGAGGGCACCGAGCAGCTCGCCGAACTCTCCGAGCGCTATGTACAGGCGCTCGCCGGATACCTGGAGGACTGGTCCGACGCCGACGTCGACCAGCTCAACGCCCTGCTCTCGCGCCTGCGCGACAGCTTCGGAGACCGCCGGGCCCCCTCGGCCCGCCTCCCGCACCCCACCGAACAAACCACCCGAACTCCCGCGTAAGAAAAGGAAATCCATGGCATCGACCTCACCGCCCGGTGTGCGGGGCAGCCATGCCAAGCACGGAGGTGCGTCCGAGAACGCGCCGATGAGCCACCGGCAGATCATGGAGGCGCTGTCCGGGCTGCTGCTCGGCATGTTCGTCGCGATCCTCTCGTCGACGATCGTCTCCAACGCCCTTCCGAAGATCATCGGAGATCTGGGCGGTGGACAGAGCGCCTACACCTGGGTCGTCACCGCCTCGCTGCTCGCCATGACGGCCACCACGCCGCTCTGGGGCAAGCTCGCCGACCTCTTCTCCAAGAAGCTCCTGGTCCAGATAGCCCTGGTCATCTTTGTCGCCGGTTCCGTGGTGGCCGGTGTCGCGCAGAACCCCGGAACGCTCATCGCGTGCCGTGCCGTACAGGGCATCGGCGCGGGCGGGCTCTCGGCGCTCGCGCAGATCGTGATGGCCGCGATGATCGCGCCGCGCGAACGCGGGCGCTACAGCGGCTACATCGGCGCCACCTTCGCCGTGGCGACCGTCGGCGGCCCGCTGCTCGGCGGTGTCATCACCGACACGAGCTGGCTCGGCTGGCGCTGGTGCTTCTACGTCGGGGTGCCGTTCGCGATCATCGCGCTGTTCGTGCTGCAGAAGACGCTGAAGCTCCCTGTCACCAAGCGGGCGGTCAAGGTCGACTGGGGCGGCGCCTTCTTCATCACCGCCGCCGTCTGTCTGCTGCTGGTCTGGGTCACCTTCGCCGGCGACAAGTACGACTGGGTGTCCTGGCAGACCTGGGCCATGGTCGGCGGGTCGGTCGCGCTGACGCTGCTCTTCCTGCTGGTGGAGTCGAAGGCCGCGGAGCCGATCATCCCGCTGCGGCTGTTCCGCAACCGCACCATCACGCTGGCGTCGCTGGCGTCGCTGTTCGTCGGTATCGCGATGTTCGCCGGCACCGTGTACTTCAGCCAGTACTTCCAGTTGGCCCGGGACAAGTCGCCGACGATGTCCGGCGTGATGACCATCCCGATGATCGGCGGCCTGTTCGTCTCCTCGACGGTGTCCGGCCAGATCATCACCCGCACCGGCAAGTGGAAGATGTGGCTGGTCTCCGGCGCCGTGCTGGTGACCGGTGGCCTGGGCCTGCTCGGCACCATCCGCTACGACACCCCGTACTGGCGGGTCGCCGTCTTCATGGCGCTGATGGGTCTCGGCGTCGGCATGATGATGCAGAACCTGGTGCTCTGCACGCAGAACCAGGTGGCGCCCTCCGACCTCGGCGCGGCCAGTTCCACGGTGACGTTCTTCCGCTCCCTCGGCGGTGCGGTCGGCGTCTCCGCGCTCGGCGCGGTCATGTCCACCCGGGTCTCCGACTACGTCAAGGACGGTCTGGCCGCACTCGGTCCCAAGGGCGCCGAGCTCGCCCGGAGCGGCGGTTCCGGTGACGGCGCCATCCCCGACATGGACAAGCTGCCGCCGCCGCTGCGGACCGTCATGGAGAGCGCCTTCGGGCACGGCATCGCCGACATCTTCCTGATCGGCGGCGCGATGGCCGCGCTCTCCTTCTTCGTCACCCTCTTCATCAAGGAGGTGCCGCTGCGCACCAAGGGCGCGCTGGCGCAGAGCGCCGAGGAGGAGGCGGGCGACTCCCCCGCCGACCCGGAGGAGCTCGCCAGGGCCGAGGCGCTGGAGCAGGCCGAGGCCGCCGGGCAGTTCCCTGCGGTCGAGGAGGCCATGGACCGGGTGCCCAGTTGGGCCGGGTCCGCGCCGGCCGAGGACGGCACCACGCGGCTCGCCGCCCTCGCCTCGGTGGCGGCCCCCTCGGGCCAGGGCGCGGCCGGCGGCGCCGGTGCCGGCGTCCCGGTGCACGGCTTCGTACGGGGTGCGGAGAGCGCGCCGGTGCCGAGGGCCGCGGTGACGCTGATCTCGCTGGCCGGGCGGCAGTTGGGCCGGGCCGTCGCCCAGGGCGACGGCGGCTACCGGATCGACGCCCCGGGCGCGGGCAGCTATGTGCTGATCGCCTCCGCGGACGGCTTCCAGCCGCAGGCCTCCACCGTCGTCGTCGGTGACGGGCCCGTCGCCTACGACATCCTGCTCAGCGGCACCAGCGGCCTCACCGGAGTGGTGACGGCCGCGGACGGCGGGGCCCCGGTGGCCGGCGCCATGGTGATCGTGACCGATGTCCGCGGCGATGTCCTCGCCACCGGGCAGAGCGGTCCGGACGGCACCTTCCGCTTCGCCGAGCTGGTGCCGGGACCGGTGACCGTGGCGGTCAACGCCGCGGGCCACCGCCCCACCGCCCTGCCCGTCGACGTGGCCGGCACCGGGGTCACCCGGGTCGAGGTCGCGCTCACCTCGGGCGCCCAGGTGCAGGGCACGGTGCGGGCCGCGGGCGGGCCGCTGCACGACGCCCGGGTCACCCTGGTCGACTCCGCGGGCAATGTGGTGGCCACCTCGACCACCGGCACGGACGGCGCGTACGCCTTCACCGATCTGGACGGCGGCGAGTACACCGTCATCGCCACGGGATACCCGCCGGTGGCGACCGGGCTGAGGGTCGCCGGGACCGGGGTCGACGGGCACGACATCGAGCTGGCCCACCCGGCCGAGTAGAGGGGCCTCGGCTCTGACAGGACCCGGTCCGGCGGCGCGTTCCGAGCGGAGACGCGCCCCCGGACCGGCCGGGGCCGGGCCGCCCCGCCCCACGGGGAGATCCGCACCACGTATGCCACGAGGAGACAGACGAGATGGCGCTCAGCGCACGCATCCGTACGCGCGACAACTGGGCCGTACCGCACGCCGTGGTCACGGTGACCGACATGACCGGCGCGCAGGTCCTGCGGGCCGAGGCGGACGCGGAGGGCGCGGTGCGGGACACCACGCGACTGGAGCCGGGGCCGTACACGGTGATCGTCACCGCGGTCGGCTACGCACCGGCCGCCTCCACCGCGATCGTGACCGCGGGCGGCCGCGCCGAGGTCGGCCCGGTGGTGCTGGCCCGGCAGGGCGGCACGGAACTCCCGCCGCCCGGCCCCTGGACCATCGACCCGGCGCACTCCTCGGTCGCCGCCATCGCCCAGCATCTGGGCATCTCCAGCGTCCGCGGCCGGTTCACCGACTTCACGGGCCGCATCGAGATCGTCCAGGACGGTGAGGAGGTCGCCAAGTCGCGTGTGGAGGCGGTGATCAGCGCCGCGTCCATCGACACCGGCAACGCGATGCGCGACGGGCACCTCAAGTCGCCCGACTTCCTGGACGTGGAGCGCTTCCCGACCCTCTCGTACCGGTCCTCCGGGATCACTCCGGTGGGCAGCGACCGGTGGACGGTGCACGGTGAGTTGAGCCTGCACGGTGTGGTGCGGCCGGTCGATCTGGACCTCAGCTATCTGGGTACCGGGTCCGATCCGTGGGGCGGGGTGCGTGCCGCGTTCCGGGCGACCACGGTGCTGCACCGCGAGGACTTCGCCATGAACTACAACCAGGTGGTCGCCGCCGGCATCGCGGCCATCGGCACCACACTCCGCGTCGAGCTGGACATCCAGGCCGTGCAGGGCACCGAACTCCCCGCGGTCTGAGGGCAGTTCGGCAGGCCGGGCAGGCTCAGGACGCCTGCTGCCCGCCGCTCACCGGTTGCCGTTCGTGGCGGGTCCTGGCCGCCTCGCGCATCGGCAGCATGGCCCGGGCGCCGTGCCCGTCGCCGAGCAGGACGGACGCCCGCATAGCCGAGGCTGCTGTCGACATGAGTGCGGTCCGCGGGCGACAGGGACTGGACGGTCCGCTCGAACAGGGCGCGTACGGCGGGCAGTTCACCGGCGACCTGCGGGCGTAGCGCGGTATTGACCCGGCAGCCGCGGACGACGGCGACCACGGCGTACCCGACCAGTGCTGTCACCACGACGACCGCGGAGGTGACGAAGGAGCCCGACTCCCAGCGGCCGCACGGCCGTTCTCGGCGAGCCGCCCGAGCGCGCAGGCCAAGGCCCCACCCACGCCAGCAGGAACACGCCCAGAACGGCGGCGGGGCGCTCGGGCCGGATGCCGAACGCGCGCGGCAGCAGCAAACGGATCACCGCCAGCACCGGGACGGCGACGCGCCACGACACCGAACCGAACACGTTCAGGTGCTCCACCGGCATACCACTGCGCCTCCCCCTCCGAGCTGACGAGCCGACGAGCCGACGAGCGGACGCCATAAGGGAGTTCACGTCATCCGGGCTTCAAGTCGTCCCGGATCGCACGGTGTTCTCGATGCCGGCGATGAGCAGGTCGAGGGCGAAGCGGAAGTCGCGTTCGCGCATCTCCTCCACGGTGGCCCCGCCGCGGGCCGCCAGCAGGTCGGCCGACTCGCCGATCGGTCCGGCCATCCGCGGTTCCGAGACGGCCGCCCGCATCGCGTCGTCGACATACTCGTCCTGCGTCATCCCGGCCTCGGCGCAGCGCTGGCGGAAGTGGCCCTCGATGGTGCCGAATCCGTAGACGAACTGGAAGACCGCGGAGATGGCGCCCGTCAGGCCCTGCGGGGGTACGCCGCTGCGGCGCATCAGGCGCTGCACGGCGAGGGAGAAGGCCAGGGAGTGCGGGCCGATGTTGAGGAAGCGGCCGGCCAGCGGCGAGATCCAGGGGTGCCGCACCAGCATCGCCCGGTAGTCGGTGGCCAACTCCCGCAACTGCGCCCGCCAGTCCCCGGCCCCCGGCGCCACACCGTTCTCGCCGCCACCCAACTCCGCGGCGGGCAGGTCGAGTTCGCCGAAGGCGGCGTCCAGGGCCAGCTCCAGCAGATCGTCCTTGGTGTCCACGTACCAGTAGAGGGACATCGCGGTGACGTCGAGTGCGGCGGCGAGGCGGCGCATGGAGAAGCGGGCCAGGCCCTCCGCGTCGAGCAGGCGGACGGTGGCACCGGTGATGCGCTCCCGGTCCAGCCCGCCGTCCTGACCCTCCCGGCGGCCGGAACCGCGGGTGCCGGAGCCGCGGGCGCGGCCGCCCTCCAGCCAGACGCTGGCCCGCGGCTGCTTCGACCGGTCGGCTGCCCTCACCATCGCGCACCCCTTCTCCATCGCCCGGGTCCCCCGGTCCGATGCAGACCGGAATCATCCGGTCCGGCGTCCCGGACATCCCCGATGGTATGCCGCGGTCATGCCCCTACGGCACCTCCCGGACGGCATCCGACCGCGGATCCCCCGCGCCGGAACACCCCCTGCCGGGCCGCGCGGACGGTACTGTTCCCGACGCTGTCCGACACCGTGTCCGATTCCCGTCCGGGCGACGCCCGGCACCGAAACCGGGGGTTCGCCATGCCACCGCGCCACCGCTCCGCCAGACTCGCCGCAGCCACCGCAGTGCTGGGGGCGGTGACCGCGCTCGCCGCCCCGCCCGCCGCCTTCGCCGCGGACACACCCGCACCGGGCGCCGTCCCGCTGCGGGTCGTCTCGTACAACATCCATGCCGGGGCGGGCTCCGACAACGTCTTCGACCTCGACCGGCAGACCGAGGCGCTGCGGGCGACGGACGCCGATGTGATCGGCCTCCAGGAGGTCGATGTGCACTGGGGCCAGCGCAGCGAATGGCGGGACCTCGCCGCCGAGCTGGGCCAACGCCTGGGCATGTACGTCCACTTCGCGCCCATATACCGCCTGGCCCCGCCGGCCGAGGGCGCGCCGCCCCGCGAGTACGGGGTGGCGGTGCTCTCCAGATACCGCATCGTGTCCGCAGAGAACCACCAGATCACTCGCCTCTCCACCCAGGACCCCAACCCGGTGCCGGCGCCCGCGCCCGGCTTCGCCGAGGCGGTGCTGCGGGTCCGCGGCCTGCCGGTGCATGTGTATGTGACGCATCTGGACTTCCGCGGCGACCCCTCGGTACGCCAGGCCCAGGTCGCCGACACCCGCCGCATCCTCGCCGAGGACTGCGACGGGCGCGGCCGCTGCCCGAGTCAGCTCCTCCTCGGTGACTTCAACGCGGAGCCGGACGCCCCGGAACTCGCGCCGCTGTGGCGGGAGTTGAGGGACGCCGGACCGGACGGGCCGAACGGGGCCACCTTCCCGGCCGAAGTCCCGGAGAAGCGGATCGACTTCGTCACCACCTCCCGGGACTCGGTCCGGGTCCGCGCGGTCTCCGTCCCCGCCACCCTCGCCTCCGACCACCGTCCGGTCCTGGCCGACCTGGAGCTGAAACGGCCGCGGTGACGGGGGAGTTGGGGGGCCGGTCCTGGCGGGGCTATGCCTTGGGCTTGGTCAGGTCGTGGAAGGCGGCGGTGCCGGCGCAGGCTTGATCAGATAGCCGGCCCCCCGCCGGGTGTGGATCATCGGCTCCCGCCCCGCGTCGATCTTCCGCCGCAGATACGAGATATACAGCTCCACCACATTCGCCCGGCCACCGAAGTCGTACGACCAGACCCGGTCCAGGATCTGCGCCTTGCTGAGGACCCGGCGCGGATTGCGCATCAGGAACCGCAGCAACTCGAACTCGGTGGCGGTCAGATGGATGGACCGGCCGCCGCGGGTCACCTCATGGCTGTCCTCGTCCAGCGTCAGATCGCCGACGACCAGGGTGGACTCGGAACGGGGGTCCGCGGCACCGGCCCGGCGGATCAGCCCGCGCAGCCGCGCCACCACCTCCTCCAGGCTGAACGGCTTCGTCACACAGTCGTCGCCGCCCGCGGTCAGCCCGGCGATCCGGTCCTCCAGGGCGTCCTTCGCGGTGAGGAACAGCACCGGTACATCGGGCAGTTCACGGCGGAGCCGGCCCAGCACGGACAGCCCGTCCATATCGGGCAGCATCATGTCCAGCACCACCGCGTCCGGCCGGAACTCCCGCGCCGTCCGCACCGCACCCGCCCCGTCCCCGGTACTGCGGATCTGCCAGCCCTCGTAGCGCAGGGCCATGGAGAGCAACTCGCTGATGGACGCCTCGTCATCCACGACCAGCACCCGGACCGGACTCCCGTCCGACCTCAGCAGCTCGTGGCGCCCCGGAGAAGTGGTCATCGTCATGCGCCCACCCTCCGCGGCCCCTCTGAGAGGCCCCTTGCGGCTTTCTGTGAATTCCCTGAGAAAGCTGTGGGGGCAGGGGGGGCTCTTGCCAGGGGGCTCCCCTGTTACTCGGGCGGTTTACTCGGGCGGTGACCAGGGAGCGGCGCGGAGGTGCGCGACGCTGTGCCGGTCGCGGTCCGCTGGAGGGCTGCCGGCCGCCTTGCCCACCGCGGCTATGGAGACGATCGCCCAACCCGGGCTCGGGTCCAACTCCTTGGTGAGCCCTTCCAGGTCGAAGGCCCGGAACTGGTGCACGGCAAGGCCCATGGCCTGGGCCTGAACAGTCAGATGCGCGACGGCCTGACCTAGGTCGTAGTCCGCGAACTCGGAGTAGAGCAACTCCGTCCCATCGACGTGCCGGCGCGCCAACGTGACGACGAGCAGGCCCGCGTCCGCCGCCCAACGGGCCGAACTCGGCGCAAGATGCGGCAGCACCCGCTCGTGCTCCGGCTCACCGGGCCTGCCGGGGAACCGGTGCCCGGGAGCGCGCACTCCGGCCGGAGGCTGGGGAGAGGGGAGGGGCTTTCCGTACCTGGCCCAGGCCGCCCGGTCCGTTCGGAACAGGTTCGGGGCGGGTTCAGAAAGATTCAGAACAGACCGTCCTGGACGGCCGGAAGCTCCCGTACCGGGACGGTCGGCGGTGCCGTATCCGGGGCCCGGGCCAGTCGCCAGCCGCTGAGCAGCCGGGTGTCCACGACCAGGACCCGGCCGCCGCCCACCGCCCGCGCCGACGCACCCGCACCGCCGCGCGCCGAAGACCCCGCACCCCCGTCCGGTACCCGCAGATGCAGGTCGGGCCCGGCCGCCGCGAGCAGTGTGCCCGCCAGCGCGGCACCGTCCGCCAGGGACACCAACTGGGCGTCCGCCGGCGGCAGTCCGGCCAGCCCGAAGGTACCGGCATGGTCGACGACCACCGGCTCCTCCGGACGCAGCGACTCCGGCCACCCGTCCAAGCCCGCCGCCCTGCGGTGCAGCGCCAGCAACTCCGCCGCCCGCTCCCCCTCCGGCGGCAACCCGGCCCGTACGGCGCGCTTCGCCGCGTACGGGATGCGGTCCGGTACGCCGAGGGCCGCCCGCAGCAGTTCCTCGGTACGGCGGGCCGCCATCAGCGGCCCCGAGCCGAGCCAGGTGAACGCCACCGCCCCCTGCTCCAGCAGCCGCGCACTCCCCCGCCCCACCCGGGTGATCCCCACCTTGACCAGTCCGGGTCCGAACCAGGCGAGGTAGACGCGGTACGGCCGGGGGTCGTCGGCGTAGGTGTCGGCGGCGACCGAGTGCGCCCGGTCGGCGGCGGCACAGGCGGCGCACTGGTCCCGCGTCGCCCCCGGCGGCACCGGCTCCCCCGTCGGACACGGCACCCGCCGCCCACCCCGCCACAGCCCCAGACAGCACCGCCCGCCCTCCACCCGGAAGGCCACCGCCGCACCGAACACCAGCGCACTGCCCCGCTCGCCCGCCCCCGAGCCCTCCCCATCCCCGTACCAGCCCAGCTCAGGCCGCCCCTCACGCCACCGCACCCCCGTACACCACCACGCCATCCCCGGACGCTACCTCCCACCTATGACAACGCCCCCGGCCTCACCGCCCGCCCCCTCGAACTCCCTTCCACAGCACCGCACTTCACGGCCCCGCCTCCCCCGGCTCGTCGTCCAGCTCCACCAGGACGAAACCGCCGCCCTGGCACTCCGGGCACAGCCCGCCCTCCGCCGTGCCGTCGCCTCCGCAGACCGGGCAGAGCCCGTCGTGCCAGAGGGTGCCGTCCAGCGCGTGGTGCGGCCGCGGATAGTGAGTATCCGGAAGGCAGCACTCCACCCCCGTCCCCGCATGTCGCCGCATACAGAGATCAGCCCCCGACCTGCCCCATTCCCGTCCCATCACCGAACCTCCCGACCCACCGCGACCACTCCCCGAACCTAACCCCCGCCACTGACAACGCCCCCGGCCGCAGTGCCCCGAAACGTCACGGCCGGCGGCTGACGCGGTTGCCGCGGTTGCCGCGGGGAGGGCCGGACCCACCAGGCAGCGTCACGTCCGGGGTGTGCCGTCCCAGCGCCAGGCGGTGAGGCGGGGGCGCCCGGGGAGTTCCGCGCGCCCGGTGGCCCAGAGGAGGGTGGGCCAGGGCTCGGTGGACGACGGCGCCTCCGGGAACAGCCGGGCCAGCACCCGCGCGCACAACCCGGCGGGCGGACTCCACCCCAGCCCGAGACCCTGCGCCAGATCGTGGGTGTGCACCAGCGTCTCCACGACCCCCATCGCGGCGAAGCCCTCCGCGTCCGAATTGCCGAAGACATGGTGGGCGCGGACCTCCGGCGGAGTGGTGCGCACCATGGCGACCAGCAGCGCGCCGCTCGCCTCCAGCACCTGGAGCAGACCGGCGGGCCCGGCGGCCCGGTCCGCGTGCACCGCGTTCGCCGGTCCCCCGGGCCGCCGGCGCTCCCACCGGAAGGGCACATCACCCTCCAACGGCGGTTGTCGGGGCCCGAGTTGGACGGCGTACGCGAAAAGATCGTCGCTGAGGTGCTCGACAGTCTCCCAGCAGTCCCACTCCAGCGCCCCGGCCCGACCGTCCCAGGCATCCGCGGGCGCCTCCCGCAACACCGCCACCGCAAGCTGTACCGCCAGGTCGAGATCGTCCGCGGTCACCGGCCCCCGCAAGCCACCGCCCGCCACCCCGTCACCCGTCCCCTTGACCATCCCGGCACCGTACCCGCCCTCCCGGCGGCCCTCAGCGCCGGACCGGATACCGCAGATGCGGAGCACGCCGCCCCTGGACGACCACCGGGTCCGCCACGAACCCGTCCAGCGACATGGTCATATAGGTCAGCACCCCGCCCATCACAGACCTCCCAAACGCGACAACCGTTCCGCGCTACAGACCCCCGACGACCGGGAAACTCATCGGTGCCCCACGGAACCGCAGTCGGTGCCCCACGGGAACCGCAGAAGGACCCGGGACGCTCTCCCGGGTCCTCCGTACCTACCGAGGCAGGCACACCTACCGAGGCAGGCACACCTACCGAGGCAGGCGCACCTACCGCGGCAGGCGCACCTACCGCGGCAGGAGCGTCGTAGCGGCTACTCGGCGGCGGCGCCGTCCGGTACCGGCGCGCAGGGGCCCTGGACGAAGGCGATGTACCCCAGCTCGTCCAGGTCCGAGAGGATCACCGTGTCCCCGCGCTTGATGTGCACGGTGAACTTCTCGATCGGGAACGGCTCCCCCAGCTCCGCCGCCTTCCCGCTCTTGCCGGACCCGATCGCCGGTGCGCCCTTCTCACCGCCGCCCTTCGCACGGTCACCGCCGTCCGGTGCGATCGGGGTGGCTCCCCCGACGAAGTCCGCGCCCGCGCCCTGCGGAGGCCGGTCGTCCCCGTCCCCCTCGGGGCTCGGCTGGCACTGGTAGTTCTCCGGCGGGTTGTAGACGACCGCGGCCCCGACCTCGCGCAGCTTGTCGACGAACTCCCGGAACTCGGCCTCGTTCTGAGGGTCCCACTCGTCGAGGGAGATCACGATGCCGTCGTCGGTCTTCTCCACCGCATAGGCGGGAGCATCGCCGGGCCCCGGCAGCGCGACCACGGCACCGACCGCGGCCGCGGCGGTCACCAGCCCCACGCCGACCCGCACCGGCGTGAACAGCCGGCGCCCCCGCGCCACGGGCTGCCGATCCTCGGCGACCCGCACCACCTCCTGCTTGAGCTCCGCCAGCAACCGGTCCTCGAATGCGGTCTTCATGCTTTCCTCCCTGGAAATACGAGTTCCCCCAGCCCAGCGGCCTTCTCCGAACCGGCCGTCGGCTCCGTACGGGCCGTCGTCTCCGAACCGGCGGCGGACGTACGGGCCGCGGGGCCGAGCGTCTTGCGGGCGCGGTGCAGGCGGACGCGCGCCGTGACCTGGCTGATGCCGAGCGCGGCCGCCGCCTCGCCGACGGTGAGCTGGTCGACGACGATCAGCTCCAGGACGGCCCGCTCCCCCTGGGGCAGATCCCCCAGCGCGCCCAGCGCCCGTCGGCCGGCACTCTCCGCCGTCAGCTTCTCCTCAAGCCGCGCGATGTCATCGGCCTCCAGCAGACGGCGCCCGGCGACCCGGCTGGTGAGCCTCGACTCCCGGGCGGCGCGCCGGTGTTCACCGAAAACCACGTTGCGGGCGATGCCGAACAACCAGGCGGTCTCGCTGCCGCGCTGCGCACGGTACGACCGGCGCGAGTCGATCACAGCGAGGAACACATCGGCGGTGAGGTCCGCGACCGTATGCGGATCACTGACCCGACGCGCCACAAACCGCGTCACCCCATCCACATGACGCCGGTAGAACTCCTCGAAGCCCTGCGGATCCCAGTCCACCGCAGCCCCACCGCGCCCCTCCCATACAGGTACTTTCACGTCAAGCTCCCCATCCCCTCGCCACTGCCTACACCCCTACTTGGCAGCCGCCCCCCACAGCGTTACGAACCCCAGCCCACCCACCTTCCGCAACCCCACCGGAGGGACACCCAACACCCCTCCTCCTAGGCCGAGTTGGCTCCCGCCCGACCCGACACCCGCGTACCGGCCCAGACCACACAACGCCGACAACACGGCCGCCACCTCACCGACCTGAGAGCCGGCCCGAGCACATTCGATTACGCGGCAACCTTCCGGACCGCCTCGGCCAGTGAAGCCGCCCCCACATCATCCGAGCCAGCGCCGCGGTCACGGTGGCCCCCTTGATTGCCGAGTAGTCCAACTGGCGCCCGCCACCGTCACCGACAAGGGGACCGGTCACCGCTACCAGCGCGCCTTTGCGCAGGCCCTGGGCGCAGACGGCGTCGCGGAACAGGTCGACAAGCTGTACCGCCGCTGTTCACAGCCCTGTCCGAGCGCCTGCACATGCCGTACTCGGTCGAGACCTACAGCCGGCAGCAGGCGGGCGAGCACTCCCGCCGTACCTGGCTGCGCGTCCTGCGTCGGACACTGCCGTCAAGGCAAAAGCCGGAGGCCCGTGGATTGCTCCACGGGCCTCCGGACTGCTGTGCACTCGGCAGGATTCGAACCTGCAACCTTCTGATCCGTAGTCAGATGCTCTATCCGTTAAGCTACGAGTGCTTGTGTTCTGTTGTGTGGTGCTGGTGCGCTTCCTTGCGGGTTTTTGGCCCGGTCGGCGTTGCGGGAACAACATTACATGACCTGTGCCGTGAGGCGAAATCCGTTTGTCGCACCCGGCCTGAACTGCGCTGATCGCCTGTGGCGGGGGTGGAAAGGGCGAAGCCCCGGCGGTGGGGCCGGGGCTTCGGTGGTGGGGCGGAGGCGGAGGGATTTGAACCCTCGATCAGGGGGTTACCCCGAAACCGCATTAGCAGTGCGGCGCCATAGACCGGACTAGGCGACGCCTCCTGATGCACCCGCGCGAGCGCGGTGGTGCGTGGAGATGATGACACAGATGAGCGGGGTGTCACCAATCGCCTCTCACGGTACTAGGCGGTGGGGCCGAGGGGCAAAGCGCTTTGGGGCTGGACGGCAGGTTGGGCGGGGTGCGCAACGTCGGGGCGGTTTCGGCGTTAGACGCGGTGGATCCATCGCACGCGCCGCGTGCGCCGTCGACCTTGGGGAGAAGTTCGTCATGTTGCGCCGTTTCGCCGTCACCGCCGCCGTGTCCCTGGCCGCGCTCTCCGTTCTGCCCGCGTCGGCCCAGGCGGAGCCCGGTCCCGCCGGGCTGCCCGACCTGTCCTCGCTGCTGGCGCCCAGAGACCGGCTCACCGTGTCCGTGACGGGGGCGGGCGGGGACGTCGACGGCACCTATGAGTTGTCCTGCCGGCCCGCCGCGGGCAGCCACCCGAATCCGGCGGAGGCCTGCCGGCAGCTCGGCGAGTACCAGGTGCGGGGGGCCGATCCGTTCGCGCCGGTGTCGGCGGGGACGATGTGCACGATGGTGTACGGCGGCCCGGCGACCGCGCATGTCACCGGTACCTGGGGCGGGCGGCGGGTGGACACGGAGTTCCGTCGGACGGACGGCTGCGAGGTGCGGCGCTGGGACGCGCTGGTGCCGGTGCTGCCGGCGGTCGGCCGCGGCTGAGGACGCCGCCCGCCCCGATACCGTCCCCCCGTTTCCAGGTGTTCGCGTCGTACCGTAATCAGGCGGTTTGTCGGGCAACGGGTGGGGATGGGGGGACGGTTGGGGGCTCACAGGATCTGCGCGGGTTCTGTGTCCGGTGCTCGCAGGATGTCCGTTCGATGTCCGTCTCATCCGCCGACGCGAGCGCGAGCGGTGCCCGTAGACTCCTTCCCGTGACATGTGGCGGGTCCGGAGGCAAGATGGCTCGCGCGGTCGGCAAGGTGAGGTAACAGGGAGGAAGCGTCGTCGTGAGCAGCAGGCCATCCCGAGGCGCTGCTCGCCTCGCAGCGATACTCGACGCGCTCCCGGACGCGCTGGTCCTGGTCAACACCAACGGCACCGTGGTCAACGCCAACACCATCGCGCTGGAGGCGTTCGAGGCGCCGGGTACCGCGCTGGTGGGGCGGGGGCTGCTGGATCTGCTGCCCGAGTTCGACTCGCGGCTGATCCCGGGGTCGATGGGCCGCCCCGAGTCCACGGACGGGCGGGGCCGCACCAAGCCGACCCGGATGACGGCCCGCCGTACCGACGGCAGCGAGTTCCCCGTCGAGGTCACCAGCGCCAATCTGGAGAACGGGCAGCAGGCCTACGACGTCCAGGGCTACACCGGTGACGAGTTGCTGATGCTGGTGGTGCGGGATCTGTCCGGCACCGTCGACACCGAGGCGGAGCTGGCGCGTTCGCAGCGGCAGACCGAGATGATCCTGCGGGCCGCCGCGGAGGGCGTCGTCGGCACCGACACCGAGGGCCGGATCGTGCTGGTGAACCCGGCCGCCGCGCAGATCCTCGGCCACCGCGCCAGCGATCTCGGCGGCCTCGAACTCCACTCCCTGGTGCTGCACTCCCGGGCCGACGGCGAGCCCTTCCCGTACGCGGAGTCGCCGCTCGCGGACACCCTCCGGTCGGGGCGGAAGCACCGGGTGCGGGGGCAGGTGCTGTGGTCCAAGAAGGGCGAGAAGGTCGCGGTGGACCTGACGACCGCCCCGGTGCGCGACGGGGACCAACTGGTCGGCGCCGTACTGACGTTCACCGACCGCCGCCCCTACGACAAGCTGGCCGCGCAGAAGGAGCGGGAGGCCGCCCGGCACGCCGAGGAGGTCGCCGGACTGCGCGCGGAGCACACCGCGCTGGTGGACCGGCTGCGCGAGGAGCACGAGGCGGAGCTGGCCAAGCTGCTGGCCGAGCACACCGAGCGGACCACCGCCGACCAGGACCGTACGGCGGCGCTGGTGGAGCGGGCCAACGACCGCTATGAGTCGCTGGACGCCCGCCATGAGCAGTTGCTGGCCGTGCTCGGGGACTCGCTGCGCGGGCCGCTGGACCAACTGCGGCAGGAACTGGCGGCGTTGGCGGCGGACGACGCGGGGCAGTTGTGGCCCGAGGCGAACCAGATGCTGCACCATCTGGCCGCCGGGTATGCCCGGATCACCACCCTGGTCGAGAACGTCCTCGGCTACCAGCGTCTGGACGCCGGCACCGACAGCCTCGCCAAGCGGCCGGTACCGCTGGACGCGGTGGTGCAGGCGGGTGTGGACGGCGCGGTGGAGCTGATCGGGCCCGGCCGCGCCCAGTTCGCGGTGCACGCGCCGCCGCTGCGGACCGAGGTGGACCCGGAGCGGCTGGCGACGGCCCTCGCCCATCTGGTGGCCGATGTGGCGGGCGTCGACTCGACCGGCAACGCGCCTGTCACCACGGGCGGTTACCTGGACTCGACCATCGTGGTGGCGGCGGCGCAGCGCGGCGATGTGGTGCGGATCGAGGTGCGCGGCCCGTACTCCGGCGGGAATCCGGTGCATGAGCCGATCGTCCGCGGCATCGTGCGCGCCCACGGCGGCGTCCTCCAGACCCACCGGGTGCCGGGCGCCAACGGGACGGCGTACGTCCTGGAGGTGCCGATCGGCCTCGGCAACGGGCAGTCCGCGGCGGTCGCGCTGGCGGACCCGGCGCCGGGCCGGACACCGGACCAGGAGGCGCGGGCCCCGGAGGCGCTCTCGGTGGCGGACCCCCAGGGCGTACGGCCCGCCGGGGAGGCGTCCGACACCTCCACGCGCGCCGGACGCCGCCGGGCACGCCGCTCCTCGGTGGACTCCTTCCTGGCGACGGACGAGCCGGAGTCGGGGGAGATCGAGGAGTCGGGGGAGAGCACGGATTCCGCGGAGGCCGGTCCGGCCTCGGAGGGGGCTCAGGTCTCGGAGGAGGCTCAGGTCTCGGAGGAGGCTCAGGTCTCGGAGGGGGTGTCTGCCGCGGAGGCGGTGGGTGCTTCGGAAGCCGGGGTGGTGCAGGTGCCGGGGGCTCGGGTCGGGGAGGACGACGGATCGGCGCAGCCGGCGCGCAGGCCCACCGGGCGGCGCCGCGGCCGTCGCGCCGAGGAGGAGGGCGCGGCCTCGAACGGCACCCCGGCCGCCCCGGCGGCGAGCGGCGGTACGGGGCGGCGCCGTGGGCGGCCGAGCCCGGCGGAGGGCGGCGTGGCGACGGTGACCGCACTCGGTGAGACCGTGCCGTCGCAGGGTGCGCCGGCCCCCACCGGGCGGCGGGCCCGCCGTGCCAAGGAAGAGCAGGCCGCCCTGCCCGCGGCCGCCACGGACACCGGTGCGGAGCCCGGGACCGGGGCGGACGGCGGTGCTCCGGCGGACGCGGGCCCGTCCACCGGGCAGCGGGCGCGGCGTGCCCTGGCGGTGGCCGGCGAGCGCGCCGCGGCCGAGGCGGCGCCCCGTACGGTCTTCGCGCTGCCGCCGGGTGGGGCCGGGGCGGTCGCGGGTGCTCCGGAGGCCGCGGTTCCCGCACCCGCTGGTGACGAGTCCCTCGGGCAGCACGCTCCGCTCCAGGACGATCCGGCGCGGGGGCACACACCGCCGCAGCCGCATCCGCTCTCGGCGAGCCAGGACGGGGTGGCGGCCCAAGGCGTCGGCGCGGATGGGGAGTTGGGGGATTCGGGGCAGTCGGGTCACCTGGCGGCGCAGGGCGGTGTCCCGGCCGAGGGGCCGGCGTCGCTGGGCGGCGTCGCTCCGGTGCCCGCTCCGGCTCCCGGTCCGGTGCCCCCTCCTGCTCCCGCCCCCGGTCCCACTCCGACCGGACGCCGTCGGGCTCGGCCCGCGGCCACCGACACTCCCGCGACTCCCGCGCCGCTGGGGCAGGCGCCGCACCCGCTCCAGGTGGCACCCGGTGCGCCCGGCGTTCCAACCGGGGCGCCCGCCGTTCCCGGTCAGCACGGTGGGGTGGGTGCTCCGGTGCAGGACGGGCAGCCGGGTGCGCACGGCCTGCCGACGCCGGGGCAGCCCGGGGTGGCGCGGCGTCCCCTGCGGTCCGGGCAGCCCGAGGCGGCGACCCACGACCAGGCCCAGGACCACCCCCAACCGCCCGTCCAGCCCCACCACTCCGCCCTTCCCGGCACCCCGGCCGACGGCTCCGCGCCCGCAGTCAGCACCCCGGCCCCCGGTACGCCCGTACCGGAGTCCGCGCAAGAGGCCGCTGCCGGTGGGCCGGTCGATCCGCGGGTCGCCGGTGCTCCGGCGCAGGGTGGTGCCGGGCAGCCCGCCGCCGCTCAGGCGGTACCGGGGGAGCAGCCGATGGCCGCCGCCGGGGATCCTCGGGTACCGGTACCGGAGGCGCAGCCGCTGCCCGCCGAGGACGCGGTGGATCCGGACTCGACGCAGGGGCGGGCGTTCAGTGTCCGCACGCTGGGGCAGGGTGTGCCGTTCGGTCGGCAGATCGGCAGGCAGCAGCCCGGCCCGCTACCGGCCGCGACGCCACCCACCGGAACCGGCACCGGTGTCACCCCGCCGACCACGCAGTCGCCGACGCCCACCGGTGGTGCCGGAGCGGCGGGGCGCCGGCGGAAGTTGGGGAACCGGACCGCGGCCGTGGCCGCCCCGGCGGAGTCCGCGGCCCGGCCACTGCCGCAGCCGCAGGCCCGCGCCGTAGCGCCCACCGTCGAGGAGGCCGGGCGTTCGTACGCCATCGGGGCGCCCGACGAGAACGCCGACGAGGGGCCCGAGCCGCTGGACGGTCCGGGGGGTGCGGTGGAGGTGGCGGATCAGCCGCTGCCGCAGCCCATGGACGACGAGTTGCCGCCCGAGCCGCTGGACAATCCGCGGCGGCTGCTGGTGTGGCCCGCGCCCGATGTGCCCACCCGGCAGGCGTTGAGCGACCGCGGCTACCGTCCGGTGATCGTGAACTCCCGGGAGGAGATCGACGCGCAGATCGCGGCCTATCCCGCCGCCCTCTTCGTGGACCCGCTCACCGGGCCCATCACCCGGACCGCGCTCCAGTCGCTGCGGCAGGCCGCGGTGGCCGCCGAGGTGCCGGTGCTGGTGACCGCGGGGCTCGGGCAGGCGGGGCGGGAGGCCGCGTACGGGGCTGATCCCGCCATACTGCTGAAGGCGCTGGCGCCGCGGGACAGTGAGCAGCATCCGCCGCGGGTGCTGGTCATCGACGCGCACCCGGAGATCGCGCAGGCGCTGACCGTGGCGCTGGAGCGGCGCGGGATGCAGGTGGCGCAGGCGGGCGGGGACGCCGAGGCGGTGGCGCTGGCCGACCGGTTCCGGCCCAACCTGGTGGTGATGGACCTGATGCGGATGCACCGGGGCCGCGCCGGGATCGTGGACTGGCTCCGCGGCAACGGGCTGCTCAACCGCACTCCGCTGGTGGTGTACACGGCGGCCGTGGATCCGGCGGAGCTGCCGGGGCTCACGTCCGGTGAGTCGGTGCTGTTCCTCGCCGAGCGCTCCACCAGCGACGAGGTGCAGACCCGGATCGTGGACCTGCTGGCGCGGATCGGCACCAACTGACCGCGGGCCGGGGCCGATCGGCGGCCCCGGCACAGTGCGGTCAGCGGCGCGGTGCGGGCAGAAGCGCGGTGCGGTCAGAAGCGTCTCAGCGGTCAGGCGCTCCTCAGAGGTTGCTGATGTCCAGCTCGCCGTCCGCGTACTGGCGGCGGATGACCTTCTTGTCGAACTTGCCGACGCTGGTCTTGGGCACGGCGGGGATCAGGGACCAGCGTTCCGGGAGCTGCCAGCGGGCGATCCTCTCGGCGAGGTAGGAGCGCAGCTCGGCCAGGTCCGCGGTGGCGCCCTCGCGGAGCACCACCGTCGCCAGCGGCCGCTCCCCCCACTTCTCGTCCGGTACGGCGACCACGGCCGCCTCCGCGACCTGCGGGTGGGACATGATGGCGTTCTCCAACGCGACCGACGAGATCCACTCGCCGCCGGACTTGATGACGTCCTTGGCGCGGTCGGTGAGGGTGAGGTAGCCGTCGGGGGTGATGGTGCCGACGTCGCCGGTGCGCAGCCAGCCGTCCTCGCTGAACTTGTCGGCGGGACGCAGCGGTTGGCCCTCGGCGCCGCCGTAGTAGGCGCCGGCGATCCACGGGCCGCGTACTTCGAGTTCGCCGGCCGCGGTGCCGTCCCAGGGGAGGATCTCGCCGTCGGGGCCGGCCAGCCGGGCCTCGACACCGGCCGGGAAACGGCCCTGGGTGAGCCGGTAGCCGAACTCCTCGTCGGTGCCCACGGCGTGCGCGGGGGTGCGGGCGACGGTGCCCAGCGGGGAGGTCTCCGTCATGCCCCAGGCGTGGCAGACCCGCATCCCCAGCTCGTCGAAGGCCTCCATCAGGGAGGGCGGGCAGGCGGCGCCGCCGATGGTCACCTGGCGCAGGGAGGACACGTCGCGGGGGCGTGCGGTCAGCTCGGCGAGGAGTCCCTGCCAGATGGTGGGGACGGCGGCGGCGTAGGTGGGGCGTACCGTCTCGATCATCTCGGCGAGCGGGGCGGGCTGGAGGAAGCGGTCCGGCATCAGCATGTTGACGCCGGCCATCAGGGCGGCGTGCGGCAGGCCCCAGGCGTTCACATGGAACTGCGGCACCACCAGCAGGCCGGTGTCCTCGTCGGTGAGGCCCATCGACTGGGTCATGTTGACCTGCATCGAGTGCAGATAGATCGAGCGGTGCGAGTAGACGACGCCCTTGGGGTCGCCGGTGGTGCCGGAGGTGTAGCAGAGGGCGGCGGCCTGCCGCTCGTCCAGTTCCGGCCAGTCGTAGACGGTGGGCCGCCCGGCGAGCAGCTCCTCGTAGTCGTGCACCCGCACGCTCGGGCCGTCCCCGTCGCCGTCTCCCGCGGTGAGTACGGAGGGGTCGCCGGGGCCGGAGACCACCACATGGCGCACGCCGGGGAGCCGGGGCAGCAGGGGGGCGAGCAGCGGCAGCAGGGAGCCGTCGACCAGGATGACGCGGTCCGCGGCGTGGTTGACGATCCACGCCAACTGGTCTGCGGGGAGGCGGAGGTTGAGCGTGTGCAGCACGGCGCCCATGGAGGGCACGGCGAAGTACGCCTCCACATGTTCGGCGTTGTTCCACATCAGCGTCCCCACAACACTTCCGGGGGTTACGCCGAGTTCGTCGCGGAGCGCGTGGGCAAGCTGGGCGGCGCGGTCGCCCAACTCCGCGTAGGACCGGCGCCGGCCCCCGCCCTCGCCGGTCCACGTGGTGACCTGCGAGGTCGCATGGATCTTCCGGCCGTGCTCCAGGATCCGCGAGACGGTGAGCGGAACATCCTGCATGGTGCTGTACACCGGGGGCCTCCCCTTTGAGTTACCCGACTGGGTCGCGCGGCCGGGCGCCGTCGCTGCCTGCGGCCGATTCTCGGCGCATCCCGCGCGGTCTGTCACTACGTACGTCACCACCCGGGGCCTGCGCCGGCGCGGGCGGTGACATTGCTGATCCGGTCTCGATGGTGCGGTGGTAGTGGGCGGTCAGGTCGGTCATGCCGGTGGCGGAGAAGCCCGCGTCCTCCGCGGCGCGGCAGCCTACGGGCCGGCGGCATGTCCACGATCCGCGCGATCTCGTTTCTCCATACCGCCGATGGCGCGCGGAGTGAATCCGTGGTTCATCGGGCTGTGCAGTGCGGTGTGGAATGCGGGTCGTTCATCCACATCCACTCCCGGGCCATACGCACCAGCGGTTCCGCCTTCTTCCCGGCCTCCGCGGAAACCCGCCCCGAAACCATCTGGTCGAGCCGGTTCCATACCCAGAAGATCCGAACTGTCCACCACGAAGACTCCCGCAAGGTGTCCGAACGGCTCAGAGCGATTTACCCGAAGCGACTTGCCGACAGAAATCGACGCACACCCCGCACCGCATCACCCGGCCCGAGCCATTCGGCACGAACCGTTCTGAGAGAACAGTTGGAGCGAACAATTGGAGCCAACGGTCTAGAGCGAGGTGCCGAATGCGCCCGTGCTCTCGCTCACCAGCAGTTCGGTGCCGTCGGTGCCGCGCACGCTGGTGTTGAGCGTGAAGGTCTCCGGCTCCGGGCCCGCGGCGACACGCACCTCGGACGCGGCGGTGTCGCCCGCGAAGACGGGTGCCAGGAAGACCATCGACATGGACCGGCAGTGGAAGTGCCCGTCCCCGCGGATCAGCGGCACGGTGGTGGCGGTGAGCAGGCCCTGCGCCATCCGCCGGCCTTCGAGCCCGACCGCGTGGTGCGCGCCGCGGTCCCCGGTGAGCATCGCGCAGAGGTCGATGTCCCCCTCCCCGACGGTGACTTGGTTCCGCAGTACGGCGCCGTCCGCGACCTCGTCCAGGACCGCGGGATCGGCTGCCGCACGCGGTTGGTGACCGGCGGGGGCGCCCGGCTCCCCAGCCCCGGCGGTCTCCCCGGCCGCCTCGCCGGCGGCCCCGGGGACGCGCAGGATCATGCCCTTGCTCGTCCCGTCCAGCACCACATCGCCCTTGTCGGAACGGACCCGGGCGGCAAAATTGATCTTGTGGAAGCCCTCGGCCTCCTCCAGCCCGAGGATCTCCAACTCCGCGGTGAG
Organism: Streptomyces sp. NPDC058045; assembly: GCF_042885635.1. Taxonomy (NCBI): domain Bacteria; kingdom Bacillati; phylum Actinomycetota; class Actinomycetes; order Kitasatosporales; family Streptomycetaceae; genus Streptomyces; species Streptomyces sp. NPDC058045. The sequence goes on along the minus strand of NZ_JBHVRR010000009.1, from coordinate 141,905 downwards.
TTCCTCGTCCACACGCACCGCACGCGCATGAGTCCAGACCATTTTGCGGGCCAGATAATCGAGATCCCCGCCGAGTTTGGTCAGCGGAGCGACGACGAGAAGATCCGGCAGAAACTCCGCACCGTCCACGGGAAGTACCCGCCCGGAAAGCGCGTCGAAGGCGGCGATATCTTGCTCGGTGTACCGGCGGGACCAGGACAGCAGGCTGCCCGAACCCAGTTCCCCGTGGACGGGATTCACCAAAGCCATGCGGTTTCTCCGTGTGGTCAGGACGGAATCGGGGACTGTCATGAATTATCGGAACGCAGTACGTGGGAGTCCCCGTGCGCCTACAGCCGCGCACTCCTCAACCTCCCGATGCTACTGGGTAGTTGAGGCTGACCAGACAGTATTATGCGGCCCCGGACCTGGCAAGCGTCCCGCGTTACCGCGATGCCTTATGAACTTCGTCCACCGGAAAATCGGTGAGCGGCTGGCACGGGCGGGAAGCGGCCGCGTTCACGGTCCACCGCGGTGGCCGCCCCGCCCGGCTCAGGCGGCCAGCGCCTGCGCTGCCTCCCCGGTGTCCCCCGCCGCCGTGCCCACCAGCGCCGGATCGTCCCGGAGCTTGCTCAGCGCACGCGACACCGCGCTCTTCACCGTGCCGACCGAGACCCCCAGTACCTCCGCGGTCTGCGCCTCGCTCAGATCCTCGTAGTACCGCAGCACGACCATGGCGCGCTGCCTCGGCGGCAGCCTGAGCACGGCCTGCCACATCGCGTCGCGGAGCGCCTGGGTCTCGGCGAGATCCGGGCCCGGCTGCTGCTCCGGCTCCGGCAGCTCGTCGCAGGCGAACTCGTCCACCCGGCGCTTGCGCCACTGCGAGGTACGGGTGTTGAGCAGGGCCCGCCGCACATAGCCGTCCAGCGCCCGATGGTCCTGGATACGGTCCCAGGCCACATATGTCTTGGTGAGCGCCGTCTGCAACAGGTCCTCCGCATCGCACGGATTGGCCGTCAGCGAGCGTGCCGTACGCAGCAGCACCGGCCCGCGGGCCTGCATATAGGAGGCGAACGAGGAGTAGGTACGGTCGGCCGGGTGCGCGTCATGGCGGGCGCGCGCCGCCGGGCGGGCCGCGGGCTCGGAACCCGCGGCCTCGGGGGTGCTGGTGCGGGCGATCCCCACAAGAACGGTCATACACACACGCTAGGAGGGGCCCCTCATCCGCGGATCGGCCGCAGGTCCCGAAGCGGTGTCCGCCTCAGGTTGTAGGAGTGGTGCAGGCCCCACCTCCTGAGGGTGGAGGGCCCCGACCCGCACCCTGGGGACCACCCGGAGACTCCCGCCGCCCTACAGGCACACGGACCTGCGCGGCGGGCCGAAGCACCGCCGCGCAGGACACCACACCGTGGCCGGTCGCCGAGCCGGCCTCTTCTTCCTCTCCCCTTCCTCCCCCACCCCCCGGCTCAGAACTGGCTTACGCCGCCGCCTCCTTCCCCGTTCCCGCTCGGGCTCGACCCCCCGGCCCCCCGGTCTCGTCACCCCGGTCGGCGCCGCCGTACGCGGCTCAACTCACCGGGGCATCACCACAGTTGACTGAAATGGATGGCGAAGTTCTGGTTGGACTGGTGGATGGGCACGACGGCCGGACCGTCCAACTGGACCGAGTTGTTCTGGTTGCTCGCCCCCGTACCGACCGCCTGCTGCTGAGTGGTGGACGAGTTGCCGGTGTTGACGCCGCCGACCCCGGCCGCGCCGACGGTGGCGACGGCCGCGTCGGATCCGCTGCCCGCGATGGCCCCGTTGTCGGCGGCCGCGACCCCCGAGCCGACCGCCACCACGAGGGGCAGCGCCGCGGCGAAGGCGAGAACGCGGGCGGTACGGATGCTTGCCATGAGTTCCTCCAGTCCGGCCCGCACCCGTCTGTGCGGCCGATAAGTACGGCTGTCACCAGGGAGGTTGGGGTCCGCCCCGGTCTGTTCCGCGGTGCTTTCCGCGCCGCGGGATCAGAGTTGCCCAACCGACCGGGCGGAACCACTTCACAGCCACCGATTCACCGGCAAGCGTGAGCAACCCCGCCTAAACCTCCGCACACCCACCGCCCCACCACTCACCAACCCAGGCACGCCCCACCACCGCCCCGACCCCTCACCCCACCCCGGCGCACCCCCTTCGTCACCCAATCCCCCTTCCCTTTATCGAACATACGTACGAACATAGAGCCATGGCCACTTTCGATCCCTCCGAACCGAACGGGGCGCGGGAACCGACCGGGGACCGCGAACCGGACACGCAACCCGAGCGACCCGAGCCGCACGAGCAGTACGCAGCACCACCCCACCCCCCGGGACCACCGCAGCCCTCCGCCCCGGGCATCCCCCAACCACCGCCCCCCGCACCCCAGTTGCCGCCGTACGAGCCCTTCACCCCCGAGGAGCCGGCCTCCACCTGGCCCACCACCCCACCCCAACCGACCGCACCCCACACCCCCCTCACCGAACGCGCACCCCTCACCCCACCGACACCCGCCACCTCACCAGACCCACCGACACCCCCGACCCCCTCCCGGAACCGCAACCGCCACCGCAGACCGCCCTCCGCCGCCCGCGCCGTGCCACCCGCCACGCTCGCCCTCGCCCACGCCCTGTCCGCCGCCGAACGCGGGCTCGCCGTCATCCCGCTGTCCCGCACCAAACTCCCCGCCCTCCGCTCCCCGCACCACGACGACCCCCGGCCGGTGCACTGCCACGGCGAATGCGGACAGTTCGGACACGGCATCCACGACGCCACCACCGACCCGCGGCGCATCCGCGCCCTCTTCGCCGCCGCACCCCGCGCCACCGGCTACGGCATCGCCTGCGGCCTGCCCCCACACCACCTCATCGGCATCGACCTCGACACCACCGGCCCCACCGACTCCTCCGCCGCCCTACGTGAGTTGGCCCTGCGGCACCTCTTCACCATCCCGGCGACCGTCGTCGTGGCCACCCCCAGCAACGGCCGCCACCTGTGGCTCAGCGGCCCACCGCACCTGGTGGTGCCCAACTCGGCGGGCCGGCTCGCCCCCGGGATCGACGTCCGCGGCGCCGGCGGCTACCTGGTCGGCCCCGGCTCCCTCGGCGAACACGGCGTCTACCGCGCCCTGCCCGGCACCGCCCACCTGCCGCCCGCCCCCTGCCCGCCCGCACTGCTGCGGCTCCTGCTGCCACCGCCCCGCCCCCACCCCGCGCCGTACCGCGGCGGCGGCGCACACGGCCGCGGCCTGGTCCGCTTCGTCCTCGCCGCCCACCAGGGCCAGCGCAACACCCGCCTCTTCTGGGCCGCCTGCCGCGCCTACGAGAACGGCCTCGGCGAGGAACTCGCCCCCGCCCTCGTCGACGCCGCCACCCGCACCGGACTCACCGCACACGAAGCCCGCGCCACCCTCGCCTCCGCCGCCCGCCTCACCACCCCCCGGAGCCCCCAACTCCCGTCGTAGGCTTGCCCGGTGACCGCCGTCATAGCCGCCATGCTCACCGCCGTCGCCGGTGTACTCGGCACCCTCTTCGCCCCACTCGTCAGCCAGCGCGCCGCCGCCCGCGAACGCGCCGAGCAGCGCACCGAGTCCGAACTCCAGCGCCGCCACGAGGAGCGCCGCGCCTCGTACATCGCCGTCAACCGCAGCGCCCGCCAGTTCAACACCCTCCTCAAGGACGCCCTGCACCGACTGCGCGACGGCGTCTACGGAGAGCAGGAACGCACCGCCCTCGAAGCGGCCCGGCTGGAGTACCGGGACTGCTACGCCGAGTCCCAGATGGTGGTACCGGCCCGCATCCTGGACGCGATCCGCGCCGCCAACCGCGTCCTCGCCCCCGTCGACGGCGCCGTCAAACGCCTCGACCGCGGCCTGGCCCGCCCCGAGGACACCCCCGGGGACCTGATCGCCCGACTCACCTCGGAAGCCGACCCACTTCTGGCCACCCTGCGCCGACTGATGCGGGAGGACCTCGGAGTGTCCGACTGACCGGCTACCGTGGAGGACAGCCGCATCACCGTCATCCGGGGGGAACCATGGCCCTGTTCGGCAACGCCCACAGCATCGACCCGGCCTCTGCCACACATGACTACGCGCGCCTGCTCGGCCAGGGCGAGCAGGTCTACGCCGCGTACCTGCTGATCCGCGACACCATCCTGTTCACCGACCGCCGCCTCATCCTCATCGACAAACAGGGCCTCACCGGCAAGAAGGTGGAGTACCACTCCATCCCGTACCGCAGCATCAGCCACTTCTCCGTCGAAACCGCCGGCCACTTCGACCTCGACGCCGAACTGAAGATCTGGATCTCCAGCAGCGAGACCCCCCTGGAGAAGACCTTCACCAAGGGCGTCGACATCTACGAAGTCCAGGCCATCCTCACCCAGTTCGTAGCCCGCTGACCGACTGCGGCCCATAAACAATGCAGGTATCGGGCGCATAGGCACACGCCACCGGCACAACCGGCATAGCCACCGCTACCTCAACCGCCACAAAAGCCGCACCAACGAGCATTTTCCTCACAAGGTCGAAGGCCTTCCGATCAGCGAACACCCACAGCGCACACGCCACGCACCACAGGCAGGACCAAGCGCCGCAAACGTGCCCCCACCAGCACCGACGACGCGATGATCGACTCTAGACCCGCCATCCCCAACTAATCTAATTATCCTACGAACCACCCGCAGGCCACCCCCCTCCCTCGACCCCAACTCGCCCTTTCTGCAAGGGCGTAGCGGAGGACGAGGTCCCGACCGAGGCGCGAGACCGGGCCACCACCGGACCACCGACATACGGAACGCGCACCTTCGCCGTAGCACCGGAGCGCGAACTCAGCCGGGTAGACGGGCGGTTCGTCCCCGTGGCCCCTTGCCGTGCCGAGTCCCCGCCAGCCCACTCACCTACCAAGAACCGTGGCGGCCGACCCAGCGGCGTGGTCCGCGCAAACGGCGTGGTCCGCAAAGACGGGGCGGCTCCTCACCGCCCGCCGAGCCGACAACAGCACCTGAGAGATACCTGGCGGCGTACTCGAACTGAAGGAGCCCCCAGAGGTCCCGCAAGGTCCCTGAAGGAACCAGCATCCACATCGCCTTGGGCGAACTGACAGGCGTGCACAAGGACATCGCCCGCAGAATCGCCGCCCCGGCCTTCCCCTACAAACCTCACCGGCGAACTTCCAGCGAGCCCGCGGCCGTTGAATGGCTCTATGCAATTCGCCTCCTCGACACCCTCGCCCCCACCTCCGAAGGCACGACGGCAAGCACCTGACACCGGCGCGGTAAGACTTTCCCTACTTCATCAAGGCCCGCGCACAGCGCGGGCTCGCGCCGCCTCTACGGCGCGGCCCGCCTCCTGTCTCCGCCCCGGCTGGCCGCGCCCGGCAGCGCGCTACGTGCACGCGGGCAAGGGCAGGAGATCACCCGCGAGTCACAGACGGTGCCTCCGGCGGGGGATCGGCCGACACCGGGATGGACGGGGCGCCGTACCCGACTACGGACCCGTAGGGGTGAGCGTGGTGAGGCTTCCATCCCGTACGCCGTCGACCCAGGCAGAGCCGAGCAGACACGGCCCAGGGGCGTCAAGGTCGTTCGTACAGTGGCGCGCTCCACCTTGACGTCCCTGAACCGCGCCTGCTCCACGGTGTGTGGGTCGACGGCGTACGGGATAGAAGCCGGGGCGAGTGGTTGGCTGGGGGCTGGCCGCAGTAGGCGGCGGCAGGGCTACCCGCCGAAGTCAAAGGATCTCTGGGCAAAGATCCACCAGGCCGGCCATACTCCCGTGCATGTCTGTGGACCCCAGCGAACGCGATGACTCGAGAGCGCCGGACGGGACCCTATGGTGGGAGCTCTCTATTCGACCCGGCACGAAGAAACAGCGGTTCGGTCAAGAGTGCCGATTGGCGGCCTGGCTATGGTTCAGGAAGGACGTAGGCGACACATTCACGATGCGGGAGCTTCGCGCCGCTCTGGGACCTGACATAGCTGAAAGCTCGGAGCACCTGAACCGCAGGCTGCGCGAGCTGCGGAAGTGCGACTGGGTCATCCCCTCTCAGAGAAACGACGCCACTCTCGCCCACGACGAGTACCGCCTTGAGGCCAAGGGGGGAAAGCTCTGGATCGACAGCGAGCGAGCGAAGTACGATAAATTTGCCCCTAGTGCCCGGGTTCGAAGAGTCGTCATGGAACGTGATGGCTCTCGTTGCAGAATCTGCGGAGCAGGTGTTGACGAGGAGTACCCGGGGGAGCCTGGCGCGAAGGTCAGACTTACCATCGGCCATCTCGTGCCGCAGGAGCGTCTTAAGTCCCGTGGTGCTCGTGACGACATCGACAACTGGCGCGTTGAGTGCTCTCGCTGCAACGAAACAGTTCGGGATGAAATGCCCGACCCCGAGCAATACGACGAAGTCCTCGCCGGGTTGAAGCGGCTTACCAGCAAGGAGGCGGGCGAACTTCTCAACTGGATGCGCAAGGGTGAACGCCCCCGGTCAAAGGTCGACCAGGCTTACGACCGCGCACGCAAGCTGCCCCACAGTGACCGAGCGACGCTAATCAATCATCTCGCCAAGCGCCTCGGCGAAACTAGCTGATCCGGGAACGCATCTCAGCGAATCGTGCGTGCCGCTCGTGGCCTTCCTGACCTATAAACCCCTTGAAGCCCGCAAGCCGGTACGCACGACCGCCAAGCTGGTCGTCCTCGTCAATCACGAAGTCCCTGGCAAGCATGGCCATACGGCGCTCGAAGGTGGGGGAATCGATCTTCTCTCCGGCCAGCTTCACGAGCTCTTTCTCCGTAAGCGGAGCTGGCGCATTCTTCAAGGCCAGGTAGAGCCGGTCATGCATGACCTCGTTCTCCACCTCGGATAGTTCCTTCGGCAGGCCCTTGCGGTTCAACGCATTGGAAATCGACGTACCGACCGCCCTAGCCACCGGCGGGGGAAAAGCGTTGCCGATCTGCCGATATCTCGTTGTCTTGCGGCCTGTGAATTCCCAGTCATATTCCGGCTCAGGTCCCCAGCCCTGGATGCGCTCGACCATTTCCGTTGTGAGTTTGGGCAGGAAGTCAACAGGGTGCGACTCGTTTGGTGGAGCGTCAGCGACACCCATCGCATCTACACCAAGTGCACGCCAAGCGGCCTTGGCGCGAGTCGGTCCAAGATCAGCCCCGCCGTGTTTCTTGGAGCCACCGACGATGGTGGGCGCAATGTCGTTCGCCTTGGCTCTCCACTCCTCAGCGCCCGGCCAGCCATCCGCTGCCATCAGGTCGAACAGTGCAGTTCCGACCGTGCCCTGGTAGGGCGTTTCTTCGGGCCACTCGAACCACTGAGCATCGTCATCGCGCATGGCGACCAGGACGAATCGGGGACGCAGTTGCGGTACGCCATAGTCGCTTGCGTGAAGAAGCTTCCAGTCGGACCAGTACCCGAGATCCTTAAATCGGTCCTTAACATGCTGGCGGTACGCGGAGAAACGCGGCATAGAAAGCCCTCGTACGTTCTCCAGGAGAACAGCCCTCGGCTGCATCCTTCCAGCAAGTTCAACGGCCCACGCGAAAAGGTCTCGCTCGTCGGTGGCACCAAGCTGCTTGCCAGCGATGGAGAATGGAGGGCAAGGAACCCCACCAGCGAGCAAGTCAACGTCGACGAACTCCTTGGGGTTCCAGATCCCCTCATCAGCCACGTCGCCGTGCCGCACGTCCCAGTGTCCGCGGTTCTCGTTAAGAGTGTTCACCGCGTTCTCATCAAGCTCGACGGCTACCGCATGGTCGAAACCTGCCAGCTCAAGGCCGAGCGACTGGCCGCCAGCGCCCGCGCAGATCTCCACGGCCGTCAGATCAGCCACGCTCGTACCTCCAGGTCGTGATTGCACAGGTCTACCATCCTGACGCATCAAACACCGAGGGTCTGACACTGTTGGCTACGGTGTAACCGATGGCCCTCCACAGTGACCCCCCAGCATCGACGCCGCCGACTCCCGGCCGCTCGCGCAATATGGCTGCGATCAAGCGGCGGGACACCAAGCCCGAGCGAGCCATCCGCTCCTTGCTTCACGCCGCTGGGAAGCGTTACCGCGTTGATGTCCGCCTGCAGCTGGAGGGCGCACGGCCGCGACCAGACATCCTCTTCACGCGCGCACGAGTGGCTATCTTCGTGGACGGATGTTTCTGGCACTGCTGCCCCGAGCACGGTCGGCAGCCCGGCGTAAATGGCGGGTACTGGAGACCGAAGCTAGAGCGCAACGTCACCCGGGACAGGGCCGCCGACCAGGCTCTGTCAGCCGCCGGGTGGACAGTCGTCCGCGTGTGGGAGCACGAGGCTCCAGAGGAGGCCGTGCCGCGTATCCTCGCGGTTCTCGACGCGGATAGCCCGGCTAACTAACAGATCGGACACCGCAGGCTTCCGTTTTGCTGTGCAGCTCAGCCCGCGTAGCTCAGTATGCAGACTCGCCCGCCTCGCTCACCACCAAGCGATGGCCACGACTGGTGGCAACGCGAAGGACGTCCCGGAGAGACCCCGCCAGCTCCTTCCCCAGGCACCGCACCTCCTCGGCGTCCGCGTCCTGGTCAGCGAGGGTTTCCGAGGCTTCCTCCAAGAGTTCGGCCGCCGTGCCGAGTTGGACCGCCTCGATGTTGTCCGCCAGGCGGGACATGTAGCTGTCCGGGTTGTCGGTGCTCAGGTAGCAGGGCTTGCCGTCCGCGCTCGACCACGGGAGGAGCCGCAATTCGTTCGGCGCTGTCATGCTCGGGCCTGCCTCTCGTCGGTCATGTGGTGGGTGGTGAAGACGGCGTTGAAGCGGTCGCCGGGAAGGGCCAGGTGCGCGGCTTCGAGGATGCGGCCGGCGGAGTCGGTGGCAATGCGGTGGATGGAGAGGACCACCGATGCAGAGCCGATTCGGAGGGCCGATGCCTCCTCCGGTGTGGGGGGACGAGCGCAGACCGTCTCCCGGACGGCGGCCGGCTGCGGGCCGAGGAGCGCGAACCTTCCGGCGGCTTCCCGCCACGCGGAGCCGTTGTCGAGCACCCCGGCCGGTACCAAGTCGGGCGGCATGTGGATACGTGCCAGGCCATGGGGCGAATCCCCTTCATGGCTGAGGCAGTTGAACTCCGCGACGGGGCTGCCCACAGGCACCTTCAGCGAGGCCGCCACATCGACGGGAGCCTGAATCGTGGAGCGGCGGACCGTGACCCGCAAGGCCGGTTCGGCGGCGGTCCACGGGTCCAGGATGCCCCAGCCGCCGACGTACATGATCTTGCGGCGGGGAGAGCGGACGTAGTTGCCCTTGCCGTGGATCTTCTCCACGAGACCTTCGCCCTGGAGTATGGCGAGGGCGTTCCGCAAGGTCGCCGTGCTGACCTGGTACCGATCGGCGAGGTCGGTTTCGGAGGGAAGGCGTGCTCCGGGCAGGATGCGGCCGGTGGTGATCCGCTGCCGGAGGTCGTCGGCGATGGCGTGGCGGCGTGAGCGCGTGGCGTCGTTCACCAGCTGCTCCTGATGCGCATGGCGAGGAGCCGGGTACGCGCGTGCATGGTCAGCAACTCGCCTGTCGCGAAGACCAGTTGCTTCCCTCCCTGCGGGAGTTGGCGGAGGTCTCTCACCCGGTAGGTCCCACCGCCGAGTTGGATGATGTCGCCGCGCTGCACGGTGGCCGCGGTGACCTCGATGTCGGAAACCTGCGCTCCGCTGGGCACCGAGGCCGTCATCGCGTCACCTCCACGGACGTGGACCCGTCACCGGCCGGGTGGCAGGGGCAGTCGCACGCTTCACCCGTCACCGGGATGTCGGCCGGTACAGGAGCCGGAGAAGTCTCGGCACAATCCGAGTGCGTGCCGATCCGGCATTCGGTGGAGCGGTACGAGGTGGAGGAGAGGCCCGTGATGCGTGGCTGTTGACGAGACGGCATCAGCAACTCCCCGCCAAGGCCGACCAGGCATCCGCCGGTACACGAGTCGCAACAAGCAGCGAACGGGTCCGGACTCGCCGTTCCCACTCCAGGACATACGGGCGGACGAGAGCGACGTCCTCCCCGACGAGGCGAGACCGGGGATTCGACGCCGCATTGCCTGTGGCCCCCAGAACAATGGGCGACGCGGCAGGAGTTGCAGCGGACGCGGGGCACGAGCGCGTAAACGGGCGCCGGTGCCTGCCAGTTGAGGACTTCCGCGCCCTGGTGAGGGTGAAGGCGCGGCGGATACGGTTGAACATGCTGTTCAGCTCCCTATCGCTGACGGCTCGGTCCCCCGGCATCGCCCGCCGAGGGGACCGTTTTGTGTACGACCGCCCAGATGGTGCAGTCGTTCAAGCTGGTGGCGAGGAGCCCGAATTGATCGGCCGGATCCACTGCGTTCAGGGCCTCCTGCCATAACTCGGCGGTGAGCACGCCGGGCACCTCCGCCTCCACCGACGTATGCAGCGGGTGTTCCTCCACGCGCACGAGGAGTCCGATGGCGGACAACCGGGCAGCGATGGCCGCCGCACTCACTCCCGAACTGGGCACAGGGCAGCCTCCGTCACTCGGTCAACACGTTCAGTGAAGCCGGTTAACTAGATTAAGCCTAGTGAACTAGATTTTCCATATGCCCGAGCAACCGCCCTACCTCCGCATCGCCGACGCACTCCGGCAACGGATCGCAGAGCACGAGTGGAACCCCGGAGACCGCCTGCCCTCACGCACCCAGATCGGCCAGGAGTTCGGCGTGGGTGAGAACGTGGTGCGCCGGGCGCAGGAGCTGCTGATCTCGCAAGGCTTGCTGGAGGGCCGGGCCGGCTCCGGCACGTACGTCGCCGAACCCCGGCAGCGAGTGCGGATGGTCCGGTCATCGGCCCGTGAGCAGCCCCAGGGGTCGCCGTTCCGGGCGGACATGAAGGCCGTCGGCAGGCGGGGCGACTGGGAGAGCAGGTCCGAGGCCAAGGTGTCGGCCCCGGCGGACATCGCGGCACGACTCGGCATCGGCGAGGGCGAGCTGTGCGTACGGACAGCGTATGAGTTCCTAGCCGACGGCAAACCCGTGCAGCTGTCCACGAGTTGGGAGCCGTACGACCTCACCGCCGGCACGCTCATCGTGCTCCCCGAAGGAGGGCCGTACGCCGGGGCGGGCGTCGTGAACCGCATGGCCGCCATTGGGATCACCGTCAGCCATGCTGTGGAACAGCCGGAGCCCCGACAGGCGACCGCCGAGGAGGCGTCACTCCTCGGCATCCAGAAGGCAGCCCTCGTCACCCACATCCAGCGGACGTACTACAGCGACCAGGGGCGCCCGGTCGAAACGGCGGACATCGTGGTGCCCGTGGCCCGCTGCGAGATCGTGTACGAGATTCCGGTCAACCGGTAGCGCCCCCCAGCCCCCTCGCAGCACTGAACAGATCAGCCGCCCGAGCACCCATCTCCCCGTGCCCCATCCGTGCCCCACGTGGCGGGAACCCAAGGGAAAGTCCGGGGAGTAACGGGCACCGGCGCACGCCGACGGCCCCCGACCAACTACCCAGGTCAGGGGCCGTTTTCAGAGCTCATCAGCGCGGAGGCGGTGGGATTTGAACCCACGGTGGCATTGCTGCCACGACGGTTTTCAGAGAGTCACGCTGTGGAGCGCTGCAGCCCATCCACCTGCGGCTTAGCGGTTGGTGGTCGGATCAAGCCGAGAGCTGGCCCACAAATAGCCCACAGCCCCCGGGACCTGCCCCTGTTTCAGCCTGGGCGCGATCCATCAGGTATCCCGACGGGCCGGCGGGAGCAACAGATCCCGATCCGGATGATGGTCGCCGCTGACACTCCCACTCACACCGAGATCCGTCCGCGCCGCATCGTGGAAGCTGTTGATGGCGCTGAACACCGCCCGATTGCGATCCCGCCACTCCTCAAGCGTCCCGGGATGCTTCCCGTTCGCCTGCCAGTCGACCTGCAAGACCGCTGCGTTCAACTCGTGCGCCGCCTCGATGACGTCGTCCCCAGCAAGCAGCATGATCCTTTCGAAGGCACGCCCCCGAAGATGACCGGCCTCCACCATCTCCCGCCGGACCTCAGCCTCCCCCTGGTCACTCTCCCGCAGCCCCTCCCGAACCTCGTAGAGCTGCACCGCCAGGAAGACGCCAGCCCGCACGGCATCTACGTACCCCTCATACGCGGATAACTTCCGCTCGTCCCAGCGCACATGCAACTCGTGCCGGTTCTTGCTGCGCTCCATCAGGAAGTTCGTCACATGCGTCGTCATCGCACCCAGCAACACCGCAGCGATCGTGACGAGTTGCTCTCCCTGCTCCACCCATCCCCCAGTTCAGCCGCAGTCCTCCAGACGACTGGATGATCTTACGGCGAGCTATGTGCGGTGAACAGGACGGCTGGAACAGACAGTCGGCCGCGGTCGGCTCGTGACGGTGTGACGGCTGTGACACCTGATTGAGCCATGGGCGGCGGTTGAAGGCACGCCATCAGCTTGGGAAGCTGGGGACAGTTGGGCCTGGTTGATACGCTGACCTGGGCGAACGATCGGATCTTGGCTCCGTTGCGCTGGCTGTTGTCACCGTGACTTCACGCTGCTCCCCGCTCGATCTGGTGCTCTTGTGGTGCGGCCGTGGTGCGCTCGCCACGGCCGCAACCTTCTGGTCCGTAGCTTTATGTGGATTGGGTCGGGGCCACGGACGGTTGCTGAGACCGCGTTTGAGATCTGTCGTGTCCTGGGGCGAGGGTGGTCGTTGAGCCTTGCGTGAGTGGCTCTGGGGGTGGGTCTCCGTCGGATCTGACGGATGAGCAGTGGGCTCTGGTCGAGCCCTTACTGCCGGCGGCGAGGGTTTGGGCCGAAGGGCGGGCGACGGGAGAAGCACCCACGTCGGCAGATCGTGGACGCGATCTTCTATGTGGTACGGACCGGGTGTGCCTGGTGCCAGTCGCCGAAGGATTTCCCGCCCTGGCCGACTGTGTACTGGTACTTCCCTTGGTGGCATGACGACGGCACCGTCGAGCAGGTCCACGACACGTTGCGCGGCCGGGTCCTTGAGGCTGACGGCCGTAGCGCGGAGCCGAGCGCCGGGCTGATCGACTCGCAGTCCGTGCGGACGGCCGATGCGGTCCCTGTCGGCACCCGGGGCTTCGACGCGGGGAAGACGGTGAAGGGCCGCAAGCGGTTCATCATCACGGACACCCTGGGCCTGCTTCTGACTGTTCACGTGGTTGCGGCGAACATCCAGGACCGCGATGGTGCGAAGCGTTCGTTGCTGTGGCCTCGCCTGGACCATCCGGGCGTGCAGAGGATCTGGGCGGACCAGGGCTTCGCAGGTCGCCTCGTGGAGTGGTCACGCACGATCCTCTGCCGTGAGTTGGAGATCGTGCGCAAGGCTCCGGACCAGCGCGGATTCCAGGTTCAGCCCAAGAGGTGGGCGGTCGAGCGCACCTTTTCGTGGCTCACCGCCCACCGCCGCCTCGCGCGTGATTACGAGACCAGCCCGGCCCGCTCGGAGACCATGATCCGCTGGGCGATCGGCATCATGGTCCGTCGGCTCACCCGTGGCCGACCGGCGACGCGTCCCGGCCCGCGCTTGTTTCTGCGAGACGTTCCGTGAATACGCCGGTCCTCCCTTCGGCGGGGGACGTCCTGCGTCGGTGCGCTATGGGGTCAGGAAGCGCTCAACCCTCTGCTGCAGGTCAGAGGGCAGGGCAGGCAGCTTCGAGACGATCACGCGAAGCTCTCGGCCGAGTTCGGACAACTCGGCCCAGACCGATGGGTTCCTGGTGAGAACCGCGGACAGCAGATCACCTTCGTACATGTCCCCCTCTGCCATCGGGTTCTCCCGCAGTACCTCCAGTGCCAATGGCAGGAGGTAGGGCAGGCCTATGTCCTGCCCGATCAACAAGCGCATGTCCTCGACGGTCAGCTCGCCGATCGGCCGACGCCGCAAAGCGTGTGCAGTAGCGACAAGACGGGTGTCGCCGGCTGACGGGGCTGGCCAGCGAGTGCGTTCAAGCTCTTCAAGGGAACGGTCACAATTCAAGGGGCGCGTCACCGATCGATTGTCCTACGACCAGATCTCAAACGCGGTCTTAGCCAAGGTGCTTGCTGCTGCTACGCGGCCGGGCGGACCGGGCCAGAGCGGGGCGGAGCGGGGCGGAGGCAGGGGCGGCGGCCCGGGGAGCCAGGCCGCGGGGGGGGGAGCGAGCCGCCTTGATGAAGTAGAGAAAGTGAGCCGAAATACTGAGGTTGCGACTCCTCCGTATCCTCGGTGGACTTGCAGTTGTGAGCCGAGGCCGAATGGTTCGGGGGCGATCTTGTGCGTGGGCTTGTGAGTGAAGGTCTGCTCACGCTGGGACGGCGTTACGTGCGCGACGCTTGCTTGTACGCCGCGAAAGAGGCGCTTGTGGGGCGCTTTCTCAATGACGCTCTTCGGGAGAGGCCCCGCCAGCGGGTTGCAGGCGGCCCCCTAGGCACTCGTTTCGCCCTCGACACCCGGGACCTCATCCAGCGCTACCTGTACCTCTTCGGTGTCTGGGAGCCCCACGTAACCCGTTGGCTGGAGAGCCGCCTGCGCCCCGGGGACGTGATGGTGGATGTCGGGGCGAACATCGGGGTGTTCTCGGTGTTGGCGTCGCGGTTGGTCGGTGAGACGGGCCGCGTGGTGGCTGTTGAGGCGTCGCCGGCGTTCCATCAAAGGTTGTTGCAGCATGTGGAGTTGAACGGGTGCCGGAACGTTCGGGCGGTGAATGCCGCGGTGTCGGATCGGCGGGAGAAGTTGCGGTTCGTTCTGGCGAGTTCGGCGAACATGGGGGCCAACAGCATCGTTCCGTACGAGGGGCCGGCCGAGTCCAGTTTTGAGGCGGAGGCCTTGCCGTTGACGGAGGTCCTGGAGCTTGACGAGGTGGTGCGGGCTCGGGTGGTCAAGGTTGATGTTGAGGGGGCTGAGGGGGCGGTGGTGCGAGGGCTGGAGCCGTTGCTGGACCTGATCCCGCCGGACGCCGAGATCGCGGTGGAGGTGACGCCGGAGCGGATGGCGCGGCTTGGGGAGTCGGCGGAGGAGTTGTTGGGGACCATGCGGAGGCACGGTTTCCACGTGTACCGGTTGCCGAACGACTATGCGCCGGCGGCGTATGCGCGGGCTGTGCGGCATCCGGTGGCGCCGGTGCGTTGGCGCGGGCCGATCGAGGGGGAGACGCAGTTGATCTTTTCGCGGGTGGATGCGGAGCAGCTTGATTGATGGGCTGAGTAGCAGAGGAGAAGGGACCGGTTCCCACCTGGACGACAGGGGAACCGGCCCCTTCTACGCGCTGCGGGCGGGCTACCAGCAGAGCGAGCCCGTTGTGTTGCGGACTCCGTCGAGAACGTCCTCCACGAGGAGGCGTACGCCTGTCCCTTTGCCGGCATTGGCGATAGGCGGAATGCGGTTCTGTCCCTTGAACATCAGCAGGTCACCCCTCCGGCCGTACTCCCGCCGCGGCCGGGTGTGTGGTGAAGAGGGCTTCGGCGCTGTGGCCGGGGAGGAGTAGGAGGGCGGCCTCCACTACGCGTCCGTCGGTGTCGCGGGAGGTGCGTTGGATGCTGAGGACTGGGGCGCCCGCTCCGATACGTAGGACCCATGTGTCCTCGGGTTCGGGGAGGCGGGCCGTGACGCGGGTTGTCACCTCGGCGAACTTGATACCTGCCGCAGTGAGTTGGGCTGAGATGTCATCGCTCGTGGGCGAGGTGCCGGTGCCTGGCACTGCCAGGCGCTTGGCGATGTCGTCGGGTACGTAGACCCGGGCCAGGCTGTGGGGATGGTCGGCGTAGCTGCTCAGATACGTGTACTCGGTGAGGCGTGTGCCGGGGCGGACGTCCAGGAGGGCGGCCAACTCGGCATCGGCCGGTGTCGAGTTGGTGGTGACGGTGGTGTCCAGGGCCACGGTTGTGGTCGTTTGGGGTTCCGGGCCGCGGGCGTTGGGTGTGTAGGTGGTGTGGCCGCTGGAAGGGCGGACGAAGTTGCCGCGGCCGTGGCGGCGGACGATGAGGCCTTCGTTCTCCAGCGCGGCGAGGGCCTCCCGTACTGTCTGCCGGCTGGTCTCGTACTGCTTTATGAGGTCGCTTTCGGGAGGGAGTTGGTCCCCCGCGGTGAGGTTGCCGTTCGTGATCCGGTGGCGGAGTTCATCGGCGATACGGGCGTGACGGGCGACATGGATGGACCTGACTGCCATGGACGGGGTCACTACTTCCTTGCGGTCCGCTGCGCGGACAGTCGGGTCTTGGGGTGGACATCGAGGACTGCGCCGGTGCGGTGGGTGCGGTTGACCATCGGCATCACAACACCTCTGCGGCGTACGGCAGTTGAAGCGGCAGGCGCGCGACTCCGGCTGCTTCCGTGGTGCGGTGGACAGTGTTGAGCACGCTGGTCAGCTCCCTAACGCTGATGGGCCGCGCCTCCCGGACGGCCTTGTCTGTGGCGGGGATTTTCTGATGACCGCGCGGGCGGTGAGGCCATCAGGGCGTTTTTCCAGGCCCCACCGGTCGGCCAGGGCGAGCAGTTCGTACAGCTCCCGCCAGACCGCGGGCGACAGGGGCCTCGGCACGTCCGTCACCAGCCCGAAGCAACCGTCCTCGTCCTGCCTGTGGGGGTGGAAGCCGGCGGCGACGAGGCGGGCCAGGAGTTCCACGATGCGCGCTTCGGCTGAGCGCAAGGGCCTTCCTCCATCGCCGATGGGACCATGCCTGCGGGCATGATCTAGACGTCCAGGAGACATCTGGACGTCTAGATTAAAGGTGGTCGGCTAGATTTTCCATATGCGAGAGCAGCCGTCCTACCTCCGGATCGCCGACGTGCTGCGGCAGCGGATCGCTGTCGGCGAGTGGTCGCCGGGCACCCAACTCCCGTCCCGCGCCCAGCTCGCAAAGGAATTCGACGTCAGCGACGCGATCATCCGGCGCGCGCAGGAGGCCCTGATCGCGGACGGCGTCCTGGAGGGGCGGGCCGGGTCGGGTACGTACGTGGTCGAGCAGCGGGTCAGGCGGCAGATGACCCGCACGCGCGTCGGCGTCCGGGCAGGCGAAGCACGTGGAGGCCCGGACTGTGGTGCCCTCGGGGAGGGCGAAACCTGGGAGAGCCGGAGTGAGGCCATGGTGCCGGCGCCGGCGGACATCGCCGAGCGGCTCGGCATCGCCGAAGGCGATTACTGCGTGCGGACGGACTACGAGCACCTGGTCGACGGCAAGCCCGTTTACCTGACGGTGAGTTGGGAGCCGTACGCGATCACGTCCGGCTCACTCGTAGTCCTCCCGGACGGCGGACCGCTCGCCGGGGCCGGTGTGGTGCGGCGCATGGCGGAGATCGGCATCACGGTCGTGCGGGCGGAGGAGCGGTCCGAGCCGGGAACGACGAGCGCCGAGGAGTCGGTCCTCCTCGGCGTCCAGCGGGGCGCCGCGTGCATCCGCATCCGGCGGACGTTCCTCGATGACGGCGGGCGCGCGGTCGAGACAGCGGATCTGGTGGTGCCGGCGGCGTTGTGTGAAGTGGTGTACGAGGTGCCAGTGGGCGGAAGGGCGTCCGCAGGACCACCGACCACACAGCTCCCGACCGCGACTGCCTCTTCACCAGCGACTGCCCGCCTGCGCGGGGAGCACGCGATCGCGCCGTAGCCGGTCTTGTGCGGGGGTGGCTGACCCCCGCGTGCGCGGGGATCACACCTTCACGAGCTGGTCGGTGCCGCGGCCGGGGCGGGCCGCCTGTTGGTGCACGGTTGCGTTAGACGTCCAACCCGCCGTCACGGAGTCCGGACACCAGTCCGGCGACCTGCTCACGGCTCAGCAGCAGCGCGGGCCCCGTCGGGTTCTTGCTGTCCCGCACCGCGACGGACTGATCGTCGACGATGCCGAACTCGACGCAGTCGGACTGCGTACCGGACGCTGACGACTTCCACCAGGAAACGGCGAGAGTCGAGGCGTCGTCAATGTGCGTCATGGGTGTGTCTTCCTTATCTCTGCGATGCAATCTGCGGACGCCTCGACCGGCAGCGCGGCGGCGCGCAACCGCTCGAATGCGTCCCGGTAGACGCCTACTTGTTCCCGGTCCTCAACGTAAAGAGCTGAGGTCAGGCTCTCGACGTGAACGACGTCGAGGTCGATGTGCTCCTCGAAGCCGAGGATCGTGTAGGAACCCATCTGCCCCACATGCGGTGCGGCATCGACGGGCAATACCTGGATGGTCACGTTCGGCCGCTTGGACAGGGCAGTCAGTCTTGCGAGTTGGTCGCGCATCACGCCCTCGCCAACGCACCGGGTCCGTAGGGCCTGTTCGCCGATGATCGCCCACAGGCCGAGCGGTTGCTCTCGCGTCAGCACGGCCTGCCGTGCGAGGCGAACCTCGACAAGGGCGTCCACCTTTTCCTCGACGGCGGCCGACATGCCGATACTGGTCATGAACTCCCTGGCGTACTCGCCGGTCTGCAACAGGCCCGGGATGACTCCCATTTGCCAGGTCCGCACCGCAGTGGCTTCCGCCTCAAGGCTGATCAAGTCCTCGTACACGGGCGACAGGACACCGCGATACGACTGCCACCACCCGCGGCGCCCGCCCTCGCGAGTGAGTGCCAGCAGGGCCGCGCGCAGCTCGCCGTCCTCGACGCCGTACAGGTCGAGCAGTGCATCAATATCCGCGTTCTTGGCCGCGCTACGGGCGAGTTCGATCCGCGACAACTTAGCGACCGTGATCGGCCGCCCGGTCCCTTCGGACTTCTCGGCCACGTCCTCCAAAGTGAGATTGAGGCCGTCACGTAGGGCCCGCAGCTTCGCGCCGAGTCGTCGCCGACGCACCGTGGGTGTGCTCACGATCCCCTCCGCTTCCATGTCCTGCTCGACAGTCTGCCGTGTGCCATCAGGCCGTGTCACCTGCGACGCCTCCCCCTTGTAGCCACTCTCGGCATTACATGCAAATTCTCATTCTTTCGTGAGAGTACTTGCTGAGTAGGTAGCTAGAGGTGCACTCTGAGGCACGAAACGTAACCGGCTGCCCCGTTGGCGTTACGAAGCTATGCGCTGGGGTCGCACTCCTCTGAAGGAGTTCGCACGTCTATGCCAGAACATCCGACACAGCAAGTTCCGCCCTGCTGCCCGCCACCGGCCGGCCCGCCACAACAAGCCGTGTTCGCCAGTGATCCCGGCTCCGTCAGCAAGGCGCGCGCGTATGCACGTGAAGTCGTAGAGCGGTACACGCCGGACGCTCCTCGCGCCCTCATCGAGGACCTACAGCTGATCGTTTCCGAGCTGGTCACCAACTCCATTCGGTACGGGACCGAGCCGGGCGATTCCGTCGCCGTCGTCCTCTCCGCGTCGGCGGGCCGGGTGCGTGTCGAGGTGCACGACCCGTCGCGGCGGTACCCGAGGGTCAAGGCTCCGAGCGCGGACCGCCAGCGGGGACGCGGCCTGATCGTCCTGGACGCCTTGGCGCACAAGTGGGGTGTCGCTCCCCGCCCGTTCGGCAAATACGTCTGGGCGGAGCTGGTATGGCGATGACCATCCGGGCCGTACCCGGCCCCGGCTTCGTTGCCGGGTGCACGGTGAGGACGTGGCTCGACACGACCCCGGCCGGTCCTCTGGCGCACCTGCTGATCGGCCACCGGCCGCCACGGCGACCAGAGGAGACCGCCGAGGGCATCGAGGCCGGTCTGATGGGCATGGTCGACGGGATGCGCCTGCGACCGGCGACCGAGCGACCGTCGACCATCGGCGCGCATCTACTGATCCGCAGCCCCTACGCCGCCCTCGACTACGGGCACCCCCGGTATCTCATGCGGCTCGCGGCCACGCCCACGGAGTGGCGCTTGCGTATCGTCAGTGGGTGGCCGACGTGCGTGACGATCGGTCTCGATCCCATACCGCCGGGCGCTGGCCCTGACATGCTCGACCAGTACGTCGAACGCGTCCTCGCCACCAACCGGGCACACATGGGCCTGACAACCATCCGGCGGATATGACGTAAGCCACTGAGGCGCACGCCATGCAGTAGTCGCGTGCGTCCTCCCCGCCCTTCCTATGCCATGGCACCGGCAAGGGAGGGGAGGGCCAGGCCCTGCCACCGCTGTTCCCCCGTACGGCAGGGTGGGCCAGATGGAACGGCCCCGTACCTACCTCTTGGGTACCGGGGCTGTTTCCTGCCTTTTGCTGCTGGCTGCACGGCGACCCCGCCTGCGCGGGAACTGCATCATGATGATGCGCTGTGTAGCGTTTGGGATAAGGGCTCACCCCAGCCTGTGCGGGGACCACGTATCTGTGCCAGGCCGAGGGTGCCGTCGGCATCGACCGTGATGAGAACCGCGGGGGTGGGCTGCGCGCCCCGATAGTCACCGTGAACGAGGGGCTCAATGCGCGTGCCGGCCTTCTTGGCTCTATTCACGAGAAGCGGTTCTGGCTCAGCTTCCGTGCAGCGGCAACTGTGAGTGACGGCTGAGTGTCTGGGGTTGGTGCGCGAAGTCGCCCGAAAATGGGCCGTGGTCACGGCAGTTGGGCTGACAGTTCGGGGCCGTGGAAGAGATCGTGCTCCGTCTGAAGGAGCTGTTGTTCCTGTCGGTCGCGGACATCGCGGTGCTGTCCGTGGACGTGAACATCGCGATAGTGCGTGTTGACGCGCACTGCACAACGGTTGGCGCCTCCTGCCCGGGGTGCGGGATCTGGTCCGCTCACGTGCACAGCTCCTACCTGCGGTTTCCTGCTGATGTGCCGAGCGGAGGACGACGGGTTGTCCTGCAACTTCGCGTCCGGCGGTTCCGCTGCCGGAACACGGTATGTCCGCGCCAGACCTTCGTGGAGCAGATATCCGGCCTGACCCGCAGGTACGGACAGCGCACGAAACGACTGCGCTCGACGCTGGCCTCGCTCGGTCTCGCCCTGGCCGGCCGGGCTGGCGCCCGGCTGGCTACCGTCCTTGGGGTGTCGGTGAGCCGGAGCACGGTCTTACGTCTAGTCAAGGCGCTTCCCGAGCCAGAAGCGTCGCCGCCGCGGGTGGTCGGCGTCGATGAGTACGCAACGCGCAAGGGCCGCCACTACGGCACTGTGCTGGTCGATGTCGAAAGCCGACGACCGGTGGACCTGCTGCCGGATCGAGAGGCGTCCAGCCTGGCCCAGTGGCTGGCGAAGCGCCCCGGCATCGAGGTCGTCTGCCGGGACCGGGCACCGTTCTTCGCAGACGGCACCACGGTCGGTGCGCCCCAAGCCGTCGAGGTCGCTGACCGGTGGCATCTCTGGCACAACCTCGGCCAGGCCGCCGAGCGCGAAGTCGCCCGGCAACGTCAGTGCCTCCGAGTCCTCGTCCCCGAACCGGTCAAGGACAAGGTCGACGAGACCGAAGCCGCTGACGACGTCCCGGTCTCGCCCTGGAAGAGCGACCGGTTTGCCAACCGCATCCGGACCAGGCACGCCACCGTCCACGCGATGCTTGAAGCCGGCCAAAGCCGCCGGTCAATCGGCTGCCAACTCCACATGACCCACCGCACCGTCAAAAGCCTTGCCGACGCCGCCAGACCGGAAGACCTCTTCCGAGGACAGTGGCCGTACAACCGGACCTCCGCCCTGGACGAGTACAAGCCCTACCTCGACGACCGCTGGAACGAGGGCTGCACCAACGCCTGGAAGCTATGGGAGGAGATCGTCCCGCTCGGCTACAAGGGCAGCTACGGCATTGTCAGCGCCTACATCAGGAAGAAGCGCACGTCACCCCGCCCGGTCACCGCCCAACCACCGCCACCCCGACTCGTGACCAGATGGATTCTCAGCCGCCCAGAAACCCTTTCCGAACCCGAGCAACTCCGACTCAAAGCAGTCCTGACGAACTGCCCCGAACTCGAAGCACTCACCAACCACGTCCGCCACTTCGCGACCATGCTCACCGAACGCCAAGGGCAGCAGCTGCCCGAGTGGCTCAACGCCGTCCGCCAGGACGACCTCCCCAGCCTTCACACCCTCGCCGCGGGCATCGACCGAGACCATGACGCCGTGACCGCCGGCCTGAGCCTGCCCTGGAGCTCAGGCGTGGTCGAGGGCCACGTCAACCGCATCAAGATGCTCAAGCGCCAAATGTTCGGCCGGGCTGGCTTCCAACTCCTCCGGAAACGCGTCCTGTTGGCGTGACGCAGAGTTGCCGCTGCACGGAAGCTGAGCCAGAACCGCTTCTCGTGAACAAAGCCAGCCATCAGCCGCTCACCACCGGCTCACCCCCGCTGCGCGGGGACCACGCGACCTTGTTGAAAATCTCCACGAACATGTTCGGCTCACCCCCGCCTGCGCGGGGACCACGCGTACCGGTCCGTGATCGTCTGGACCGCCGTCGGCTCACCCCCGCCTGCGCGGGGACCACTGGGACTGGGAGGGCGACGTGCCGTAGGCCTCCGGCTCACCCCCACCTGCGCGGGGACCACTGACCGCGGGCTGGTTGAGCGCGTCGGTGCTGCGGCTCACCCCCGCCTGCGCCGGGACCACGCACCTACCTGGGTGAGGACCGCAAGACGGGCCGGCTCACCCCCGCCTGCGCGGGGACCACTGCGCCAGTTCCTCCAGGACCTCCGTGACGTCCGGCTCACCCCCACCTGCGCGGGGACCACACCTCCCACCGGTCAAGACGCGGCTACCGCTGCGGCTCACCCCCGCCTGCGCGGGGACCACTCCGCGAGACAACGGGCGGTCTGCTCACGCCACGGCTCACCCCCGCCTGCGCGGGGACCACCGCCTCGTTCCAGACGAGTTCGAGGTCATCGTCGGCTCACCCCCGCCTGCGCGGGGACCACACAGTTGGCGGTCCACATCACGCACCACCCGCCGGCTCACCCCCGCCTGCGCGGGGACCACGGTGGGGCGGCGGCGGTTGTACTGCAAGAGGGCGGCTCACCCCCGCCTGCGCGGGGACCACAAGAGAGGCGGACCCCATGGTCCCCAACCCTACGGCTCACCCCCGCCTGCGCGGGGACCACCGCACTTGGTCGTCGAGCTGTCTCCGCACGAACGGCTCACCCCCGCCTGCGCGGGGACCACGCTCGCTGGCACCCCGCCCCCTCCCTGCCAGCCGGCTCACCCCCGCCTGCGCGGGGACCACGTCCGTCCAGGACCTGGGACCAGGCGCGGCGGGGGCTCACCCCCGCCTGCGCGGGGACCACTCCATCGAAGGCGCCAACCGGCTCGCCTCCCACGGCTCACCCCCGCCTGCGCGGGGACCACTCGAGGAGAGAGTGCCGGTCGCCCGCCTGAAACGGCTCACCCCCGCCTGCGCGGGGACCACGACAGCCTCATTCGAAGTTGTGTGGGAAGAATCGGCTCACCCCCGCCTGCGCGGGGACCACGTTTCGGATTCCAATTCGATGAACGACCACGTCGGCTCACCCCCGCCTGCGCGGGGACCACCGGGCCACGCTGCCCTTGTTGATGCCGGTCGCCGGCTCACCCCCGCCTGCGCGGGGACCACCGGGCCACGCTGCCCTTGTTGATGCCGGTCGCCGGCTCACCCCCGCCTGCGCGGGGACCACCCGGACGAGTGTTGTCTCCTCGCTTTCCTGGCCGGCTCACCCCCGCCTGCGCGGGGACCACCCCACTGACCAGGAAAACGCGACTCAACGAGCCGGCTCACCCCCGCCTGCGCGGGGACCACCGTTCCGGACCGGAGCGAGTGAGTGTGTAAGTCGGCTCACCCCCGCCTGCGCGGGGACCACGTCTTCGAGCGTCAGAATCAGCGAAGCTTTCGGGGCTCACCCCCGCCTGCGCGGGGACCACTCGGCCACACAATCCAAATCAATGCGGATTGGCGGCTCACCCCCGCCTGCGCGGGGACCACGCCGACTTCCCGCCGTCCCCGTCAGACGACGACGGCTCACCCCCGCCTGCGCGGGGACCACGTCGTCACCTCCGGGTCGGCGCTGTGACAGAACGGCTCACCCCCGCCTGCGCGGGGACCACTCTTCGTGACCTGCAGTGTTAGGACGGGTTTGCGATGTCTTTACCGCCGTCGGGTTCGGCGTCTCCTGTGTATGCGATCAGGGTCAGGCCGTCGAAGTCGATTGGTTTGCGGCGGTGTTGGCCGGCTGTTCTCAGTTCGAAGCCCTGCTCGTTGTCGGCGGGGTGGACCAGCACGGCTACTCCTTCCTCCACACATGCGCTGACCGCGCCCCACAACTGGTCGCGGACCTTCGCCGAGACAGTACCGACGTACATCTGCGGCGTGACTTCGAGGAGCCAGCGGCTCAATGCTCCGCGGAGATGGTCGGGCACGGCGGACATGGTGAGGGTGATCATCGACGCCATACGACGGTGCCCTTCCTGTGGTTCATTCGGCTTCTGCCGAGTAGTTGACGCCTCCGGGGAGAGGCCCGGAGACGGGGTCCCACAGGTCGACGAGTTGCTCTTCGGGGTCGGGCTCCTCGGCGTCCGTTTCGGGCACCAGAAGGCGTTGGACGTCGGTGACGATGCGCGGCATGAGCTTGAAGAGGCGGAGACCGTCCCGGAAGCGGCGGCGCGCTTCTGCCTCGGGGTTGGGGCTGTCGTTGAGTGAGAACGCCAGCGGGATGGTGAGTTCGGCCTTGTACAGGTCGGCGATGTCGTAGACGAAGGCCTGTTGGTTGCCGCTGTGGACGAAGCCCAGGGCAGGCGAGCAGCCCATGGCGAGGAGAGCGGCGTGGACGATGCCGTACAGGCACGTGTTGGCAGAGGAGAGGGCGAGGTTGACCGGGTCCTGCGTGTCCCACGTGTCGGGGTCGTAGGCCCGTTTGAAGCGGCCGATGCGGTGCTGTTGGGCCAGGAGTTTGTACATCGCCTTGACGCGTTGGCCTTCGAGTCCGCGGAGTTGGGCGAGGCCGGCTTCGGCCGGAGCGGTGCCCCGGCCGAAGCGGTGCTCGTACATGCGGGTGGCGACTGCGAGGCGCCGGCCGTCGTCCGCCCAGGCGCGGACCTGGCTTTCGAGCCAGGTGGTGCTCAGTGAATCGGGGGTGATGCCGGCATAGGTCCGGACGCCGCCGGATCCTGCGATGACCACTGTGGTGCCGTGCCGAGCCAGGGTGCTGAGGGCCCGCGCAGTGATGCTGGTTCCTGGGCCGAGCAGTACGCAACTGAGGGCTGCGGTCGGCAGGTAGACGAGTTCGGTGCCCCGCTCCTCGGTGGTGACGCGGGCGCAGACACCGGTGTCGTCCTGATGGATGCGGACGATGTCGAGGTAGAGGAAGGACAGGGAGTCGCCCACGCGCGGAAGCATGGCGACTGTCGGTGCTGTGAGTCTGCGCCGTGCAGTGTTCGTTCGGGACATGCGGCTACCGTGCCTGCCGGTGAGGGGCAAGGCTGAGGAGGCCGCAGCCGTATGACTTTCCTCGGCCGATGCCTTCGAGGACGCGCTCACGCAGGAGTTGGGGGTTGGTGACGACAGCGGTCCCTTCGAAGCGGGTGCGGGCCAGGGTGATGTGCCTCTTGTCCTGGCTTCGTTCGCCGTGGCTGGTGGCCAGCGGTGTGCTGTGGCTGCTGGTGAGCTTCAGACCCGAGCGTTGTTCGGCCTGACGGACCCACCAGTCGTCCGCGTCAGGCCCGCTCAGCGGTATGACGGACTTGGCTTTCGTCGCTGCGCGAGTGGTGTGCCCGGGCTTTCGGACGGGATTGGCGTCGATGCGGTAGCGAACGGTGAGTCCGGTGGTGAGCAGATCAGGGAGTGTGCTGATGTCCTTGGTGACCGCGGTGCCGTAGGCGCTGGGCAGACGGTCGAGGTCTGGGCGTCCGCGGCTCTGGACGAGGATGCTGGTGCTTCGGGCTGGGCCGGTGCCTTCTTCGACACGGAACATGACACCGAGTTGGTTCCGGGCGGTGGGGCCCAGACCGTCGGGGAACAGCATCATCAGGCGGTGGTGCATCCCCACGGCGCTGGCCAGGTCGCGGCGGGCGTCGCGGTAACGAAGGTCCGGCTGGATGCGGGTGAGCCAGAGCGTCATGCGGCGTCTCCTTGCTCCCGGCTGGTGAGTGGTTCCAGGTAGTCCTGCAGAGCGGTCAGGTAGTCGGCACCCAGACCGCCGTACGGTGTCGCCGGCAGCCGCAGAGTGCGGCGGTACAGGGGGCGTGCGCGGTAGACCCGGCGCTTTGGAGACAGATCGACCGGGTCGTCGGTCACCTCTCCGACGGGAGCGCTGCCGTCCAGGTGGCCATCGGGTACGGCGGCGTCAGGTGCGAGCGGCAGGTGGTGCAGGGGGGCGTCGCTGTGGAATTCCACCCGGGGCGAGGTCCCATCGCGTGCGTCGGTGGGCGCGCTCCGGGCCAGCGGGATGCGGATCAGGTGGTGCAGCGGATTGGTGACCACTCCGATCAGCAGTGGGGTTTCGGGTGGGCAGGCTCTGCGGCCGAGGTACGGGGGCCACACCGGCCTGGTCAGGGCCTGCGCACAGTGGTGGAGCAACTCCGCGTCGTCGCAGGTGAGGACGGCGGTGAAGGCGGCGTCCGCCAGGTAGGCCCGGTGAGAGAGCAGGGTGCCCTTTCCCGGGGGCCTCTTCTTGCCTTCGGCAGTGGTGACGGTGGCCTTGGTGGGCAGCCCGCCGCCTGCGGTGTGGAGGTCGCGCAGCAGCACACCAGGGCGATCGGTTCGGGTGGTCAACGAGAGGCGGGCCAGATCCTTGATCGGCTCACCGCGTTGCCGCCCCATGCCGGCCGCGAGGAGGCCGATGATCCCCGAGCGGGTCGGAAACCGGGAAGTGTCACGCTCGTTGAATGCGCTGTGTGTTCCCCAGGACTGGAGTGGTCCGGCCAGGTGCAGCAGGATCCCGACTGGTTCCTGCCCAGAGTCTTGGGGCGTGCTCACGCTGCGGCTTCCTCTCCGAGCGCGGCGGCGACCGAGGCCGTGATGAGTTCGTCGAAGGAGTCGGACCGTCGGCCCAGGCCGGCCAGATCCGTGGTCTCCAGGCCGGCCCAGCCTGCGGTGACCAGTCCGCGGCCGCCGAGAAGTCGGCCTGCGGCCTGTGCGTAGTGGTCGAGCGCGGCGCGTGACGGCGCGGAGAAACCGCCGGTGCGGTCGGCGGTCACGGGCTGCTCGAACGCGGCCGCATAGGACACCGGACGGTCTTGGCGGACGGTGAGGTGCACGAGGTCGGGGATGGTGTGCGGAGCGGTGGCGGTCTTCTTGGCCTCGGGCAGGGACAGTACGAAGGCCTCAAGGAACGCTGTTGTCAACTGGCGGGCTGTGGTCAGGTCGGGACCGATGTTGCGCAGCAGGTCCGCCAGATCGATCGTGGCGTAGCGGTAGAAGACCCCGGCGCTGAATTCGCTGCTGCCCATGTGGGCACTGCCGGTTGTGTCCTTCCAGGCGTCGGTGATGTCGTCGACGGCTGCGAAGTAGTCGAGTTCGACGTCGGTGCCGTGCGTGGTCAGGGCGTGGGCGACCTGGACGGCGCCGTCGACGCCTGCCTTGTCGACTTCGGCGAGCATCCGGCCGAAGAGGTTGATGACGCCGTTGCGGGAGCGAAGAACACCCTCGATGCCTGCCGCGGGCAGGACGCTCTTCACGCCCTTCTTCATATCCTTCGCTGCTTCGAGCTGTACTCGGTGGGCTTCGGCGATATCGGCGAGTTCGGTGACCGCCGTCGTGGGGACGTACACCGCGGCGTTGGTCGTCCAGGCCGGCGCATCGTCGGAGGGCGGGTCGGCCGTGATGCTGCTGCCCGCCGTGATGTGCTGCCCCGCTCGGCGCGCGAGGTCGGCCGGCCACTGGCGTTCTTCGCGGAGGTGCTTCTCGACCGCCTCACCGATGCGACGGGTGCGCAGGGCCTGTTCGCCGATTGCCCGCTGGAAGTAGTTGCGCACTGCTCGCTTCCAGCACTGGCTGCTGACGCGGGTGCGCTCCCGGTCGCCGTACTGCACGGTCTTGACGGAGTTGGTGTCGTCCCGGTTGAGGTTGGCATAGGGGATGCTCTGCACGATGTGGGCGCAGATGAACCGGCCCGGAGTGGGAACGGGCAGATGAGCGGTCATGATGGTGGTCCCTTGGATCGTGGGTCGGCAGTGCGGCGGGGCGGTGGCCCGTTGTTCGGAAGTCAGAGTTGGGAGTCTTCGGGGAGCGTGGCGTCGTCGGCTTCAAGCGCTGCGTCGAGTACTGCCTTGTGGCGGGCGCGGTAGAAGTCCTGCAGCCAGCGACGCCCGATGCTCCTTCGGTGGGTCGGCCATGCCCGTAGGTGGACGAGGAGTTGGGCCCAGTCCGGTGGTGTCCTCTTGTCGCACAACTGCCGTACTGAGGACGGAAGATGACGGTGCAGTCCCGCTGGGCTCTGCCTCGTGAGCAGGTTCAGCCTGGTCTCGGCCGCGCTCTCCCGCAGCCCTCCATGGCCCAGGGCGACAGCCGCCGCGAACGTGCTGCCCAGGGAGACGCCGTAGGGAGAGATGCCGACGGCGGCCTGATCACCCTCTCGGCCGGCTTCGGCCTCGGTGGAGGATGCGAAGCGCGACGCCCGGAGGGCCTCCGACTTCTGCGCTGCGATCAGCGCGGCCACGGTGTAGAAGGCACGCTGAGTGTGTTCGTCCTGAGCTGCCTGCGGCAGTAGAGGGGCGACGATGCGGTGCATACGCGGTACCTCGTCCAAACGCTTACCCAAGCCGCTGCGCAGAGCCGCCCTGGCACCCGTATCCGCAACGCAGATCTTCTCGATATGGGCGACGAACACTCGGGCGTGAGCCAGCCACGGCGAGGGTGCTTTGGGCGCCTCTGCGGGCGGTGTTGTGGTGCTGGCAGTGGTCATGCTTGGCCCTTCTGTTCGGCGCCGGTGGAGGGAAGGCTCTTTCGGTCCTTCGGTTTTGTTTTCTTGGGCCGGCCTCCGTAAAGCTCGATGCGTACGGATTCCACGGCCTTTGCGCCTCGCATCATGCGGGTGGCGTTCCGGGTGACCTGGTTGTAGATGCCTTCGGCGATCTGGCGGAAGGACTGGCCTGCGCCTTCGAAGCGGCGCTCTTCCAGCCGCTCCCAGAATTCGCTCTCGGCGGCAGGCCAGTACCGGGCCGCGGCCTCCTGCGACCACGCACAGTCCTTCGCCTTTCGGGCATTACTGAAGACAGCCCAGGCCCGCTTCGCGGCCCTATCCAGTCGGGCCCCCGCGGTTTCTCCACTGATCCGGAGGAGTCCCACCATGCGGGCGGTCTGCGGATCGCGTTCTTCCGCGAGAGAAAGAATCGGTGGAGTCGACGCCGACACCAACTGCGTGTCTTTCGCCTGGCCATCCTGTTCGATCCCGAGGGCCTGCACGCGTAGATCGAAGCCCAGTTCCACAGCACTGGCGAAGATGCGCGGCCTACGCGCATCCGTCCCTGGAACGTCCTGCAGGAGCAGTGCGTCCAGGTCCCGCCACAACGCCCGCTGTGCGTCCGCATAACGGGCGTAGGGATTGCCCGCCTGGCTGGTCTGCCAGATCAGGAAATCGTCGTTGCGTGGGATCCCGTCGCGGAACGCCCAAGTGATGTAGCTGTTTTCGACGTGCTGACCGGAGGCGTCGGGGACGAGAAGCACGGCGTGTTGCGAGCGGGCGGTCAGGCCGGAGAGAGGCCCTGCCACCTCGCCCTTGATGTCCAGTGGGTTCGGTAGCTCTTCACGTTCCCAGGGGCAGAGGTCGGACTCCGGCGAGCTGTGAGGATCGGGCTCTGGCACCCCTGCCAGCAGCGTCTCGAACAGCGTGGCGCCGACAGGGTGGTAGGAGAGGGCGCTACGCAAGGGGCCGGCCTTGGAGTTGGCCTCCTTGGTCTGCTGGTGCGTGCGCGTGGCACACCGACCGGCCGGCCCGTAGTAGCGCCACACGAGCAGATGCAGAAGCGCCTCAAGGGAGGACAGCGGAGCAGGCCGAGAGTCGAAGGTGTGCTGGAACCAGGCCTGGTTGGAGCCCGAAGCGCGGGTGATCGCCAGCTTGTTCACCCCAGCCGGCTTTTCACACTCGGTGGCCAGCCGGGGATCTTGTAGGAAGGGATGCCGCGGGTCGTAGAGACGCAGCCGGTCGAGGTACCTGGCGATGTATGCGTTGACGCCCTCCGAGTCGAAGTGGCCCTCGTCAGCGATCCGTTCGCGCCGGTCATGCCAGCCCTGTGGCGAGTCCAGTCCGGTGACTCTCGCCGTCAGGGCGTAGAGGATGCGGTAAAGGCCTGAGAGGGCGGGCGGGAGCGGCACCGCCAGGGCACTGATCTCGTGTGCACGCGTGAGTAGTTCTCGAAAACCCACGGCCTCCGGTCGCTTGTCGGGATCGGCGTGTTCAGCCCATCTCACGGGCACGGCTGGCTTTTCCCACAGGTCGTAAGGATCGGCAACGGGCATAACGCCTCCGAAGCAGGATGGTCGGGCAGGCTGAATGTGCTCCTGGTAGGAGCTTTCAAATGCGGCGGAGGCCGATGTCGGTCATGGCCAGGGTGTGGTCCCCCACGCGGCACGACCAACTGTCGCCTTGAGGATCTCCGTCCAGCAGCTCCAGTGGCGTCGGAGTCATGCGCAGGACCACAAGGTCAGCGAGCACGTGGTGGGCGGACCAGTCAGGAGGCGGCTCCTGCTCGGCGCCGGCTTGGGCCAGCCACCGACCGGGAACGGGAACCGCCTGCCGCATGATGTGTCGTACGTCATCCAGTGCTGTCCGGCTCTGCCCCACCGTGGGAACGGGAATCCGCCCATCCGGATCGAGAGCCAGCGCCCCGTCCGACTGGCGGTACAAGCACACCGCACGCTCGGAGTCCGCGCCGAGTCGGGTGGTCAGCAGCGCCTCGTCCAGCAGGCCCAAGCCGTCGTCGCTCAGTCTCGCCAGGTTCAGCAGGCCGGTCGGTCCGGGGACCGCTGTCATCATCGCCAGTTGCTCTTCTGCCAGCGCCGTCGCCTCCCGTTGCGCATCGGCCCTACGCAACTCGGCAGCGGCTGCATCCGACAGGCGATCCGCGAAGTCCTCCGAGTAGACGGCGTCGACCAGGTGCTGCACATCTCCCGGCACCGAGATGCCCTGTTGCTGCAAGTCGTGCAGCAACAGGGACGTCCGTTGCAGCAGAGCGGTGTCGTAGACGGTGCCCCAAGTCGCCGGCACAGTGACCCGATCGCCGGAGACCGGTTCCAGAACGACCAGACGCGGTGCGTCACCGATCCAGCCCGGGCGGCCGGAACGGTCGTGGCGCATACATCGCCCCGCCCGTTGCAGCAACTGCGCCAGAGGAGCGAGGTCACTGATCACCACGTCGAAGTCCAGGTCGAGTGACTGCTCCACGACCTGAGTCGCCACGAGTACCGACCGGTGCGGACGCTGTCCTGCTCTGTCACCACTGCCCGGCTTTCCGAAGGCGCTCTCACACGCCTCGGTGATCTCCCTTCGGCGCTTGGCCGGGTAACGAGAGTGCAGCAGCATCAGGCCTTCCGGCTCCGCCGCGAGTTCCGGGTGGCACCTTTGCAGCAGCCGAAAGGTGCGCTGCGCCTCCGCGACCGTCGTACAGCAGACGAGGGCACAGCCACCTTCGTCGATGACTGGCCGCAGGTGTTCGAGCAGTGCAGCGCTGCGGGTTCCCGGCCGTACGGAGTCGACGCTCGCCGGACTGGTGTCGGTGTCCCACGAGACCGGTTCGAGGTCGAGTCGGATCGTGCGGGGCCTGCTGCTGACCACCGGCCGCGGCGGCGAGACGCTGCCGGTGCCGGCGTCGACGTAGAGCCAGCCGGGATACACGGGCTCCACGCTGATCGGATCGCTGAAGCCGCAGCCACGGCGGTAGGCCTCCACGAGGGATGTGGCTGTCCGCCCGGCCAGGGTTGCGGACAAGAGCACCACCGGCGTCCCCATTGCGCCCAGCCACTCCAGCAGCCGGACCAGCAGGCTGTGCATCCATGGCCCGTACGCGTGAGCCTCGTCGACGACGAATACCTTGTTCGACAGGCCCGACAACCGCAGCGCGTTGTAGCGCACCGGCAGCACGCCCATCAATGCCTGGTCGATCGTGCCCGCGCCCAGCGGGGCCAGCAGCCCGCGCTTCGCCCCTCGCAGCCAGTGACCTGCTTCCATCCCTGAAGCCCCGTCCGAGACGGTGGCGCCCACACCCCCGGTGGCCTCCGCCGGAACAGTAGTCGTCCCGCCGGCGTAGGCGTCGCTCAGCCAGGCCATGCTGTGCAGGAGCGTCATCGCCCGATCGCCCGTCACGTTGCCCTGGGCGAACTCCGCCACACGCCCGAACATGGCGTCGGCGGTGGCCATCGTCGGCAGTGCGAAGTACAACCCGCTCGCCCCGGAGGACGCGGCCATCACCGACGCCGCGTGCAGCGCGGCCTCCGTCTTGCCGTCTCCGGTAGGCGCGGTGACCAGCAGCAGCCCCGCACCGTCGGCCGCCAACTCGGGGAGTTTCTCCGCGAGATCAGCCTGGAGTTCGTTGGGGGCGAAGGGGAACTGCTCGCCGAAGTCCCGGCCGGGAAACCGCGCAGCCCCGAGTCGGGCGTCCGCCACAATGCGCCGTGCCTGCGACTCCGCGACACGCCAGTGCTGCTGCAACTCCGCCTCACCTGCCTGCCAGCCTGCTGGCGGCAGTCTCCGCTCGATGACCTGCTCCTGGCTCGCCAGCCAGTCGGCCACGACGATCAGCCCCAGGAACTGCACGGCCACATCTGCGGGCAGAGGCGCCTGCAGCGACGGTATCGGCGCTCCGCTTCCCACCATCCGCGCGACAGCATCGGCGTGGGTCCGTCGCTGTGCCGCCCACTCGGTGCCCCCGAGTCCCGGCAAGTGGCCTTCCAGGTTGCGCAGATGCTTCGGTTCGAGTGCTCGGTGGAATCGACCGTGGTGACCGCCGAGAAGCTGTGCGATCTGGTGGTGCGGTGAACGCGAAGGGGTTCGCGCCTGGGGATATCCCCAGTCTGCGAGGAGTTGCGTCATGGCCCAGTGTCCGGCGACGTCATGTCGTAGCCGTTCGGTTTCCGCACCGGGAGTGTGGCTGTATCTCCCGTCCTGCGTCACCGACTTGTAGGCGTCGGGCACCATCGCCTGGAACGGCGGACTGATCTTCCCCAGGTCATGCAATCCCGCCCACAGACACAGCCACTGACGGCACACATCCACCGAGGCACCGGACTGCCGCGCCAACCGCTCTCGCGTGCCATCAGTCAGCGTCACATCCCAGAGGGCCCCGGCGACGACGGCCGTGTCCAGCAGGTGACACACAAGCGGATATGGACGCGTCAGACCTCGGCTCTTCCCCCATAAGCGGACGTCTACAGCTGATAACGCCATGTGGCACTCCATCTCCCCAGCGGCAGCAGACCGCCGCATGAACAGAGATAGCAGGCACCACTGACAACGGTCCCCGGAAGTAGAGAAAACGGTCGCTGGACCCGGAAGGTCTGGGCGTGCAGGTCTGTGTCTCCTGGCTGAGAACACTGCTCAGCCATCCGGACACCACCACCCCGCCCTCTCCACCTGCCGGGCCCTGGCTCACCCCCACCTGCGCGGGGACCACTACGCCACGACGTGGTCGACGCCCTGACGGATCGGCTCACCCCCGCCTGCGCGGGGACCACACCTGGTCTCCGGACAGCGCGTTGTTCGCGGTCGGCTCACCCCCGCCTGCGCGGGGACCACCAGGACCGACAGGAGCGCGCCGCGACCAACGGCGGCTCACCCCCGCCTGCGCGGGGACCACTCCCGGCTGGTCTGGGCCCGGTCGAGGGTCTCCGGCTCACCCCCGCCTGCGCGGGGACCACGACGTGTTCGAGCCGTACCCGGGGCCGCGTTCGGCTCACCCCCGCCTGCGCGGGGACCACGACCACCGCCGTGCGATGTGGGTCCGGGAGGACGGCTCACCCCCGCCTGCGCGGGGACCACTTCCGCGATCAATTCGCAGGTGCAGGTGCCGCCGGCTCACCCCCGCCTGCGCGGGGACCACTCATGTCGTCTCCCTGGTGTTGAAGGTTCGGGCGGCTCACCCCCGCCTGCGCGGGGACCACCCGGGGAGGAACAGCTTGCCCGGGTGCCAGCGCGGCTCACCCCCGCCTGCGCGGGGACCACCGGGCCAGCTCGGCGCGCTCGGCGTTGTCACGCGGCTCACCCCCGCCTGCGCGGGGACCACGCCCGCACCTGGGCGGCCGCCGCGCTGCGCGGCGGCTCACCCCCGCCTGCGCGGGGACCACAAGTTCGCGAAGCGGCAGACCGTATGATCACGCGGCTCACCCCCGCCTGCGCGGGGACCACTGTCACACCCTTCCCGTTATCCGTCTGTCCGACGGCTCACCCCCGCCTGCGCGGGGACCACGTTCTCGGTTTCGATTGTGTTTCGTTGTCAGTCGGCTCACCCCCGCCTGCGCGGGGACCACTCCAACCGCAAGGTCCGTGACCTCGGTGAATTCGGCTCACCCCCGCCTGCGCGGGGACCACTTCATGAATTGCC
This sequence comes from Streptomyces sp. NPDC058045, assembly GCF_042885635.1. Lineage (NCBI taxonomy): Bacteria > Bacillati > Actinomycetota > Actinomycetes > Kitasatosporales > Streptomycetaceae > Streptomyces > Streptomyces sp. NPDC058045. The sequence continues at coordinate 107,620 of NZ_JBHVRR010000009.1, read as the reverse complement.
GTCCAGTATTTGAAGGTAGCGGCTCACCCCCGCCTGCGCGGGGACCACCCCAGCGTGCCGGAGGCCTGTCCGGCGACCGTCGGCTCACCCCCGCCTGCGCGGGGACCACGTCCGTGCGGGTGCTCCCGGCACGGTTCGCGAGGGCTCACCCCCGCCTGCGCGGGGACCACGCCCCAGGGCCATCCCGAGTAGACCGACGCTGCGGCTCACCCCCGCCTGCGCGGGGACCACCAGATCAAGGAACTCGCCCAAGCCGCACTCGACGGCTCACCCCCGCCTGCGCGGGGACCACTCTTTCACGTCGTCCGCGATGCTGCACAAGTACGGCTCACCCCCGCCTGCGCGGGGACCACAACGCTGTCGAGTGTAAGGCAGACCGCCACCACGGCTCACCCCCGCCTGCGCGGGGACCACATCGCACCGACCGCCCAGCAGCTGCTCGACGGCGGCTCACCCCCGCCTGCGCGGGGACCACCACTTCGAGGAGCTGATGAAGCAGAACGACGCCGGCTCACCCCCGCCTGCGCGGGGACCACCCTTCGTGACCTGCAGTGTTAGGGCGGGTTTGCGATGTCTTTACCGCCGTCGGGTTCGGCGTCTCCTGTGTATGCGATCAGGGTCAGGCCGTCGAAGTCGATTGGTTTGCGGCGGTGTTGGCCGGCTGTTCTCAGTTCGAAGCCCTGCTCGTTGTCGGCGGGGTGGACCAGCACGGCTACTCCTTCCTCCGCAGAGGCGCTGACCGCGTCCCATAACTGGTCGCGGACCTTCGCCGAGACAGTACCGATGTCACGTACAGCGTGACAGTTTGATGCCTGGCCGATCGATGGAGAGGTCGGAGGTGCTGTGCCTGAAGCGCTGGCCAGGCGAGTGTTTGCCACGGCTGGTCAGGCCAGGAAGATTCACCAAGTCTCACGCCGGATATCGCCACCCCATCCCCTCCAACGCCCGCGCCCGTGCCTCCACCACTGCCATCCGCGCATCCCGTTCCGCCGTGTCCACATGCGCCGCCTGACTCGTCATCTGCCCTTCCCACTTGCGGTAGAGGAGGCCTACCTCGGCGGTGAACCAGCCGCGGGCGACGGCGTTGAGGGCGAGGAGGAGGCCGGTGTCCTCGGAGGCGGGGAGGGCCATCCACCCGCCGACGGCGAGGAGGAGGTCGCGGCGGACGAAGAGGGTGGCGGGGTGGACCTGGGCGCGGTAGTCGTGGGTGGTCCAGTGGTCGACGACGGCTTGGCGCTCGATTGGGCCGGGTTCGGGGTCGCCGGGGAAGCCGGCGGTGGTGCCGTCGGGGAGGAGGTCGAGGACGCGGGAGGTGGCCCAGCCGAGGGTGGGGTCGGCTTCGAGGGCGGCCAGGTCGCGGGCGAGGGCGCCCGGGGTGAGCTGGTCGTCGGCGTCGAGGATCTTGATGTAGTCACCGTCGGCGTGGGCGAGTGCAATGGTGCGGGCGACGCCGGGGCCGCCGCGCCGACCCTGCCGGAAGCTGACCCGCGGGTCGTCCGGTACATGGGGAGAGACCTGGTCGCCGGCGCCGTCCTCCTGGATGAGCCAGTGCCACTCCCAACCGTCCGGCAACTCCTGTTCGCACAGCGACTTGTAGGCGTCGGCGAGGAAGTGCGCGGAGGGTCCGTGGACGGCCGTGACGATGATGATGCGCCGCCTCACGGCTCACCACCTTTCCAAGTGGGTCGTGAAGAGCATTTCGGTGCGGTCGCCGGGGAGGGTGACGTCGGACATCTCCACCACCCGGCCCTCGGTGTCGTAGGAGGTCTTGCGGAGGACGAGGACGGCGGTGCCGGGCGGTAGGCCCAGTTCCTCGGCTTCCTCGGCGGTAGGCGGGCGGGCCGTGACGCGCTCCTCGACGCGGTCGATCTCGATGCCGACGGTGAGGAGTTGGTTCCAAGTGCCGCCGGGCCAGGGCTCGTTGGTGTCGTCCAGGAGGTCCGAATTGCCCGCGACGTGGGCGCGGACGAGGTACGAGGTGACGAGGTTGAAGGGGTTGCGTTCGGCGCTGTAGCGGGTGCGGTAGGTGCGTTCGACGAGGGGGGTGCCCTCGTCGACTCCCAGGGCCTCGGCGATGTTCTTCGGTGCCTCGATCTCGCGGTAGGCGGCGTGGAACACCAGGTCGTTGATGGTGAGCCCGGTGTCGTGTTCCGTCGCGCCGGTCTTCTCGCGCTTCTCCTGGGGCTTGCGGGCTCGGTCCTTCTCCCACTGGTGGCGGGCGTTGGACCGCTGGACGAGGACGCGCGGTTCGCGGACGAAGTTGCCGCGGCCGTGCTGCTTGACGATGAGGCCCTCGGCCTGGAGGACGCGGAGGGCTTCGCGGATGGTCGGGACGCTGTAGCCGAAGCGGCGGGAGAGGTCGGACTCCGAGGGGAGTCGTTCTCCGGGACCGGGCTGACCTGCGCGGATCTCGGTGCGGAGTTCGTCCGCGATCTTCTCGTAGACCTTCGCCATGCGTGCTCACCGTCCCAGTCGTGCGACGCAGCTCAGCATACGACTCCTCAAGAGGACTTGACGACCGAAGGAGTCAAGCGTCATAGTCCCTAGCAACTCCTAAAGAGGACTTGAGGACTTCACCTCTTGAGGAGTTGGGGAATCACCTCTGCCCGCAGGAAAGCCCCAGGACTCCCGGGGCGAGTACGGCGGAAGCATCCGGACCTTGAGAACTGCACAGCGTGACTGACACGAACGAGTGTTTTTGATCTCCGGCTCCCGTTGCCGTGCAGGTGGCGGCGGGTCGGAGGTCATGGCCACTCGTCCGACGGGTGGTCCTCCCGAACGAGGAAATCGGGGCACGGCCTACGCGCCCCCACCCTGACCGGCACCCAACCCGAGAAGGGAGACCCGATGCGTCTCGCCGTAGGCGACGTCGTCCGTGACCGCACCGACATGGTCCTCGGCACCGTCGCCCGTATCGACCGCAACACCGCCCGCCGCGTGGTCGTGCATGTACCCGGCAGCGTCACGCGGGCGGCCTGCGCCGAGGACCTGGAGGTCGTACGGCGGCACACCGCACCGGTCACCGGCCGACGGCAGATCGCCGCCGGCCTCGTCCTCCTCGCCGCAGTCGTGACCGGCGGCTGCTGTGCTCACAACGTGCGGGTGCTGGGCGGCAGTTGGCTGCTCGCGGCCATTACGGCGGTCGGCGCGTACGAGGTGTTCGCGGTCGCCTTCCGCGTGGTTCGCCGCCTGGCGGGGCCGCGTCGCTTCCGTATCTGAGCACCACCGGAACCACTACTTCTCCGGTCAGCGACGGTGGCCGACGGGTCAATCAGCCCACCGCGCTGGCTTCCATCCCTCCGCATCCATCCCATCCAGGACATGGAGCCACCACATGCGCATCTATATCGGCCGCCAGGAGGCCGTCACCGCCGAGGAGTTCGAGGAACTGGCCCGTGGATCGGGCGAGTTCAGGGAACTGCCGGCCGAGATCCTGGACCGGGTCTTCCGCGAGGAGGCCCCGGAGGACTTCCGGGACCTCTTCTTCGGCCCGCCCGGTGAGACCGACGAACAGCGCCGCGCCCGTGAGGAGGCCGCGGGGCACATCCTCGCCGAGTTGCTGGACGCGGGCCGTGACGACGAATTGGAACGGCTGAACGCGATGTACGCGGCGCAGCTCGTCTGCGCCGCGAACCTGCGAAAGCGGGCCCGCGGTCCGCGGATGCACTGGGTACGGAAGGCCGCGTGAGGCCCGTGGACCTCGTGTCTTTCCACGATGCGGCCTCAGCCCTCATGGTCGTCCTCATCACCGCAGCGTGGTTGACCTGGCGGGCCCTGCGTAGGCGTCGGCTTCGGGATACCGGCGGCCGCGCCACTCCGGCCATCCGGATCGCCGCCCTCGCCGCGGTCGGCTGTACCGCGTACTCGGCGGACACGAGTTGGCGGTTCGCCGCGGACTATCTGGACATGGGCGGCACGGCGGAACGTGTCGCCATGTTCGCCGCCGCCGAGTTGGCGCTGTTCGCCAGCTCCCTCCTCGCCCGGCAGAACCTCAACGGGCCGAACGGGGCACCCGGCGCGCCGGGCGTCCTGGTCTGGGTGATCACCGGGGTGCAGATCATCCCGGCGTACGCCGAGTCCGGGGTGGTCGGTGGCACGGTGCGGGCCTTCGTCGGCCCGGTCATGGCTGCGCTGCTCTGGCATCTCGCGATGGGCATCGAGTTGCGGCACCGCACGCCGGACGCCGCCTCCTCGGGTCTACTCGCCTTGCTCGGGCGGGAGTTGAGGGAACGTACCCTCTCCCGCCTCGGTCTGGCCGAGCGGAACCGGGACGCCGCTCAGATCACCCGGGACCGCGCCACCGTACGAGCTGTGGCCCTGGCGGCGCGGCTCGCGGAGCAGACGCCGCGGCAGCGCGGTCGGCGTCGCGGGCAGCGGCTCGCCCGGAGGCTGTCCGTCGCCGTGGCCCGGGCCTCCGTCGGTGTCGACGCGGGCCAGCGACGCGCGCTCCTCGATCAACTCGCCGCCCGTCGCCATGCGGCGAGCCTGGCGACGATCGAACTGCCCTCCCCTTGGGACGAGCCGACCGCTGATCCAGTGGCCTCCGCCCTGGCGGCCCAGACCCGGACACAGATGAGCCAGGCGACGGAGAAGATTCGGAGCCGGACCCTCACGCGGCTTCTCTTCGCCGACGTCGCACCTGCTCAGGCGGTGGACGGCGAGGAACGTTCACCCGAACATGCCGCGCCGCAGGGGGAGACCTCGCCGGAGAGGTTGGGGACCGAAGCGGCCACGGCGGAGATCACCGCCGGTTGGCTCGGCGGCCTCACCGTCCGGGAGACCGCCGAACGCGCCACCCGCGCCCCCAGCTACGTCCACGAGGTGTTCGTCCGCCTGGAACGCGAGCGCGGACCACGGCCCGTCCCCGGCCAACTCGCCCTGATCAACGGCCATGGAGCCGAGCCGGACGCCGCCAGAGCGCCGCGCCCCTGAGCCCGCCCCCGCCGTACGCCAGGCCCGGCCCCTCCCGCAGAGCCCGAAGGAAGCGCCCGTGCACGACGCGAACCACGAGAACGACGGAGACACCCCCGACCCCGAACATGAACTCTTCGCCCGCCTGGAGAAGGAGATGGACGCACCCCAGCACGAGAGGGCGGCGAATCCGACCAACTCCCCACCGGACAGCGCCCCTTCACCGGAGGAGCCCGAACCCGACCCCACCGCACCCCGCCCCGTCGACCGCCCCGGCGGCCCCATCGGCCCCGGCCTCATGGACCGTGTCCGCGGCGCCAAGCGTCGCCCCGTCGTCCCGGCCTGGGCCCGTTCCGCGACCGAGTTCAAGAAGGCCGGCGGCGGTGTTGCGGACTACGCATGGCACATCGCCTCGTACCACGCCATCCGCACCCCTTGGTACGCCGCGCGGCTCCTGCTGCAAGCCCCGCTCGGTGCCGGACGCTTCGTCGGTGACAGCGTCCGGTGGATGAATGACGGGGAGGGCGATCCGTTCCGCCGGGAGGCGGCCGCTCATGCGGACATCGACCGGTATCTGAAGCTCTCCCGGCAGCGGGACCGCCGCGTGCGCTGGCGGGCGTTCGTCGGTATCGCGGCCGCCATCGTCGGAGCCACGACCGCCCTCGCGCTGTACGTCCTGGCACCGGCCTGGCTGCTGACGAGCGTCGGCGCGATCGTCGCGCTCTCCCTCGGCCGGCTCGGGCAACCGGCCGACGAGCCCGTCATCCACAGGTCTGTGGACATCCCGAAGGCCACGAGGCTCACCAGCGACATCGTGCTCCGCGCCCTCGGTTCCCTCGGCATCCCCGCCATCAATCAGGCACAGGCCAAGGGCGGCGACGGTTTCGCCTTCACCGCCCCGATCACCCGGGATGGCCCCGGCTGGCTCGCCGAGGGAGACCTCCCGTACGGCGTCACCGTGACCGACGTCGCGGACCGCCGGGAGAAACTCGCCTCCGGCCTCCGCCGCCCCCTCGGCTGCGTATGGCCCGAGTCCGTACCGGACGAACACACCGGCCGGCTCCGCCTCTGGGTCGGCGACCAGGACATGTCGCAGACCGCGAACGCCGCCTGGCCGCTCGCCAAATCGGGGGCGGTGGACCTCTTCAAGCCCGTCGACTGGGGCACTGACCAGCGCGGACGCTGGGTCGGCGTCACCCTGATGTTCATCGCGGGCATCATCGGCGCCATCCCCCGCATGGGCAAGACGTTCCTGCTCCGGCTGCTCCTCCTCATCGCCGCGCTCGACGTACGCGCGGAGATCCACACGTACGACCTCAAGGGCACCGGTGACCTGGACTCGGTCGGTGACCGTGTCTCCTACCGCCACCGGGCGGGCGAGGAGGACGAGGACATCGAGTACGCCATCGCCGATATGAGGGAATTGCAGGGGGAGTTGAGACGGCGGGCGAAGGTGATCCGGTCGCTCCCGCGCGACATCTGCCCCGAGTCCAAGGTGACGACGGAGCTGGCATCCAAGCGGTCACTGCGCCTCCATCCCATCGTTGTCGGGGTGGACGAGTGCCAGATCTGGTTCGAACACCCCAAGTACGGGGCGGAGTTCAAGGAGATCTGCACCGACCTGGTGAAGCGTGGGCCGGCCACCGGCATCGTGCTGCTCCTCGCCACGCAGCGGCCCGACAAGGACGCCATCCCGACCGCGATCAGCGCCAACGCCTCCGCCCGCTGGTGCCTGAAGGTCATGGGGCAGATCGAGAACGACATGGTCCTCGGTACCGGCGCCTACAAGCGCGGCGTCCGCGCCACCCTTTTCGCCTGGGGTGACAAGGGGATCTGTTACTTCCTCGGCGAAGGCGCGGACGCCCAGATCGTCCGCGACGTCTTCATCGACGCGGTCCAGGCCGACCGCATCGCGCTCCGCGCCCGCGCTTTCCGCGAACGCGCCGGCACCCTCGCCGGGCACGCCCTCGGTGAGCAGCCGACCGCCGAAACGGTCCCGCCGCCGGACGTGCTGGCCGACATCATGGCCGTCGTCCCCAGCGGCGAGCCGAAGGTCTGGTCCGAGACACTCCTCGCCCGACTCGGCGACCTCCGTCCGGACATCTACGGCGCCTGGACACCGGAGCAACTGGCCGCCGCCCTCAAGCCGTTCGGCATCCGCACCGGCCAGGTCTGGGGCACCGCCGAGGGCGGCAGGGGCGCCAACCGGCGCGGTATCAAGCGCGCCGAGATCCTCCGAGCAGTCGCGCAACGTGACGGACAAGCCGAAGCGGCCTAGCCGAACCGGTGCTAGGTCTAGCGGCCACCCCCGCTAGACCTAGCACCCCCGCTAGCACGCCATTGCTCCCCTGACCTGCCGTCTAGCTTCTAGCGCCGCCCTCCGCGCGCCACATCCATTTCCCGTTTCCCGCCCGAGAGGGGACCGCTATGCCGTCTTTCCTGCACTCCCTGCCCGGCCTCCTGTTCCTCACGCTCTGCTATGCCGCGCTGTGCGCCGCGAGCCCGTTCGGGACCTGCCGGAAGTGCAAGGGCTGGGGCGCCAAGGTCTCCGTCGGCCGCTTCTCCCGACGGCTCAAGCGGGGCCCGGTCTGCCGCCGTTGCGACGGCCACGGGCAGCGGCTCCGCCTCGGCCGCCACCTCTACAACGCGCTCTCCGGACTCCGCCGCGAAGGCACCCGCTGACCTCCCCTCCCGTACTCCGAAAGGTGGCCCCCCGTGGCGCTCTCCATCTCCGCCGTCGTCCTCTTCGGCGCCGTTCTCGCCCTCCTCGTCCGCTTCCGTGCCCTCGGCCCCGGCTCCGCCGTGGTCGGCGTCCTCTTCGGCTACTACCTCGCCCGCAGCGACGCCGCCTCCACCATCGACCAGCTCATGAACGCGATCAGCGGCACGGTTAGCAACTTCTGACCGCCAGTCCTCTCCGCCTCAACTCGCCCATACCGAAAGGGGATTCGCCATGCCCCACCACACCAGCCACGGCCTCTCCCTGATGGCCGCCGCTGAACTCCGCGACGCCCTCACCGCCATCGAGGAGGGCAAGGGCCCGACCGCCATCGCGGCACTGCTGGCCATCGATGAGCAGTCCTGGCAGGCCATCGACAGCCGCCTCGCCGCCGTCATCGGCAGCGACCTCCGCGCCCTCCTCCTCGCCGCCGCCGAACGCCAGGACGGCAAGCCCCTCACCTGACACCCGCTGCCCCCGCTACCGGAGGAACACATGTCCCAGACCACGCGCCCGTGGTTCGACAGCCTCACCGCGAGCGTGCACGCCCTCGGCGCCGCCGCCCGCGAGTACCGCATGGCCCACCAAGCCGCGCAGGCCACCGCCTGGCAGTACGACCCGAGCCGACTCCGCCCGACCCCCGGCTCCGTCCACGTCGTCGGCCGCCACTACCTGCCCCCACACGACAACGCCCTCTGGACCCTCCGCGAACTCCACGCCGCCACCGAACGCCGCACCAAGGAGTTCTACGAGAACACCGCCCTCGCCTACGCCTACGGTGCCGCCGCGGCGACCACCGCCGTCCTCGACGGCGAGTGCCCGTGCCATCTCACCTTCGAACGCCGTGACTTGAGCTATGTCCTGGACGGCGCCACCCTCCCCGAGGACCTGCCCGCCGCCCTCGGCGACTGGCCCGACGGCCCGAACCTCGCAGCCCTCCGCGAGATCGTCACCGAACACCTCCGCGCCCGCCAGGCCGTCCGCGAACTCTCCTTCTATGAGGACCTGTCGGACTGCGCCGACGCGGAGTTCGCCGAGGCCTCCGAGTACGCCGCGGGTCTGGCGGACGCCGCGTACGCCTACGGGGCAGCGGCGGAGCGGGCTCTGCAATTCGTACTGCTCAGCGGGCGGATGCACGACGCCGCGCAGGAGGCCGGGTGATCACCCAGGCTCTCTGAATTCTGACCGGAGCAGCGGCCGACGGGTCAACGAAGCCCGCTGCTCCGGCCCTCCCATCCCATCCAAGAAACAGGAGGTGCCCCAAGGATGCACCAGAACCCTCCCGCCCCGCTGCCGCACGCTGTTTTCGCCGCCGCCGCACGCGGCTGGCACGTCTTCCCGCTCGTCCCCGGCACCAAGCGCCCCGCCATCCGCGCCTGGGAACAGCGGGCCACGACCGACGCCGACCGCATCCGCCGCTGCTGGTCCACCGCGCCCTACAACTACGGCATCGCCACGGGCCCGTCCGGCCTCCTCGTCGTCGACCTGGACGTCCCGAAGCCCAACGGCACCCCGCCCGAGGATGCGACCGACGGCGCCGGTGCCCTGGCCCTCCTCGCCGAGGAACATGGCGCCCCGTACCCCTCCGACACGTACACCGTCCGCACCCCCAGCGGCGGCACGCACCTCTACTTCACCGCCCCCGCCGACACCCGCCTCCGCAACACCGCCGGAACCCTCGGCTCGAAGATCGACACCCGCGCACACGGCGGCTACATCGTCGGCCCCGGCAGCACCGTCCACGGCACCACCTACACCGTCACCCACGACGTACCCCCGGCCCCGCTCCCCGCCTGGCTGCTCCAACTCCTCACGCCCCGCCCCCTGCCCCCACAGATCCGCACCCTCATCCCCCTCACCGGCAAGGCCAAGCTCGACGCCTACCTGAACGCAGCCGTCACCGGCGAACTCCGCCGCATCCGCACCGCCCCCGTCGGCCGGCGCAACGAAGCCCTCTACATCGCCTCCGTCGCCCTCGGCCAACTCGTCGCCGGCGGCGCCCTCCCCACCCCCTACGTCACCGACCACCTCACCGAAACCGCTCTCGGTGTCGGCCTCCCGGAACCGGAGGCCCGCGCCACCATCACCTCCGGCCTCCGCGCCGGCGCCCGCAAGCCGCGCACCCTCGGCGGGCGGGATGCCGCGTGAACCTCACCATTCAGGACACCTACTTCGACTGGCGGCAGCTCAGCCATGCCGTGGGCTGCGCCCGTCCGTCGTGGACCGTCGACCTCCGCGAGGACCAGGGCTACCGCTCCTCGTACGCCACCGCCCGCCCCGTCCACGGATGCCCGGACGAGGACTGCGACCACGGCAGCACCTTCCCCCGCCTCACCGTTCGCGTGGTCTGCTCCTCCTGCCACACCGCCCACGTGATCCGCGGCGAGAACCCGACCTTCCGCCTAACCACCACCAAAACAACCGGAGTTGGGGAGGCCCCACGCAGGGTGGCCGGGCTCTGCCTCTGGCCGGGGATGCCGTGGTTCGACGGCGAGCCGCACCAGTGGCTCGCCACCCGGACCGCCCCCGTCCGCGTCCAACCAGCGGACGTCGTCGGGGAGATCCACGAGGAGCGCGGCCCCCGCGGCGGCACCCGCTACGCGGCCCTCGCGCTCCCCACCCCGGACGGCCGGTACGGACTCGGCACCCTCCGCTGGCAGCGCGTGCAGGAAGACCTTCGCACCCTCGCCGCAGCCGCCAAGTGGATCGCCGCCCAGCACCCCGAGGACGGCGATACGGCATGACCGGCCGACCCAACGAAACGACCATGTCGGTTACCGCCGAACCCCACCCCCTCCAGCCCGCTCAGCAGCGTATGCGCACCGCCTGGACCGCGGACGAGTTGATGGCGATGGAGTTCCCGGAGCCCAAGTGGGCTGTGCCCGGGATCATTTCGGAAGGGGTGAACCTCCTCGCCGGGCCACCGAAAGTCGGAAAGTCGTGGCTCTCCCTCGGCCTGGCCCTCTCGGTCGCGGCCGGTGGGCAGGCCATGGACAGCGTGACCGTGGAGGGCGGCCCGGTGCTCTACCTCGCCCTGGAGGACACCCCACGACGCCTCCAGACCCGTATGCGCAAGATCCTCGGCGCCGATGGCCGGGCGCCCGGCGGTCTCACCCTGGCGACCTCCTGCCCGCCGCTCCCGCAGGGCGGCAGCGAGGCCATCGCCCAATGGTGCGAGCGCAATCCGGAAGCCCGCATGATCGTCATCGACGTCTTCGCCAAGATCCGCGGCCTCTCCGCACCAGGCGCCTCCGCCTACGACGCGGACTACGCGGCCGTCGGCCACGCCAAGCGCATCGCTGACCACTACGGCATCGCCGTCGTCCTGGTCCACCACGTCCGCAAGGCCGGTTCCGACGACTTCCTCGCGGAGGTCTCCGGCACCAACGGCCTGGCCGGCGCCGCCGACGCCACCCTCGTCCTCAAGCGCTCCCGCGGCCAAGCCGATGGTGTCCTCCACGTCACCGGCCGCGACGTCGACGAATCCGAGTACGCCCTCCGCTTCCACTCGGAAGCCGGCGCCTGGCAGCTCCTCGAAGGCCCCGCCACCGACCACACCATCAGCGACAGCCGCGCCACGATCCTCCGCTACGTCAGAGAGAACCCCGGCGCGGCCCCGAAAGCCATCGCCACGGGCACCGGCCTGGCCTCTGACCTCGTCCGCCAGACCTGCTCCCGCATGGCCAAGGACGTCCAACTCATCCGCAGGGACGGCGGCTACGTCGTCCCCACCGAGAACGGGGGCTCCGCATGAACCGTCACACCCGTCACAGCGTCACCGCGGTCACGGCCACCGTCGGCCTGTCCCCGACTCCCGGCAGGGGCGGCCCCAAGATGCTGAAGCTCGCGGACGTCCTCGATGAGATCGGCATGAGCCGCGCCGCCTTCTACCGCCTCCGCGCCCGCGGTCTGGCGCCCCGTATCCGCAAGCTCCCCAACGGCCAGGTCCGCGTCAGCCGGCGCGACCTGGACACCTGGTGGGAGCAGTGCGAGCAGGACGCCGCATAGCCCGTTCATGACCTCCACGGGGCCCGTCACCCAACGGGCCCCGTTCTCGTAGAAGCCTGGCAGGAGAAACATGCTGACCTACGACGTGGACATCTGGTCCATCCGGAAACGGGCCGGCCGCAAAAAGCCGTACGAGCTGCGATGGCGCGTCGGCTCCCGCCCCCATTCGAAGAGTTTCAAGCTGAAGCCGCAGGCCGACGGCCGCCGTTCGGAACTCATGGCGGCGCTGCGGGAACGCGAACAGTTCGACGAGGACACCGGCCTGCCGGCGCGCGAACTGGCTGCTCTCTCCTCGCCCTCCTGGTTCGAGCACGCCATGGCATACGCCTTGATGAAGTGGCCGCGAGCCTCAGCAAAGCACCGTGCCGGTATCGGTGAAGCCCTGGCAGTCATCGTTCCCACACTCATCACCAGCAGCCGCGGCGCCCCCGACGCCCGCACCCTGAGAAGGGCGCTCTACCAGTGGGCTTTTCGCGGTGTGCGCAACTCGGACGGACAACTGGTCGCGAGCCATACCGCCGAAGAGGCCCCGGAGGACATCCGGTCCGCTCTGGACTGGCTCTCGCAGCACTCGATGAAGGTGCACGCACTTGAAGATCCGGCCTTGCTCCGTCCCGCACTTGAAGCCATCTCCCAGCGACTCGACGGCAAGAAAGCCGCCGAGAACACGGCTCGCCGCAAGCGGATGGTGCTGAGTAACTTCCTGCGGTACACGGTCGAAGAAAAGGGCCTGCTGACGCACAACCCCTTGGCCAGGGTGGACTGGACGCCGCCGGATACAGACGACGAAATCGACTTCCGCTACGTCCCGGACCCGGCCATGGCCCGTTCCCTCCTGACCGCGGTCCGGAATACCGGCACCCGGGGGCAGCACCTCGAAGCGTTCTTCGGGTGCCTGTACTACGCCGCCATGCGTCCCGGGGAAATCGCCTCCTTGAAGGAGGCTGACTGCACTCTGCCACCGAACACCCAGGAGGAATCCGAGAGTTGGGGCGAACTCCTCCTCGGCGAGAGCAGGCCGGAGGTGGCAAGCGGCTGGACGGACGACGGGAAGTCCTACGAGGCGCGAGGCCTCAAGCGTCGGGCGCGGGGCGCAACACGTTCCGTACCCATCCCTCCGGTCCTCGTACAGATGCTGCGCAAGCATCTGGAGACGTACGGCACCGCGCCGGACGGACGCCTGTTCCGCGCCGCGAGGGGTGGGCGGGTGCGCTCGACCGAGTATTGCGATCTCTGGGACAGCGCACGTTCCTCCGTCCTGTCCGAGGCAGAGGCCGCCACCCCGCTCGCCGAAGTCCCCTACTCACTCCGGCACGCCGGGGTGTCTCTGTGGATCAAGTCAGGGGTCGACCCGGTGGAGGTGGCCCGCCGCGCCGGCCACAGCATCGCCGTCTTGTTCCGCTTCTACGCCAAGATCCTCCGGGGCGACCAGAGCCGTTCCAAGGAGCTGATCGCACGGGAGTTGAGCAGCGGAAAGTAGCCCTCGTTCTGGCCCACAGATGGCCCACACACACTGGTCAACGGTGGGATACGGGCGAATCAGGGTGAGACATCCTCAACGCTGAAGGGGTGCCCCGAGTTCGGGGGCACCCCTTCTGACCTGCGAAGTCTCTGACCTCCGCGGAGGCGGTGGGATTTGAACCCACGGTGGCATTGCTGCCACGACGGTTTTCAAGACCGTTCCCTTCGGCCGCTCGGGCACGCCTCCTTGCTCCGCGTACCTGCTGCGGGGCGGCTACAGCCTACCGGCTGGGTCGGCCGCTTCGGTCGGTGGTTATTCGTCGCCCTTGCGCTGGCCGAGGACGACGTCGGAGGTGCGTTCCTTGCCGTCCCGCTTGTATGTGATCTTGACGGTGTCGCCGGGCTTGTGGGTCCAGATCTCGCCGATCAGGGTGGGGCCGCTGTCGATCACCCGGTCGTCGAGCTTGGTGATGGTGTCGCCGGGCTTGAGTCCGGCCTTGTCGGCGGGGCCGCCGCGGGTGACCGGAGCGGTGCCGGAGGCGCCCTCCTGGGTGATGGTGGCCCCGCTGTCCTGCTCCTGGAGGGAGACGGAGGCGCCGATCACCGGGTAGACGGGCTGGCCGGTCCTGATGAGTTGCTTGGCCACATTGGTGGCCTGGTTGACGGGGATGGCGAAACCGAGGCCGATGGAACCGCTCTGGCTGGAACCGCCGACTCCGCCACCGCCGGTGGACTGGATAGCCGAATTGATACCGATGACAGCGCCGTGCTCGTCAAGGAGCGGGCCACCGGAATTGCCCGGGTTGATGGAGGCGTCGGTCTGGAGCGCGCTCATGTACGAGGTCTTGCTCTCGGCGCCGTCGCTGGTGGCCACCGGGCGGTTCTTGGCGCTGACGATGCCGGTGGTGACCGTGTTGGACAGGCCGAAGGGGGCGCCGATGGCGATGGTGGAGTCGCCGACGGCGACCTTGTCGGAGTTGGCGAGCGCGAGGGGGCGGAGGTTGGACGGGGCGTTCTTCAGCTTGATGACGGCCACGTCGTAACCCTGGGCGTGGCCGACGACCTCGGCGGCGTACTTCTTGCCGTCCGCGAAGGTCGCGGAGAGCCGGCCGCCGTCGGCGGCGCTGGCCACCACATGGTTGTTGGTGAGGATGTGGCCCTGCTTGTCGTAGACGAAGCCGGTGCCGGTGCCGCCCTCGCCGTTGCCGCCCTCCGCCTCGATGGTGACGACGCTGGGCAGCGCGGCCGCGGCGATCCCCGCGACGGACCCGGCGGCCCGCTTGACGCTCTGCGGGGTGTCGGCGGAGACGGTGGTGGAGCCCGTGGTCCGGTCGCCGCGTTCCGCCGCCCAGTAGCCGATACCGCCGCCGACACCGCCGGCGACCAGGGCGGCCATCAGCACGGCGGCGAGCAGCCCACCGCGCCCACCGGACTTCTGCGGCTGCTGGTACGAGGCGCCCCAACTGCCGCCCGCACCCTGGGAGTAGGCGGGCACCGGCGGGGGAGGCGGCGGCCAGTCACCGACCGGCCCGCCCTGCTGGGGGTGACCGCCAGGCGCCTGCCCCGGCTGCGGCGGCGCACCGTACGGCGGCGCCGGCGCCTGATGCGTATCGCCCCCGCCCACCGGCATCTGCCGCGTTTCCCCCTCCGCCGAAGCCGGGGCACCCGGAGTGCCGGGAGCGGCCGAGGCACCCTGATCCGAGGGACTCGAAGGGTGCCCGTCCCCCTGCCCGGCGGGCTCGGCCCGCTCAGCGGGCTCGGTGTCTGAGGTGGAGGTGGTCGGGGGCGGAGTGGGAGCGTCCACCGGGGCCGGAGGTGCGGGCGGGGCCGGGGGTACCGCGTTGCCCTCGTTCTCGGTGCTCACAGCTCTTCTCCCTGATCCACGGCTGTTCTGATCGTTTCCGGCATACGCATTTGTACGACGCCCAGCTTTTCCCATGAGCCGTCAGGGCACCATAAGCCGTACCTGTGCGTCCCCCATCCTTTACGTCCGCGCAGGCCGGCGCATCCGCTACGGGCCGTCCACCCGCGCATCGCCCCCGGGGTGGCACCATGACGCGGTGAACGCCGCACCCCAGATCCAGGTGGTCGCCCATCGCGGGGCCTCCCGTGACGCCCCCGAGCACACCCTGGCCGCCTACCGGAAAGCCATCGAGGACGGGGCCGACGCGCTGGAATGCGATGTACGGCTGACCGCGGACGGCCACCTGGTGTGCGTCCACGACCGCCGCGTCAACCGTACGTCCAACGGCCGCGGTGCCGTCTCCACCCTGGAGCTGTCCGAACTGGCCGCCCTCGACTTCGGTTCCTGGAAACAGCGCGAGCGCGAAGCCGAGGAACCCGACTGGTCCGGGGCGCCCGACACCTCGGTGCTGACCCTGGAGCGGTTGCTGGGCCTCGTCACCGACGCCGACCGCCGGGTGGAACTCGCCATCGAGACCAAGCATCCGACGCGCTGGGCGGGCCAGGTCGAGGAGCGGCTGCTGGTGCTGCTGCGCCGCTTCGGCCTGGACTCCCCTCGCCCCGGCACCTCGTCCCAGGTCCGCGTGATGAGCTTCTCGGCCCGCTCCCTGCAGCGCGTACGGGCCGAGGCGCCGGGCCTGCCGACCGTGTATCTGATGCAGTTCATCTCGCCACGCCACCGGGAGGGCCGGCTGCCGCCCGGGGTGGGCATCGCGGGCCTCTCCCTGCGGATCGTGCGCAACCACCCCGGGTACGTACAGCGGCTGCGGGGCGCCGGGCACGGAGTGCACGTATGGACCGTGGACGAGCCGCACGACGTGGAACTCTGCGCCTCCCTCGGCGTGGACGCCATCATCACCAACCGACCGCGCGAAGTTCTGACCCAGTTGGGACGGTAACGCCCCTCCTCCGCCCACCCATCCCGGTCACCGAAAGTGCACCGGCGCATACGCTGCGCGTCCACCCGCGCCTGACGGTGTCGAGTGCGTCACCACGTGCCGGTTGGCCGGTTTCCGGCCCATCCGAGTGGGGCATCCAACCCGTGGCGTGGGGCAAAGGAGGTCTCGGGGGTGGCGTTGGTGGTGGCACAGGAGGTGCCCGCGTCGTCGAGCATGGCCGTACCTCACGGCCCTGCCGGCGTGGGGCGGGCAAGACACCGGATGCGGGAGCAGTTGCGCGGGCACGGGGTACCGGAAACCGTCGTTGACGACGCAGAACTAGTCCTGTCCGAACTTCTCAGCAACGCGTGTCGGCACGGCCGGCCGCTCGGCGAGGCGCTCGCCGGAGACGGTGACGTACGGGCCGCGTGGCGGGTGGAACCGCAGGGGCGGCTGACTCTGGAAGTGACGGACGGCGGCGGTCCCACCAGACCAATTCCGGCCACTCCTTCCGTCACCGCACACGGCGGCCGCGGCCTCAACATCATCACCGCCCTGGCCGCGGACTGGGGCGTAAGGGACGAAGTACGCGGCGAGGTCACCGTATGGGTAGTCCTGGCCGGCCAAGAGCACCCGTACGACAGCCTCACCCCGCTCACCCCATCCCCCACCCCGGCCCGCCCCGCCAACTCCCGTACACAACGCCCCCGTTGACGAAAGGGGCGGCGGAAACGGCGAGAAAGCCGGAATCGCACCGAAGGGGGTGTGGGGGGATGTTCGCCCGCAGGAGCCGGTGCAAGTAGGCGGCAACCCAACGGCCCACGTCCACGTACCGGCTCCGAGGACGGACATCCCCCCGCACCCCCGACCCCCACGAAACCGCACCCGCAAAGCGCACCGGCAAAGCACACCGCAGCACCCCCGCAGGGAACCCGCTAGGCTCGCCGCCGTACCGCACGAGCCGTCATCGGGAGACCTCCACCATGGCCAAGAAGCGCCCCCAGTCGAAGGGCAACCGCCCGCAGCAGAGCGCCCGAGCCGCGGACGGCAGCATTCCGGTGGTCGGTGCCCGGGAGTCCTGCCCCTGCGGTTCCGGCCGGCGCTACAAGGCCTGCCATGGACGGGCCGCCGCCCAGGCCGTGACGGAGCTGGTGCAGCGCCCCTTCGAAGGCCTGCCCGCGGAGGGCGACTGGGTGGCCCTGCGCGAACTGGTGCCGGCCGCCACGGTGGAGCTGACGCTGAAGGACGGACTGCCCGAGGGCGTGCCGTCGGTGACCCTCGCCACGGTGCTGCCGATGGCCTGGCCCGCGCTACGCCGTGAGGACGGTTCCGTCCTGCTGGGTTTGCAGAACGACACGTCCTCCGGCGACCTGAGCAGGGACCTGGCCGACATCCTCCGGCGTGCCCTGGAGACCGAGCCCGGCAGCCCCGTGCCGGCCCGCCGCGCCCCCGCGGACGGCGCCCGCCTCCAGGACCTGCTGGACGCCTCGGCCCCGTTCGAGCCGGCGGTGCACTCCGGTTTCGAGTTCTGGGTGCCGGACTCGGACAGCAGCACCCCCGAGGTGACCGCCTCCCTGGAGCGGGCCAACGAGGCCGCCATCCCGACGGCCCGCCTCTCCGGCGTGGACGCCGCGTACTGGTGCGAGACGCCGGAGAAGAACCATCTGCGCTGGGTGATGCCGCACGACGAGGAGCGGCTGCTCGACGCGCTGGCCCGGCTGCACGCGGCGGGCGAGTCCGCACTCGGCGAGGGCACCCGGCTGGTCGGCTCGTTCCGCGCGCACGGGCTGACGGTGCCGGTGTGGGACCTGCCGAGCGAGATGTCCGCGGCCGACGTGGAGAAGCCGGCCGCCGCCTTCGCGGAGCGCCTGACCAAGGCGCTCGCCGTATCGGCCCCGCTCAACGCGGACGAGCGCCGGGCCCGCAGCGGTCTCACCAACCGCCAGGTGACCCTGAGCTGACCGGACCCCACCGCGGGTGAATCCGGTCACAACTCCCGCTCTCCGCAGGTGAATCCGGTACGGATTGGCCTGGATCGAATTTGCGAACGGCAGATCTCTTGTTACCGTTCAGATAGCCCGGTTGCTGGTGCATCCCCCGTCGCCAGCAACCGGGTCCTTTCATATCCGGCGCACCTGACGAGCCCGGAACAGCGGCCGACGCGACACGGCACCGCCCCCCACATACAGGCCCCGCCGTCACACCTCCGGCGTCCCCACCCCGCTCCCGCTCCCGGTGAGCGCGTCGACCACCGCGTCCACCACCGCCTCCACATCCGGCACCCATGGCGCCGCCGACCCCGGCAGCGGTGCGCGTTCCCAGCGGACCTGGCCCTGCCCGGTGCGGGAAGGCGGCAGCGCCAGATAGCCACCGTCGCCGTGGAAGCGGAGCGAGCCGGGCACGAAGTCCTGGGCGTAGAGGAGTTCGCCGAGCTGCTCCATGGTGTAGGGCGCGACGAGGATGGACCAGCGGGCCGGGGTGGCGATGACCGGCCCGAGCCGGATGCCGCGCCGGTCCAGGGTGTGCAGCGCGCGGGACGCGGCGAGGGCCGGCAGGCTCACCGCGCAGGGCGCGTGGCCGCCGGTGGCGAGGATCACCGGGGCGGTCGGCCGGTTGGTCCACCACCAGCCGACCATGCGCCGGTCGGTGGTGGCGGCGAGCAGTCCGGGCTCGAAGGGGTGGGCGCCGGGCACCGTGCACTCCGGGTCGGGGCAGGCGCAGCGGATGCCGCGGCCGGTGGTGAGCCCCACGCCGGGAAGGACGGGCCACCGCCATGCCGTCGCGTAGGTGAGCGCCTCGCTGAGCATGTCGGGCCGCCTCTTCTTCCGTTCGTTGATCGCTGTGGCGGTCAGGGTGCCGACCGCCCGTCTGGCTTGCCGGAGCAGGGTGGACGGCTTGACCGGCCGGGCCGGGAACTTGACTGGCCGGGACAGGAACCTGGGTCGCCTTCCGAGGATCTCGCGCATGAGCGCTCGTTCCTTTCCGTTGAACACCGAGGGCCGCAGCACACCGTGTGCCGATCATTTCGCTGTGCGTACTTCGGGCACGTACCGCTGTGCGCCGGTACGTACTGACCTGTCGCCGCACGTGCCTTGTGTCCGCACGCGCCGCCGTGCCTACCGCTGTGCCTGTTCGCCGTGCCGTGCGTACCGCCGGGCGCTTCCGCTGCCGCCGGAGGTGTGCCGTGCTCCTCCGTGCCGCGGGGGCGGGCGCCCCTGGTGCATTCGCTGCCGTGCGTGTTCTGTGCTCCGCCGCAGGCCCCGGCCCGAGCGGCCGTGTTCGGCGTGAGCCGGTGCGCACCGGTGGCCGGTGCAGTCGCGGCGGATGCGGGCGCCAAGCCCGCGCCGCGGCCCGCGATGAGGCGGTACTCATCGTGGGCTCGGTCAGGGGTGGCGGCGCCTGGCGAATTGCCGCACTGAGGTATTGCTTGCCGCCTCCGCCACGGAGGATGGGACTTGCGGCTGCCGACGGGTAGGACGCCCGGATCCGCCGCCGGGTTCCGGGGGTTGACCCCGTGTTTCCCAGCGCGTCTACCGAGTACGTACCCGTCCCGGCCGTGGTGACGCTCCTGCCGAGTCGCGGCGCGCATACCGCGCACGCCGTGAACTCAGCCCAGTCGACCGCAATATGCCAATACTCGCAGCGTTTTTAAGACAACGTGACCCGACTGCAACCACCGCACCAGCGCCATCGCCGCACCACACTCGCACCGCACCGGAGGCCGTGTCGACAACGGGAATAACGCCAGGGCAATCGCCTGAACGATGCTTTACATCACATCTGCCCTGCGTGTACTTGTGGAGACATGGCTGCGGTGCCCAACGACAGGGGGTTTGCGATGCTTTTGAGCACTACGCACCGGCCAGGAAGCCGAACATCATGAGCGCCCCGCACCTGCCAAAAGTGGCTGGAATCGATTCAAGTGTCCCGGCCCCCGCCCACACTGTCCAGCCTTCCCCGGCCCCCACCCGCGTCATCCCGGGCCCGGGCGCCGCCCTCCAGGACCGCCTGGCCGGCTGGGTCTCCGATCTCACCACCCTTCAGGAACTCACCGAACGCCTCGCCCGCACCACCACCCTCGGCGAAGCACTCGACGAACTCCTGCGTGCGGGCGCCGCGTTGGCCGGTGCGCGCCGCGGCATGGTCGTCCTGGAACCGGCCGACGGGCTCGGCCCGGACAGCACCGTCGGCCTCGGCCTGGCCCGGCACGACCTCGGCACCATCGAGACCATCCCCTGCGGCACCACCCCCTACGGCCGCCTGGTGGAGACTCCGCCCGGACTGCCGGGCGGCAGCGGCGAGTTGGCGCGCCCCGACCTCCTCGCCGAGAAGGGCCTCGACCCCCGGCACCGCGAGGTCGCCGCCCGCCTCGGCATCGGCGCCAGCTACGCACTCGCGCTCGCCACCACCGCCGCCGGCCCCCTCGGCGCCGCGGTCTGGCTCTACGACGAGCCCGCCGAGCCGCCCGAGCGCCGCCGCCACCTCCTCGGCCGCTATGTCCGCTACGCCACCGAGCACCTGGCCCGCCTGCTGGAGCTGGAACGTTCCCGCGCCGAACTGGCCACCGTCACCCAGGAGTTGCTGCCCGCCCGGCTGCCGCGGGTGGCTGGCGTCGAACTGGCCGTACGGCACCGCTCCGGCCCGCGCGGCGGCGGCGACTGGTACGACGCGCTGCCGCTGCCGGAGGGCGCCCTCGGGCTGTCCGTCGGCTCGGTCACCGGGTCCGGGCCGAGCGCGGTCGCCGCGATGGGCCGGCTGCGCGCTTCACTGCGGGCGTACGCGGTGATGGAAGGGGAGGATCCGGTGGCGGTGCTGTCGGATCTGGAGCTGCTGCTGCGGCTGACCGAACCGGCCCGCAGCGCCACCGCCCTCTTCGCCTACTGCGAGCCCGCGCTGCGCCGCCTCACGCTGGCCGGTGCCGGGCACTGCCCGCCGCTGATCGTCGGCGAGCGGCGCACCGAGTTCGTGGAGACCTCGGTCTCCGCGCCGCTCGGCATGCTGGCCTGCTGGGAGGCGCCCAGCGTGGAACTCCAGCCGGCCGCCGGGGAGACGGTGCTCTTCTGCACCGACGGACTGCTGCAACGCACCGGCGACGCGACCGACCGCGCCTACGCCAAGCTGCACGCGGCCGCGGCGGGAGTGCCGTCGGCGCTGCGCGACGATCCGGACGCCATCGCGGACCATGTCCTGCACACCGTGCTGCCGGACGGCCTGGACCGGGCGGACAGCCCGGAGGACGTCGTACTGCTGGCGGCCCGCTTCCGCTGACATCCCGACGGGCAGCGCGCTCGGGGCCCGGGTCTTCGGGGCCTGGGGGACGCGCTCGGACGGCCATACCATGGAGGGCGGTCCTGCGTTGCACGTTTTAAGGAGAAGACCGTGGCCGAAGAGTTCCCGGAGACACCGGAGACCCCGGAGATCACCGAGACCGAGAACGCGGCCGGGGAGCCGATCAAGCAGCGGAAGAACGGCCTGTACCCGGGAGTGTCCGAGGAACTGGCCGCGAGCATGAGGTCCGGCTGGGCCGACACGGAGCTGCACGATCTGCGGCCCGTCGAGCAGGCCGACCGCACCGCCGCCCGCCGCGCCGCCCTCTCCGCCCGCTTCCCCGGCGAACGCCTGGTGATCCCCGCCGGCAATCTCAAGACCCGTTCCAACGACACCGCCTACCACTTCCGCGCCTCCGTCGAGTACGCCTACCTCACCGGCAACCAGACCGAGAACGGCGTCCTCGTCCTGGAGCCCACCACCGGCGGCCACCGGCCGACCCTCTACCTGCTGCCCCGCTCCGACCGGGAGAACGGCGAGTTCTGGCTGGACGGCCAGGGCGAGCTGTGGGTGGGCCGCCGCCACTCCCTGGCCGAGGCGGAGCGGCTGTACGGCATCCCGGTGCGCGACGTCCGCGAGGTGGCCGAGGTGCTGCGCGCCGGGAAGGGCCCGGTCCGCGTGGTCCGCGGCCAGGACACCGGCGTCGAGGCCGCCCTCACCGACAAGGTGACCGCCGAGCGCGACCAGGAACTGCGGGTCTTCCTCTCCGAAGCCCGCCTGGTCAAGGACGACTCCGAGGTGCGGGAGCTCCAGAAGGCCGTGGACTCCACGGTGCGCGGCTTCGAGGACGTGGTCCGGGTCCTGGACCGCGCGCAGGCCACCAGCGAGCGCTATGTCGAGGGCACCTTCTTCCTGCGCGCCCGGGTGGAGGGCAACGACGTCGGCTACGGCTCGATCTGCGCCGCAGGACCGCACGCCTGCACCCTGCACTGGGTGCGCAACGACGGCCCGGTCCGCGCCGGCGACCTGCTGCTGCTCGACGCGGGCGTGGAGACCCACACCCTCTACACCGCCGACGTCACCCGCACCCTGCCCGTCGACGGCACGTACACCGCGATCCAGCGGAAGATCTACGACGCGGTGTACGCGGCGCAGGAGGCGGGCTTCGCGGCGGTGCGGCCGGGCGCCAAGTACCGCGACTTCCATGACGCGGCGCAGCGGGTGCTCGCCACCCACCTCGTGGAGTGGGGCCTGGTGGAGGGCCCGGTGGACCGGGTGCTGGAACTGGGCCTCCAGCGCCGCTGGACCCTCCACGGCACCGGCCACATGCTCGGCCTCGATGTGCACGACTGCGCCGTCGCCCGCACCGAGACCTATGTCAACGGCACCCTGGAGCCCGGGATGTGCCTGACGGTGGAGCCGGGCCTGTACTTCCAGGCGGACGATCTGACAGTGCCGGAGGAGTACCGCGGGATCGGTGTCCGTATCGAGGACGATCTGCTGGTGACCGAGGACGGGAACCGGAACCTCTCCGCGGCCCTGCCCCGCCGGTCCGACGAGGTCGAGCGGTGGATGGCCGGACTGCGCGACTGACCGCGCCCGGCGCCTGAACGTACGGGCGGCCGCCGTGTGCCACCCGCCGCTCAGACCACCGACAGCGGGGCGTCCTCGCGCCATTTGAGGATCTTGTCGAAGCTGACGACGGCTCCGCCGTGGGCGCCGGGCCGGTTTCCGAAGTGCACATGGTCGGCGAGCTGCTCGATCAGGCAGAGGCCGCGGCCGCTCTCCGCGCTCCCGGCGGCCGGGCGGGCCGCGGTGCGGGCCCGCCCGGCGGGAAAGCCGGGCCCCGAGTCGGCGACCTCGATACGGCACCGCTCGCCGTCCAGATAGGCGGTGACGCGATAGTCGCCACCGGCGCCGTCGACGCTGGCGGCGCCGCCGTGCTCGACCGCGTTGGCGCAGGCCTCGCTGAGCGCCACGGAGAGATCGAAGGAGATGTCGGGGTCGACGCCCGCCGCGTCCATCGCACCCAGCAGCAGACGGCGGGCGAGCGGCACACTGGCCGCTTCACGCCGCAGGTGGAGTGACCACAAGATGCTCATGCTCCAGCCTCCCGGCCGCGGCTCGACATACCGATACGTATTGCCGCAAGGGGGAGTACGTAAGCGCGAGGTTGACGTGAGACCGCTCGTTCGGCGGATGTGGCCCGCCGCCCGCCTCCGGTATGTCACCGCGCCCCAAGTCTCCGCATCCCCACCCTTACGCGGCTTTTGGCGGGCGGGAGACCTGCCGTGAGGGTGCCGGGAGGGCGGTGGGATGATGGGGCCGCCATGACTGCCCCCGACCTGCGCGAGGCGCGCACCGGAGTCGATCTCCGGTTGCTGAGGGCCGCGGTGTTCACCGCGGTCTGCGTCGCCCTGTCCGCAGCCGGGCACGTCCTCGCCTCCCGTACGCCGGTGCCGCTGTGGGCGCTGGGTGCCGGGTTCCTGGTGGTGTTCGCGGTGGCGGTGCCGCTGGCCGGGCGGCCTCGGTCGCTGCCCGGTATCGCCGCCGTACTCGCGGTCGGCCAACTCGCCCTGCACACGCTCTTCGGCTGCGGCCAGCACGCCTCGGCCGCCGGTTCGACGGGCGGTGACTCCGCGCTCGTGGCGCAGGCGGCGCGGCTGATGTGCGGGGTGCACGCGGGCTCGCTCAGCCCCGGGCAGGCGCACCGCATCCTGGTCGACGCCGGGGTCCATCCGGCGGCCGGGGCCGCGGGCATGGGGGACGGCGGAGTGCCGGGGCCGCTGATGCCCTCGCTGCCGATGGTCCTCGGCCATCTGCTGGCCGCGGTGGCCGCGGGCTGGCTGCTGCGCCGCGGTGATCTGGCGCTCCTCCGACTGGTGACGCTCTCGGCCCGGGGCGCCGCACAGAGCGCCCTGATGCCCGCCCTGCGCGCGGCACTCCGCCTGGTACGGGCGCTGCGCGCGGGCCTGCCCGGCACCGGCCCGCTGCGGCCGCTGCCCCGGCTGTGCGACGCGCCCGCGCCGCCCGTACCGCAGGCCGCCGCGCTTCAGCACACGGTGATCAGGCGCGGGCCGCCCGCCGCCCTCCGGCTCGCAGCCTGACGCGGCACCCTGGGGTCCGGCGGTCCGCCGGACCTGTGTGCGGCACGCCCGGTTCGCGGCGTGTGCCCACCACAGGAGGGGTGTCGTGCGGCACGCTCACGTGCCTCCTCACCGTTTCCTCCTGACGATGGAGTGTCTTCTGCCATGAAGGTTTCCCGCGTTCTCACCGTGGGCGCCGCCGCCGCGGCCGCCACCCTGGGCCTGTCCGTGCCGGCGTTCGCGCATGTCACCGTGCAGCCCGAGGGCGAGGCCGCCAAGGGCGGCTACACCGTGGTCGACTTCAAGGTGCCCAACGAGCGCGACAAGGCCTCGACCACCAAGGTCGAGGTGAGCCTGCCGGTGGACGAGCACCCGCTGGCGTCGGTCTCGCCGGAGCCCGTGCCCGGCTGGACCGTGAAGATCACCAAGAGCAAGCTGGCCAAGCCGATCCAGGTGCACGGCAGCAGCATCGACGAGGCCGTCTCCAAGGTGACCTGGACCGCCGACGGCAAGGGCATCGAGCCGGGCTACTTCCAGAAGTTCCCGCTCTCCGTGGGCCAGCTCCCCGAGGACACCGACCAGCTCGTCTTCAAGGCCGTCCAGACGTACTCCAACCATGAGGTGGTGCGCTGGATCCAGCCGCAGCAGAAGGGCGAGGAAGAGCCCGAGAACCCGGCGCCGGTACTGGAGTTGACGGCTGCGGCCGAGGGCGGGCACGGCGCCTCCGCGGCTTCCGGCGCGGCTTCCGACGACGCGAAGAACGCCTCGGGCTCGACCGGCGATCAGACCGCGGCCGCCGCGGACGACGTGGACACCACGGCCCGGGTGCTGGGCGCCGTCGGCATCGTCGTCGGCGTACTGGGCGTGGCGTTCGGGGTGCTCGCCGGGCGCCGCCGGACCACTGGCTGACCACCGTTCCCCCCGGGCGGGCCGGACGGCGTTCCGGCCGGCCCGCCCGGGCCTGAAACACCCTGGAATCTCACTGATGCCTAGAAAATCCCTCCTGGCCGCCTCCCTGTTCGCCGCCGCCTCGCTGGCACTGACCGCATGTGGCGGCAACGACGGCGACGACTCTCCCGTGAAGGTCTCCGACCAGCAGAAGAAGGGGACGGCGACCGTACTGGACCAGCCCTTCACCAAACCGGACCTGGTCCTCACCGACACCCACGGGAAGAAGTACGACCTGCGGGCCGAGACCGAGGGCCGCCCGACACTGCTCTACTTCGGCTACACCAACTGCCCCGACGTCTGCCCGCTGACGATGAGCAACATAGCCGTCGCCAAGAAGCAGTTGCCGCGGTCCGAGCGGGACCGGCTGCGGGTCGTCTTCGTCACCACCGACCCCGGGCGGGACACCCCGAAGGCACTGGGCTCCTGGCTGCGCGCCCAGGACCCTCAATTCACCGGCCTCACCGGCGACTTCAAGAAGATCCAGACCGCCGCCCGGTCCCTCGGCATCAGCATCGAGCCGCCGAAGAAGGACAAGGACGGCAAGACCGTCTCCACCCACGGCACCCAGGTCCTGGCCTTCTCCCCCAAGACCGACCAGGCGTACGTCCTCTACGGCGAGGACGCCACCGTCGACGACTACACCCGGGACCTCCCCAAGCTGGTCAAGGGAGAGAAGCCATGAGGCCCGCGGTCCCCTCGCCCCGGGGTGGGATATGGGCCGCCGGTGCGGCCGCCCTGGCCGGTGTGCTGGCGCTGGCGGGCTGCGGCGGGAACGACGGCGGGAAGTCCGACGCCGGTGCGAAGCCGCGGCTCAGTGTCGGCGGCGCCTTCATGCCCCAGCCGGTGACCGCCGCCATGGCCGCCGGCTTCCTCACCGTCACCAACGAGGGCGGCGCCGACACCCTCACCTCGGTGAGCAGCGAACTGTCCGACAGCGTCACCCTGCACACCACGGACGGCGGCTCGATGAAGGAGAAGGACTCCTTCACGGTGCCCGCGCACGGCCGCCTCGACTTCGGCCGCGGCGGCAACCATCTGATGTTCGGCAAGCTGGCCCGGCTGCCACGGCAGGGCGACACCGTGCGGATCACCCTGCACTTCGAGCGGTCCGGTGCGGTACGGGTTGCCGTCCCGGTGAAGTCCGCCACCTACCAGCCGGGCCGCCCGAGCCGGCCGACGTCCCCGTGAGGAGCTGACCGCCCGTGCCGACCCCGCCGACCGCCTCCGCCCAGAACCCACCGAGGGCGCCCCGCGGCCTGCCCGTATCCGGCCTGTCCGTACGGGCGTTGGGTGCTGTGCTCGCCAGTGTGGTGATGGGGCTCGGGTTGCTGCTCGCCGGTGCGGGGCCTGCCTCCGCTCATGCCGCGCTCACCGGCAGCGACCCCCGGCAGGGCTCGGTGGTCGGCACGGCGCCCACGTCCGTGTCGCTGACCTTCTCCGAGGAGGTGGCGATGGACTCCGGCTCGCTGCGGGTCCTCGATCCTGCGGGGCACCGGGTCGACCGGGGCAGGATCAGCTCGGTCGGCTCCGACACCTACCGGGTCGGCCTGCGCGGCAAGCTGCCCGACGGCACCTTCACCGTCGCCTACCAGGTGGTCTCCGCCGACAGCCACCCCGTCTCCGGCGCCTTCACCTTCTCCGTAGGCGCCCCGTCCAGGACGAGCGTCTCGCTGGACACCGGGCAGGCGGGCGGCGGCACCGTGGGCGGCCTCTACCACACCGTGCGCTATCTGTCGTACGCCTCGTTCGTGCTGCTGGTCGGCGGGGCCGCGTTCCTACTGGCCTGCTGGCCGGGCGGGGCGGGGCGGCGGCCGGTGCAGCGGCTGGTGGCGGGCGGCTGGGTCGGACTCACCGCGGGCACCCTGCTGCTGCTCTTGATGCGGGGCGCCTACACCGGTAGCGGGAAGGCCGCCGACATCTTCGACCTGGGGCTGCTCGGGGGAGTGCTACAGACCAAGACGGGCGCCGCGCTCGTCTCCCGGCTGCTGCTGCTCGCCGTGGCCGCCCTCTTCCTCGCGGTCCTCTTCGGCGCCTACGCGAAGCACGTCGAGGACGAAGCCGAGGGAGAGGCGGAGGAGAAGGGGGACGACGGTGGCGACGGGACCTCGCGGAGGGATCTCGCCTTCGGGTTGTCCGTCGGCGGCGGCGTGGTGGCCGCCGGGCTGGCCGCCACCTGGGCCATGTCCGAACACGCCTCGGTCGGCCTCCAGGCCGGGCTGGCCATGCCGGTGGACGTACTGCATCTGCTGGCGGTGGCGCTCTGGCTCGGCGGGCTCACCACCCTGCTCACCGCGCTCTACCGGACCCCGGCCGTGGACGCCTCCGCGGTCCACCGCTTCTCCCGGCTCGCCTTCGCCTCCGTGGTGGTGCTCGCCGCCACCGGGCTCTACCAGTCCTGGCGCCAACTCGGCACCTGGACCGCCCTGTTCGGCACCACCTACGGGCGGCTGCTGCTGGCCAAGGTCGCCCTGGTCGCCGTACTGGTGGGCCTCGCCTACTTCTCCCGCCGCTGGACCAGCCGCCTCACCGCCCCCGCCGAGGCCCGCGTTCCTCGCCCGTCACCGGTCGCCGAGCCCACCGCCGAGGCCGCGCCCGAGGTGGTGGCCGCGGGGGCGGACGCCGGGGCGGGCCGGACGGATGCCGGGCGGGCCGCGCAGTTGGCTCGGCAGCGGGCCGCGGTGGAAGCGGCGCGGGTCAAACGGGCCCGGGACGCCGACCCGGTCCGGTCCGGGCTGCGCCGTTCCCTGCTCGCCGAGGCCGGAGTCGCCGTCGTACTGCTCGCCGTCACCACGGCCCTGACCAGCACCGAACCGGGCCGCACCGTGGAGGAGGCCCGGAACGGGTCCGCCGCCGCGGCCGGGCGGCAGCAGTCCGGGCCGGTCTCGCTGAAGCTGCCCTTCGACACCGGCGGCCGCAACGGCAAGGGCGTGGTCCTGCTGGACCTCACGCCCGGCCGGATCGGCGGCAACGAACTGCACCTGTATGTGGAGCACCCCGATCAATCGGCCTTCGATGTCCCCGAGGTCCGGGTCTCGCTCACCCTCAAGGCGCGGGACCTCGGCCCGCTGCGGGCCACCCCCGAACGCATCGCCGCCGCACACTGGGCCGCCGAGCGGGTCCAGGTACCGATGGCGGGGGACTGGCGGTTCGCGGTGACCGTCCGCACCTCCGACATCGATGAAGTGACCGTCCACCGGAACGCGAAGATCGGCTGAAGCCCATGCCCGAATCTGCCAACTCCCCTGCCCGCTCCGCCCATCGGGACGGCGGCGGCCCCACGTCCGACGCGGAGACCGGGATCAGTCGGCGGCGGCTGATCGGCACGGCGGGCGCCACCGGACTGGTACTCGGCGCGGGCGGCGCCACCGCGGGGTACGCCGTGGGGTCCGGGGACGGCGACGGGGCCGCGCCGCTCAGCTCGGTCGGCGCCGGGCGGGTCATGTTTCACGGGAAACATCAGCCCGGCATCACCACCCCCTTGCAGGCCCGCGGCCATCTGCTCGCCTTCGACCTCGCGGCCGGCGCCGGGCGCAAGGAGGCCGCGGCCTTGCTACGCCGCTGGTCGGCGACGGCGCAGCGGCTGATGGCGGGCGAACCGGTCCGTACCGCGGGCGGGCATGACACCGGGATCGCCCTGGACGCCGGGCCGTCCTCGCTCACCGTCACCTTCGGCTTCGGCCACAGCTTCTTCGGGCGGACCGGGCTGGGGAAGCAGCGCCCGGCCGCCCTCGATCCGCTGCCCGCCTTCTCCTCCGACCACCTGGACAAGGCCCGCAGCGACGGCGACCTCTGGATACAGATCGGCGCCGATGACGCCCTCGTCGCCTTCCACGCACTGCGCGCCCTCCAGCAGGACGCCGGGGAGACCGCCCGGCTCCGCTGGCAGATGAACGGCTTCAACCGCACGCCCGGAGCCACCGAACGCCCCATGACCACCCGCAACCTCATGGGTCAGATCGACGGCACCAACAACCCCAAGCCCTCCGACCAGGACTTCGAGCAGCGCCTCTTCGTACCCGATCCGCCCGCCGCTGGGGTCCCGGGGTGGATGGCGGGCGGGTCCTATGTGGTGATGCGGCGGATCCGGATGCTCCTCGACGACTGGGAGAAACTGCCGCCGTCCGCCCAGGAGGAGGTCATCGGGCGCCGCAAATCAGATGGCGCACCGCTGACCGGGGGCAGCGAGACCACCGAGATGCAGTTGGAGAAGACGGGCCCCGACGGCAAGCTGGTGGTGCCGCTCAACGCCCATGCCCGGATCACGCGCCCGGACCAGAACGGCGGGGCCGCACTGCTGCGCCGCCCCTTCTCCTTTCATGACGGCTTCGACCCGGACGGGATCCCGGACGCCGGGCTGCTCTTCGTGTGCTGGCAGGCCGATCCGCTGCGCGGCTTCGTACCGGTGCAGCGGAAGCTGGATCGCGGGGACGCGCTGTCCCGGTTCATCCGGCACGAGGCCAGCGGCCTCTTCGCGGTGCCCGCCGCACCGGCCGCAGGCGCCTATGTGGGCCAGCCGCTACTGGAGGGCTGAGGCCCCGGGCCGCGTCCGGGGAGCATCGGGCGCCGCCGCTCGCCCCCGGCCATTAGGGTGACGGTATGTCGGCGATGCGCTACACCTATCTCGGCCCCGAGGGCACCTTCACCGAGGCCGCGCTCCGTACGCTGCCCGAGGCCGCGACGCGGGAGCTGATGCCCATGGTCTCGGTGCCGGCCGCACTGGACGCGGTCCGCGCCGGGGAGGCGGGCGGTGCGCTGGTACCGATCGAGAACTCGGTGGAGGGCGGGGTCACCGCCACCCTCGACCAGCTCTCCCGGGGCGAACCGCTGATGATCTACCGCGAGGTGGTGCTGCCCATCGCCTTCGCCCTGCTGGTCCGGCCCGGCACCAAGATCGGCGACATCAAGACGGTCACCGGGCACCCGGTCGCCCAGCCGCAGGTGCGCAACTGGCTCGCCGCCCATCTCCCGGACGTCCGCTGGGAGTCCGCGGCCTCCAACGCCGACGGCGCCCGCCTGGTCCAGGAGGGCCGGTACGACGCGGCCTTCGCCGGGGAGTTCGCCGCCGCCACCTACGGCCTGGAGCCGCTGGTGACCGAGATCCACGACGCGGCGAACGCCGAGACCCGCTTCGTACTCCTGGGCCGCCCCGGCCGCCCGGCCGCCCCGACCGGCGCGGACAAGACCTCGCTGGTGATCTGGCTGGGCGACGACCACCCCGGCGCCCTGCTGGAACTGCTCCAGGAGTTCGCGGTACGCGGCGTCAACCTGATGCGGATCGAGTCGCGGCCGACGGGCGCGGGCATCGGGAACTACTGCTTCTCGGTGGACGCCGAGGGCCACATCACGGACCGGCGGGTGGGCGAGGCACTGATGGGCCTGAAGCGGATCTGCCCGCAGGTGCGTTTCCTCGGCTCCTATCCGCGGGCCGGGGTGGCGCCGGATGAGGTGGGGGCGCTGCGGGCGGGGACGTCGGACGCCGAGTTCATGGCGGCCTCGGACTGGTTGGCGCGCTGTCAGGACGGCCGGTTCTGAGGTTCGGCGGGCGGATCGGGCGGGACTCCGCTCGCCGGGGCCGCGGTCCTACCTGCAGATTTTCTTTATCCACAGAGTTATCCACAGGCTGGCTCTCTCGACCTGGGGACAAGTCGACAGAGCAGACCCGCAACCCCATCATCGCCGATAAATCGGCGCAAGCGCCCTAGCCGTACCCGGAGCGGGACGACCCGACCGCGATCCACTCTTTTCCCTGATCCTCCCTTCTCAGCATGGCAATTCCGGCCGAAAACAGGGACCAAGCGGGCATGATCGGGGAATCCGGGGACCGAGCGCCCTCTTTGGAAATGATCACGTCCGGCATCCACAGATCTTCCACACACCCTGTGGATAACTTTCTCCAGCACCCCGAGTCTGTGGACAACTCGCCGCCCCAGGCCCGCCAACTCGGGCCCGAGCGGGAAAACCCACGTCAAGAAAACGCCCCCCGCCCCCTTTCGAGCCCGGCGGGCCGCTTTCCTTGACAGGCCGGGACCGCCACGAAGATCCACCGGACCGCCGCTTTCCGGCCGCCGACCGACCCGGCGAATTCATTACCGGCATTGCGGACATAACGCACCGGGTGGAATGCCGGTTCGTGCGCCGCGACGGCCCCGGTAGCCTTGACGCTGTGATTGACCTTCGCCTGCTCCGTGAAGACCCCGACCGTGTACGCGCCTCCCAGCGCGCCCGAGGAGAGGACGTCGCACTCGTCGACGCCCTCCTCTCCGCCGATGAACGGCGCAGGTCGTCCGGCGCCCGCTTCGATGAGCTGCGCTCCGAGCAGAAGGCGCTCGGCAAGCTCATCCCCAAGGCGTCCGCCGAGGAGAAGCAGGAACTGCTGCGGAAGGCCGGGGAGTTGGCCGCCGCGGTCAAGACCGCTGACGCCGAGCAGGACCAGGCCGACGAGGAGGCCAAGTCCCTGCTGCGCAAGCTGGGCAACGTGGTCCACCCCGACGTACCCGTCGGCGGCGAGGAGGACTTCACCGTCCTGGAGACCCACGGCACCATCCGCGACTTCGCCGCCGAGGGCTTCGAGCCGAAGGACCACCTGGAGCTGGGTGAGGCGCTCGGCGCCATCGACGTGGAGCGCGGCGCGAAGGTCTCCGGCTCCCGCTTCTACTACCTGACCGGCATCGGCGCTCTGCTGGAGCTGGCCCTGGTGAACGCGGCCATCGCCCAGGCCACCGAGTCCGGATTCACACCCATGCTCACCCCCGCACTGGTGCGCCCCCGCGCCATGGAGGGCACCGGCTTCCTCGGCCAGGCCGCGGAGAACGTCTACCACCTGGAGAAGGACGACTACTACCTGGTCGGCACCTCCGAAGTCCCGCTCGCCGCCTACCACATGGACGAGATCATCGAGGCGGAGCGGCTGCCGCTGCGGTACGCCGGGTTCTCGCCCTGCTTCCGCCGCGAGGCGGGCACCTACGGCAAGGACACCCGCGGCATCTTCCGGGTGCACCAGTTCGACAAGGTGGAGATGTTCTCCTATGTCGCGCCGGAGGACGCGGAGGCGGAGCACGGGCGGCTGCTGGCCTGGGAGAAGCAGTGGCTGAGCGGTCTGGAGCTGCCGTTCCAGGTGATCGACGTCGCCAGCGGTGACCTCGGCGCCTCCGCCACCCGCAAGTTCGACTGCGAGGCGTGGATCCCCACCCAGGGCAAGTACCGCGAGCTGACCTCCGCTTCGAACTGCACCGAGTTCCAGGCCCGCCGGCTCGCCGTGCGGATGCGGGACGGCAAGAAGGTCCGCCCGCTCGCCACGCTCAACGGCACCCTCTGCGCCGTCCCCCGCACCATCGTGGCCATCCTGGAGAATCACCAGCAGTCCGACGGCTCCGTCCGCGTGCCCGAGATGCTCCGGCCCTATCTCGGCGGCCGGGACGTACTGGAGCCCAAGTGAGCGAGAACAGTCTGGAGTACCCCCCTTCGTGAGTGCGCCGACCGCAGCCCCCGGACCCGCCGACCGGTCCGGGGCGCCCGCCTTCCCCTACACGCTGGTGGCGACCGATCTCGACGGGACGCTGCTGCGGTCCGACGACACGGTGTCCCCGCGTACCCGTGCGGCGCTCGCCGCGGCCACCGAGGCGGGGGCCGCCCATATCGTGGTCACCGGCCGGGCCGTGCCGTGGACGCGGCACATCCTGGACGACCTCGGGTACCAGGGCATCGCGGTGTGCGGCCAGGGCGCGCAGGTCTATGACGCGGGCGCGCACCGGCTGCTGACCTCGGTCACCCTGGACCGGCAGCTCGCCGGTCTCGCGCTGGCCAAGATCGAGGCGGAGGTCGGCCCGCTGGCGCTGGCCGTGAGCCGCGACGGCATCGAGGGCCGGGTGCTGATCGGCCCCGGCTACCGGGTGCAGGACGGGCCGCTGCCGGCCACCGCGACCGACGACCTGGTGGAGCTGTGGGCGGAGCCGCTCAACAAGATCTACATCCAGCATCCGCGGCTCACCGACGACGAGTTGGCGGACGCGGCCCGTGGTGTGGCCGGCGATCTGGTCGGTGTGGTGATGGCCGGTGAGGGTGTGGTCGAGCTGCTGCCGCTGGGCCTCACCAAGGCGAAGGGCCTCGCGCTGGCGGCGCGGCGCCTCGGCGTGAAGGCCGCGGACACCATCGCCTTCGGCGATATGCCCAATGACATCCCGATGTTCGCGTGGGCGGCCCATGGTGTGGCGATGGCCGGCGCCCATCCCGCACTCAAGGATGTCGCCGACGAGGTGACCGCCTCCAACGACGAGGACGGCATCGCCGTCGTCCTGGAGCGCTTGCTGTAACGGAGGCCCGTCGGGCGAGGGTTCGTTGGGAGGGGGCGGCCCGCGCATCGCGGGGATGCGCGCTCGAAGCGGCCGCCCCCGGGCGGCTCCGCACGGCGCGAGCTCGACGGAGTGCAGTGACCACTCCGGAGCCCTGCTCCGCCGGCCGCCCCGACGGGAGCGCAGCGGACACTCTCGGCGTCCGCGCGCTCCGCTCCCGGTCCGGTGGTGCCGCGGCTCCCGTGGGCTCCGCGGCCTCTCCACTGTGCCCGGGACAGCTCCGCTCCCGCCACCGAATATCAGTCGTGCCGGGACGTCGGCCCGCTCACTCCTCCCCGGCCAGCTTCAGGGTGCGCAGCTTCTGCCCGGCGTACCAGGTGGCGACGACGGTGACGCCGGCCAGTAGGACGGTGGCCAGGGGGAGGCCCACGTCGGAGGTGATCAGGTCGCCCCCGGCCACCCGCTGTGCGACGGCGAGCGACCACTGCTGGACGCTGAGGGTGCGCGCCCCGGCGATCAGGGAGCCGAAGAGGGCCTCCCAGATGAGGGCGTAGACCAGGCCGAAGACCACGGCGTGCCGGGTGACCGTGCCCAGCAGCAGGAAGATCGCGGCGTAGGCGATGGACGCGACCAGTGCGGCCACCGTATAGGCGACGGCGACCTGCTGCCCGTTGCCGTTGAGGATGAATCCGGCGATCAGGGTGGGCACCGCGGAGAACGCCATGGTGACGGCGATCGCCACGATCAGCTTGGTGAAGATGATCACGGGCCGTTTGACGGGCTTGGCCAGCAGATAGATGACGGAGCCGTCGTCGATCTCCGGGCCGATGGCTCCGGTGCCGGCGATGACGCCGATGATCGGGACCATGGTGGCCAGGGCGAATCCGCCAAGGACATCGGCGGCGACCTGGTCGTCGGCGCCGGTGAGCAGCCGTACCGCGAGGGAGATCACGATGAGCAGGGCGGGCAGTGCGAAGAGGATGAGGGCCCGGCGGCGGCCGAGCAGGGCCCGGTAGGTGAGCCGGGCGACGGTGGGTTCGTACATGGTGGCCTCCTACGCCGCGACCAGGTAAGAGAAGACGGACTCAAGGGACTCGTCCGACGGGGACACGGTGAGCAGGCGGATGCCGTGGTCGCGTGCCACCTTGGGGAGCAGGGCGGTGAAGCGGCCGAAGTCGACCGCCTGGATACGCAACGCGCCTTCCTTCAGGTCGACTTCGATGCCTGCGGTGGACGGGTCGGCGATCAGGGCGGCGGCGAGCGCGCGGTCGTCGCTGGAGCGGACCAGGTAGCGGTGCGGGCGGTCCGTCATCAGGCGGCGGATGCGGCGGAAGTCACCGCTGGCGGCGTGCCGGCCGGCCACGATCACCTCGATGTGCGAGGCGAGTTGCTCGACCTCCTCCAGGATGTGCGAGGAGAAGAGCACGGTGCGGCCCTCGTCGCCCATCCTCCGCAGCAGCTCCATGAGTTGCATCCGCTGGCGCGGGTCCATGCCGTTGAAGGGCTCGTCGAGCAGCAGCACGGACGGCGAGTGCACCAGCGCGGAGGCCATCTTGACGCGCTGCCTCATGCCCTTGCTGTACGTGGAGATCTTGCGGTCCTGGGCGTACTCCATCTCGACGGTGGCGAGGGCCTCGGCGGCCTCGCGCTCCCCCAGGCCGTGCAACTCGGCGTTGGCGACGACGAATTCACGTCCGGTGAGGAAGTCGTACATCGCTTCCCGCTCGGGGACCACGCCGATGCGGCGGTAGATCTGCTCGTTGCGCCAGATGGTGTCGGCGTCCAGGGTGACGGAGCCGGTGGACGGGGCGAGGAAGCCGCCCATCATGTTGATGAGGGTGGATTTGCCCGCGCCGTTGGGGCCCAGCAGTCCGGTGACGCCGGGGCCGATGTCCATGGTGACGTCGTTGACCGCGACCACGTTGCCGAACCAGCGGGAGACATGGTCGATGCTCAGGGTGCTCACAGTCCGGCCTTTCGGTAGCGGCGCAGCAGGATGCCGTAGCAGCCGGCGATGATGCCGAGGACGGCGATCAGATAGACCGGTCCGGCCGCGCTGGAGGGGCCGATGTCGCCGGGGAACGCGGTGTTCGCGCCGAGGAACGCGGTCTGCACGCCGTCGATCAGGGTGATCGGCGAGAAGAGGCCGAGCCAGCCGATGGCGCCGGTGCTGTCCTGGTTGTAGGCGATGGCCTGCACGGTGGAGACCGCGCCGTAGCTGATGGTGAGGACGGCGATGATGGCGGCGATGCCGAAGCCGCGGCGCGGGGTGACGGCGGAGATCACCAGGCCGATACCGGCGAAGAGGAGGGAGAGCAGCGCCACGGACACCAGCCCCTGGAGAAAGCCCTTCGTCTGGTCCGCGAAGCCCAGCTTGGCGAGGAGCGCGCCCAGGTAGAGCACGATCAGCGGGGCCGCGGTGAGGATGAAGAGCGCGGAGGACATGGCCGCGAACTTGGCGCGTACGTAGTCGCGGTGCTCGATCGGCCGGGAGAAGTAGAGGGGGACCGTCTTGAAGCGCAGGTCCCGGGAGACGGACTGGGGTGCCTGGGCGGCCAGATAGAGGCCGATGACGGCCTGGAGGAGGATCGCGTACCGGGTGTAGCTCAGGGGCAGGTCGTGCGCCTTGGTGGCGACGGTGACGGCCACGATGATCGCCGCGGGTACGCACATCACCGCGAACAGCAGCATCGGCAGCACCTTCGACTTGGCGGATCTGCCAAGTCCGTAGGCGCCGCGCAGGGACTGCGAGAAGAGCGACCGGGTGGCGTACGAGCGGCCCAGGCGGGGGCCGTCGTAGCGGCGGTAGCCGATGTTGTGGATGCGGGTCTGCTCGGCTGCGGCGGGCAGCCCGGTCGGCTCAACTGCCATGGCTGACGGCCTCCTTGTGCTGTCCGGCGCTCTGGCCGTCATGGAAGACCTCGGCGATGTGGTGCCGCCGCTGCTCCATCCTGACCAGGCCGAGGCCGAGGTCGGCGACGGTGTCCCGGACCAGGTCGTAGGTGTCCTCGCCGGACGTGGTCAGCAGCAGGATGTGGCCAGCGCCGGGCAGGCCGCGGCCGTCCTCGGCGGCGAGGCCGCGCTCGGCGAGGGCGGCCCGCAGCGCACCGGTGCCGTCCGGGTGGGTGTCGGAGTCGGTGACCTCCACCGCGAGGGTGGTGGTGGTCTGGGTGAAGTCGGTGGTGGAACTGGACCGCAGCAGGGCGCCGCCGTCGATGACCACCACGTGGTCGCAGGTGCGCTCCAGCTCGCCGAGGAGGTGCGAGGTGACGAGGACGGAGATGCCGAAGTCGGAGTGGACGCGGCGGATCAGGCCGAGCATCTCGTCCCGGCCGACCGGGTCGAGGCCGTTGGTCGGCTCGTCGAGGAAGACCAACTCGGGGTCGTGCACCAGGGCCTGGGCGAGCTTCACCCGCTGCTTCATGCCCGTCGAGTAGCCGCCGATGGGGCGGTAGCGCTCTTCGTAGAGGCCGACATGGCGCAGGGTGTCGGCGGTGCGCTCGCGGGCCGCGGTGGGCGGCAGGCCCGACATGCGCGCCATATGTACGACGAACTCGGTGGCCGACACGTCGGGGGGCAGGCAGTCGTGCTCCGGCATGTACCCCACGCGCTCCCGGATGGCGGCGCCCTCGGTGGCGACGTCGAGGCCGAGCACAGCGGCGCGGCCCTCCGTGGCGGGGGACAGCCCCAGGAGGATCTTGATCAGGGTGGACTTGCCGGCTCCGTTGGCTCCGACGAGTCCGGTCACGCCGGGCCCGATGTCCATGGAGAGCCGGTCAAGCGCGGTCACCCGGGGGAACCGCTTGCTCAGGCTTTCGGTCTCGATCACTGTCACCCCTCGAACGTAGGCGCGCGCCCGCTCCGAGGCGTCAGCCCAGGGTGCTGTACGCAGGTCAGACTCCGGGACTACGGCCCGTAGGGGAGCGCCCTGCCAAGGTCTCACAGGGCCTCGCACCAGAGGCTGGTTATCCACAGGCGGAAATCGGGGGACGGGAGCGGAGTGTCTCCGCGGAGAGTTATCCACAGGCTGTCCGGGGGGCTCTTGACCTGGCCTCCCGGCATTGCCAGATTCATCAGTGCCAACTTGGTGCCGCCCGCTCGGGAGGCGCCGAGTGCGGTGCGCGGTGCGGACGTTGGCTTCCGCGGGCGGGTGCGGGTGCGGTACGGGTGCGGTGCGACAGCGGGGAAAGGGAGCGGCATGAACGGCACGGGTCTCGACGGGGCGCGGGAGCGTACGGTCCGGACGGGCGGGGTGGAGTTGTGCGTCGCCGAGTTGGGCGAGCCGGGCCGGCCCACGGTGGTCCTGGTGCACGGCTATCCGGACTCCAAGGAGGTGTGGGGCGGGGTGGCCCGGCGGCTGGCGGACCGCGGCGGATTCCATGTGGTGCTGTACGACGTGCGGGGCCACGGCAGGTCCAGCGCGCCGAAGCCGCTGCGGGGCGGCTTCACCCTGGAGAAGCTCACCGACGACTTCCTCGCCGTGTGCGACGCGGTCTCGCCCGACCGTCCGGTGCATCTGGTGGGGCACGACTGGGGCTCGGTGCAGGCCTGGGAGTTCGCCACGGTGGAGCGCACCGAGGGCCGGATCGCTTCCCTCACCTCGATATCGGGCCCCAGCCTGGACCACTTCGGCCAGTGGATCAAGAAGCGCGCGGGCCGCCCCACCCCCCGCGCCCTGGCCCAACTCCTCGGCCAGGGCGCCAAGTCCTGGTACGTGTACCTGCTGAACACACCTGTCCTGCCCGAGCTGGCCTGGCGGGGGCCGCTCGGCACGCAGTGGCCGCGGCTGCTGCGCAGACTGGAGAAGGTCCCGGCGGACGGCTACCCCACGTCCACCCTCCCCTCGGACGCGGCACACGGCGCCTGGCTCTACCGGGACAACATCCGCGCCCGGCTGAGCCACCCCCGGGACGACGCCTACGCCCGGGTGCCGGTGCAGTTGATCACGCCCACCGGGGACGCCTTCCTGTCCGACCATCTCTACGACGAGCTGGAGCAGTGGGCACCGCGACTGGTCCGCCGCACCCTGCCCGCCAAGCACTGGGTGCCCCGCACCCGCCCCGACCAACTCGCCTCCTGGATATCGGAGTTCGTACAGGACCAGGAGCGCCCCGGCACGGCGGCGATACCGGCGGCGCTCGGGCTGCCCTACGCGGACCGGTTCGGCGGGCAGTTGGTGCTGGTGACGGGGGCGGCCGGTGGCATCGGCCGGGCCACGGCGCTCGCCTTCGCCACGGCGGGGGCCCGGGTGCTGGCGGTCGACGTGGACGCGGAGGGCGCCGAGCGGACGGCGGAGCTGGCCCGCTCGGCCGGCGCCCCGGACGCCTGGGCTGAACAGGTCGACGTCTCGGACGAGCAGGCGATGGCCGAGCTGGCGGTGAAGACCCTCGCCGAACACGGCGTGGTGGACGTCCTGGTGAACAACGCGGGCATCGGTCTGGCCGGTCCCCTGCTGGACACCCGCACGGAGGACTGGCGGCGCGTCCTGGACGTCAACCTCTGGGGAGTCATCCACGGCTGCCGGATCTTCGGACGGCAGATGGCGGAGCGCGGCCAGGGCGGCCATATCGTCAACACCGCCTCGGCCGCCGCCTACCAGCCCTCGCGGATGCTCGGCGCGTACAGCACCTCGAAGGCGGCGGTGCTGATGCTCAGCGAGTGCCTGCGGGCCGAGTTGGCGGGGCAGGGCATCGGGGTGAGCGCCGTCTGCCCCGGCCTGGTCAATACGGGCATCACCGGCACGGCCCGGTTCGCCGGGGTGTCGGCCGAGGAGCAGGACCGCCTCCGCGACCGGTCCACCCGCCTCTACGGGCTGCGCAACTACCCGCCGGAGAAGGTCGCTCAGGCGGTCCTACGCGCCGTGGCCCGCAACCAGGCGGTGGTACCGGTCACTCCGGAAGCCCGGGGCGCCCGCCTCCTGGCCCGGGTGTCCCCAAGCGTCCGGCGAGCCTTCGCCCGGCTGAAACTTCCACTGTGAAGGGGGACTTGGGACCAGCACCTCCGCCCCTCGTGGACCGGACCGGGACTTCACCACCGCACCACTTCAAGTCCCTTGCCGCCGACCACATACAGCAGTCCGCCGTCCGACAGAGGTGCGCCCATGGCGTCCGCCTCGCCCATGGCACGCCAAAGTGCCTTTCCAGTAAGGGAGTTGCAGCCCAGATCTCCAACTCGTGTTCCACCAGGATGAGTTCGGCCCGGTCCCCCGCCAGGACCAGCGCCGAGGTGCACGCCTTGCTCGCCGTACGCCACAACTCCCCGCCACCGGACGCGGCACGGGCGGTGACGTAACCGGCGCGTGGCTTCCGGCCCGAACCGGAGACGAGGTCCCAGAGGCCCGACCCGGGTCGAGGTTCTGCGCAGCCCATAAACCGTCGCTCGTGGTCAGGAAGGCAGCGGCGACGTCGGCCGCCGTCGTGGGCGTCGTGGGGGGGGCGACCGTCGCGCGCCAGCGCCGGTCACCCGTCGCGGCGTCGTAGGCGTACACGGTGCCGGTCCCGCCCGCACAGGCGTAGACGGTGCGTACGTCGGCGGAGAGCGAGATCTCGGCGCCGGTGTCCGATGAGGATTCCCTCGGCGGCGCGGAGGCCTTCCGGCGCCGGGCGCCGGTGGAGGGGCGTACGCGACGAGTTCGTCGGTCTTTCCGGAACCGATCGCGTAGAGCAGTCTCCTGCCGAGAACTGCGCTGTCCGCCTTCGGCAGTGTCCAGCCCTCGTCTGCCCGACTCCGCTTCCAGGGCGGCGAGTTCGTGCTCCGCCGCGGGTCTCGGCGATCAACCGGCCGTGTGCCGGGTCTCCGAACAGCAGCCGGTCGCCCCTGGTCCGCCATGTGACGTGACCCGTGTCGGGGGCAAGGGCTAAGAGGACTCCGTCGGCCGGATCGCGGGTACCCCCGGCGTCGTCCGCCATGGTCTTCGGCCGGAGCAGGGCGCACACCGTGGAGTCGATCACGGCGAGGGCCGCCGGAGGGCGCCGCCGAGTTGCTCGCTCGTCCAGCGCCGGGTGCCGTCCTCGTCCACGAAAGCGTTGACATGACCGCCCTCGACTGCGACGAAACACGGTCCCACCGGACACCGTGACCGGCCCCAGACTCGCCTCCCCCGCCCGACCACCCGCCGCCTCACCGACCCACCGCCTGCGACCGCTCCCGGCGTCCAGCGCATGGACAGCCAGCGGGTCATCGTGGGTGGCGTACAGGTGGTCACCGGAAACGCAGAGATGGGTGAGCCCCTTGGCCGCCCCGCTCAGCGCATACGTCCAGGCGGCACGTCGCACGGGCGGCTCCGGAATGGTCACGTCCTGGTCCGATGCGCCGTAGAACCGCCACCCCGCGAACGCGCCCACTCCCGCCACCGCCGCCCCGAGCACCGACCACCGACCGCCGGGCGACCTGGCGTCCCCGCCGTCCGTTCCGCCGCCCGGCGTGACCGCGTGCGATCACTGCGACATACCTGCCAGTCCGCTCGTCCCCGCTGTCAGCACATCACACGGCGGGGTGGTGGAGCCGGGGCTGCCCCCCAACAGCCAACCACTGAAGGCAAGTTACCCAAATCGCTTAAAGGGGACGGGAGTTATCCACAATCTGGCCAACTCCCCTGTGGATAAGGCCTGTTGTCTGTGGATCAAACATCCGGAGCAATATTCATACGCAGGTTTTCCAGGCCTCCTGACTTCCTGACTTCCCGACTTCCGGATCTACGGATGCCCCGATGGACCGATGGACCGATGGACCGATCCGCGGATGGGACGACGGTCGGATCCGCACATCTACCGACTGTCCGGCGATCAGGAAATCCGGAGGTACCAGGGGTATCCGGGCGCCCGCCTGTACGCGCGCCCGCGCGTCCCCCGTGGAAGGATGGCCGCGGCCCCTGGCACCGACCGTCCTGGAGGGCGATCACCCCATGAGCGAGGACCCGTCCCCGCCCACCGGCACCCCCGAGCCCACCGGCGCCGGGGCGCCCACCCGCGACAAGGCGCCCGCCACCGCGCTGCGGGCCGAGACGCTTGCCGGATATCTGGACCGGCTGGCCGCCCGGGAGCCCGCCCCGGGTGGTGGTGCGGCGGCTGCGTTGCACGCCGCCCAGGGGGCCGCGCTGATCTCGATGGTGGCGCACTACAGCACCGGCCCGCGCTACGCGGAGCACGCCGAGGTGATCGCCGAGGTGACCGGTGCCGCCGAGGAGCTGCGTGGCACCGCGCTCCGGCTGGCCGAGGAGGACGCCGGCGCGTTCACCGCCGTCACCGAGGCCTACCGGCTGCCCAGGTCCACCGCCGAGGAGAAGGCGGCCCGTT
This sequence comes from Streptomyces sp. NPDC058045, assembly GCF_042885635.1. Lineage (NCBI taxonomy): Bacteria > Bacillati > Actinomycetota > Actinomycetes > Kitasatosporales > Streptomycetaceae > Streptomyces > Streptomyces sp. NPDC058045. The sequence goes on along the minus strand of NZ_JBHVRR010000009.1, from coordinate 65,794 downwards.
CCGCCGCCATCGCCCGCGCTCTGGCCGCCGCGGCCGCACCGCCCGCCGATGTGGTCACCGTCGCCCTGCGCACCGTCGCGCTCGCCGAGGCGCTGCTGCCCGTCGGCAACCGCAATGTGATCACCGATGTGGCGGCCGCAGCCGAGGCCGCCCGCGCCGCCGCCACCACCGCCCGGGTCAACATCGAGATCAACCTCGGCGGCATCAAGGACCCGGCGGTACGCGCCGAACTCGCCGCCGTCACCGACCAGGTGGACGCCCTCTGCGAGCGCGCCGACCGCCTCACCAGCGCCGTACGCCAGGAGATCACCGCGTGACCGCCGCCGGAGACCACCCCGCCCCCACGCCAGCCGCCCCGGAGCAGGCCGCCAACACGCCGGCGGGGCAAGGGAGTTCGGCCGCGCGTGAGCTGCGGGGGCGGCAGTTGGCGGGGACGCTGCGTACCGAGACCGCGGACCGTGCCGCCGAGTTGGCGGAGCGGGGTGCCCGGCCGCATCTCGCCGTGGTCACCGCCACCGCGGACGAGTCCAGCGCCTGGTACGTGCGGTCCATCGCGCGCTCCGCGGAGAAGGCGGGGCTGGGCTGCTCGGTGGTGGATCTCGGCCCGGACGCTCCGGCGAACGCGGTCCGCGAGCGGCTGCGGAGGCTGAGCGCGGACCGCGGCGTGCACGGCATCATCCTTCAGACACCGCTGCCAGAGGGCGCCCGCCTGGAGGAACTCGCCTCCGCGATCGACCCGGTGAAGGACGTGGACGGCGCCAATCCGCTCTCCTTGGGCCGTCTCGCCACCGGGCTGCCCGCCTTCGCCCCGGCCACCGCCGAGGCGGTCCTGGCCCTGCTCGACCACCACCGGGTGGAGTTGGCGGGGCGCCATGCGGTGGTGGTCGGCCGCTCCACCGTCGTCGGCAAGCCCGCCGCCCATCTGCTGCTCGACCGGAACGCCACCGTCACCGTCTGCCACTCGCGCACCGCCGACCTCGCCGCCGTCACCCGCACCGCGGACGTCCTGGTCGCCGCGGTGGGGCGGCCCCGGCTGATCACCCCGGACCATGTGCGGCCCGGCGCGGTGGTGATCGACGTGGGCACCAATCCGACGCCGGACGGCGAACTCGTCGGCGACGTCGACCCCTCGGTACGGCACACCGCGGGCGCCCTCACCCCGGTGCCCGGCGGGGTCGGTCCGGTGACCACGGCGCTCCTCCTCCAGCACACCGTCCGCGCGGCCCTCACCCTCTGAACCAGGCGGTCCGGCCGCCGAGTTGAGCCCGACCCGGTGGTGAGGTCACCGGCCCGCGGACCTCACCACCAGGTCGCCGTTCGACGTCGAGAGGTCCAGGCGGTACCGGCCAGACGGGTTGTTCCCGAACGCCAGCTTCTTGCCGCCGGAGGTGGCGTGCGCCGAGATCCGGTACTCGGCGGGCGGGGCGGTGACCGTGATGTCGCCGTTGGAGGAGTGGGCCTTGATGTTCTGCGGGGTGGCCGTCCCGAGGGTCACCTGGCCGTTGGACGTCTGCGCGTCGATGTCGCCGTGCTCGGCGTTCTCGATCTCGATGTCACCGTTGGACGTGCGCAGCTTCACCGGGCCCCTGGACTTGCTGACCTTGATCCGGCCGTTGCTGGTGTGCACATCGACCTTGCCGACGTCGTTCAGTGTGAGGCCACCGTTGGAGGTGCCTCCGGTCACCGGGAGGCCGGCGGGGACCTTGACCACGTAGTCGACCCCGCAGTTCCGGCCGCAGCCGGAGAGGGTCAGCACGCCGTGCTCGACGCGGAACGAGGTGCCGCCCGGCTTGTCGCCCCGGTACTTGACCTCGCGGTGTACGGAGGGCGTCCGGACGTCGGCCGAGGCGTCCACCCGCACCCCGCCGTTCCCGCTGTCGACGCGGATCGCGGTGACCTTCCGCGGCACCTCGGCGTCGTCCTCGAAGACCTTCTGCTCCAGGACCGAGCACGCGGAGAGCCCGCCCGCGGCGAGCGGGAGAAGAACCGCTGCCGCCAGGAGGCGCGTCGGAAGGCGTCGCATGAAGTTCCCCCAGCATGAGGCGAGTTGGACCGGTGATCAGGTCCCTCGACTCTAGGCAGCCGCACTTGCGCCCACGATGGGGTAAACCCCCCGATGCCACGGGGTGCCCGCACCAGTCCCCGCCCCGGGAGCGCTGTCGGTGGCGGCCCGTAGGGTCGGCGGTATGAGTCTGCGTCTGAGCACCGTGATCCTTCCCGTCCGCCGCTGGCAGCAGGGCGGACGCGAGCAGTGGGTACGCGCTGAGGAGCTGGGTTTCCACACCGCGTACACCTACGACCACCTGTCCTGGCGGACCTTCCGGGACGGCCCGTGGTTCGGCGCGGTACCGACACTGACCGCCGCCGCGGCCGCCACGAGCAGACTCCGCCTGGGCACCCTCGTCACCTCGCCCAACTTCCGGCACCCGGTCACCCTCGCCAAGGAGTTGATCAGCCTGGACGACATATCGGACGGGCGGATCACTCTCGGTATCGGTGCCGGCGGTACCGGTTTCGACGCCACCGCGCTCGGTGGGGAGCCGTGGACGCCGCGTGAACGGGCCGACCGCTTCGCCGAGTTCGTGCCGCTGCTGGACCGGCTGCTCACCGAGGACGCGGTCACCGAGCACGGCGCGCACTACTCCGCGGACGAGGCGCGCAACATCCCGGGCTGTGTGCAGCGCCCCCGCCTGCCGTTCGCCGTCGCCGCCACCGGGCCGCGCGGGATGCGGCTGGCCGCCCGGCACGGTCAGGCCTGGGTCACCACCGGGGACCCGAAGGTGTTCGAGTCCGGCACCCCGGAGGAGTCCCGGGCCGCGATCGGCGGGCAGATCGAGCGGCTCGGGGAGGCCTGCGCTGCCGTCGGGCGGGACTCGGCCGAGCTGGACCGGATCCTGCTCACCGGCTTCACCCCGGACTGGGCCCACCGGCTGGAGTCCGTCGACGCCTTTGTGGACTTCGCGGGCCGGCACCGCGAGTTGGGCATCACCGAGATCGCCGTCCACGCGCCCATCCCGGACACCGACTTCGCGGCCGATCAGAAGACCTTCGAGCGCATCGCCACGGAGGCGCCGGCGCAGCTCGGCTGAGGGGAAGGAGAGACGGGGGAGAAGAGAGGGGGCGCTCGGTACTCAGATGCGCGCCTTCCTGCACGCCCGTGCGCGCATATGCGGAAGAATGCGCCCTGTGACCTCAGCTACCAGACCGCCCAGGATTCCGGCCCGCCCCCTCCGGCCCCGGCTGATCGCCACCGACCTCGACGGCACCCTGCTCCGGGACGACCACTCGGTCTCCCCGCGCACCGTGGCCGCGCTCGCCGCCGCGGAGGCGGCCGGGATCGAGATCTTCTTCGTGACCGGGCGGCCCGCCCGCTGGATGGGCGTGGTCAGCGAGCATGTCCACGGCCATGGGCTCGCCATCTGCGGCAACGGCGCCGCCGTGGTGGATCTGCACGGCGGCCCCGGGGCGCATCGTTTCGTCAAGATCCGGGACCTGGTTCCGGCCACGGCGCTGGAAGTGGTGGAGATCCTGCGGGCGGCGGCCCCCGGTACCGCCTTCGCGGTGGAGCGCACCGGCGGCCTGCACCGCGAGCCCGGCTATCCGCCGCTGCACCTGGAGCCCCCGCAGAGCATCGCCCCCGCCGAGGCCCTGCTCGCCGCCGGCTCCCCCGGCGCCGACCAGCCCGTACTGAAGGTGCTCGCCCACCATGCCGAGTTGGCGCCGGACGAGTTCCTGCGGTCGGCGCGGGCGGAGGTCGGGGCGCGGGCCACGCTGACCAGGTCAAGTCCCAGCGCGCTGCTGGAGATCAGCGGTCCCGGGGTGTCGAAGGCCAGCACGCTCGCCCTGTGCTGTGCGGAACGCGGTATCGATCCGGCCGAGGTGATGGCCTTCGGCGACATGCCCAATGACGTGGAGATGCTCGGCTGGGCCGGCACCTCCTACGCGATGGGCAACGCACACCCGGAGGTACTGGCCGCCGCCTCGGGGCGGACCGGGGCCAACAACGAGGACGGAGTCGCCGCGGTCATCGAGGAAGTCCTCCGCTCCCGCTGAGGACGCCCAACTGCCTTTCGGGCCGGGCCACTTGACGTTTTCCTGCGGAGGCCAGGCGCCTGGCCTCAGCCGACCGGTACGCCGTGGTCCGCGAGCCAGGGCACCGGGTCGACGCCGGAGCCCGTTGCGGGGGTGAGGCGCACCTCGAAGTGCAGATGCGGGCCCGTGGAGTTGCCGGTGGTGCCGGTCAGGCCGATCCACTGCCCGGCCCGTACCCGCTCGCCCTGCTCCACCGCGGCCGAGGCGAGATGGGCGTACTGCGTGTAGTAGCCGTCGTCGTGGCGCAGTACGAGGTGGATGCCGAAGGGGCCGCCGCACCGCACGCTGACCACCCGCCCGGCGCCCACCGCGCGTACCGGGGTGCCGATGTCGACGGCGAAGTCCTGGCCGGTGTGCCGGTGCGCCCAGTGCGAGCCGGAGCTTTCAAACCCGGCGGAGAGCCGGTAGTCCTCGACCGGCGCCACCCAGGGCGCGGTGGCGGCCGCCTCGTCCTGCGGGAGACGGGCGGCGCCCCGGCAACTGCCGGCCGCCACCGAGGCCGCGCCCTCGGCCTGGAGTTCCTCGCGTGCGGCCACCAGCTTCCCGCGGATGGTCTCCTTCAGCCGGGCCAGCGAGGCGTTGCGCCGGTCCAGGGCGCGCCAGGCGGCGTCGGCCCGGCGCTGCTGTGCGGCGAGCCGCCGCTGCGCCGCCCGGCTGGCGCCGACCGCGCGGTCCACCGCGTGCCCCGCCTGCCGCGCCACCCGCTGCCCGTCCAGCACCTGCGCGGGACTGTCCGCGAGCAGCAGTTTCACGGTGTCGGGGACAGCGCCGCCGGACCGGTACTGGGCACGGGCGATACGGCCCACCTCGCCGCGGAGTTCCGCGGCCTGCTGCCGCCGGCCGGCCAGCCGCTCCTGGAGGCCCTGGGCCGCGGCGAGTTGGGACCGCGCCGCCTGCCGGCCCTCCTGGTAGCGGACGGCGGCCCGGGCGGCCTGGTCGTACAGCCGGGCCACCCGGGCACCGGCGCCCTCGGCGGGCGGCTCGGCGGCGGACGCTGCGGTGGCGGGTACCGCGGTGCCCAGCAGCAGGGTGCACGGCAGCGTCAGCGGGAGCGCCACGCGAAGCAGGACACAGCGCAGGACCCGGTGCGGGACACGGCGCGGGACCGGCGGCGGGCGGCGGGTGCGGGTGGACATGCCCGGATCCTCACCCGCCGCCCGTGCCCCGGCCCCGCCTGCTCCTGCCCCCGGGGGACACGGTGCCCCGCATGGACCAGCCGCGTACCCCGAACAGCCGCAGCCCCGCCACGGCGCCCGGCCGGCGCACCCCGCGGCTGCCGGGTCGTCAGTACGGGGCCTGCCAAGTGACCGTCGTTCCGGTGCCGTTGGGGCCGAGGCCGGGGCCGTGACCGCTCTCGCCGCCGAGGGACTCCGCACGCCGCTCCAGATTGCGCAGCCCGCTGCGGCGCCCGGAGTCGGGCATTCCGACCCCGTCGTCCGCGACGGTGAGCCGTACGCCGGGCCGGCCGTCGGCGAGTACCGCGTCCGCGTCCACGGTGACCTCGATACGGGAGGCGTGGGCGTGCCGGAAGGCGTTCGACAGCATCTCGCGCAGGGCGGCGACCAGGTTCTTCCGGGTGGGCTCGCCGACCGAGCGCAGCGGGCCGCGGAAGCGGTGGGCCGGGGTGAAGCCGAGCGGCACCGCGGCCATGGTGATCTCCCGCAGGACCCGGGCGCGCAGCCCGGCCGGTTCCTCGGACTGCTCCGGCTGGAGGGCGAAGACCGCGGTCCGGATCTCCTGGATGGTGACGTCGAGTTCGGCGACGGCCTTGCCCACGCCCTCCCTTACCTGCGGGATCCGGGACCCGCGCTGGGCGTCCTCCAGCATCATGCCGGTGGCGAACAGCCGCTGGATCACCAGGTCGTGCAGATCGCGGGCGATCCGGTCGCGGTCCTCGAAGACGGCCAGCCGCTCCCGGTCGCGCTGCGCCTCGGCCAGTACCAGGGCCAGCGCCGCCTGGGCGGCGAAGCGTGCGGCGAGGGTGCGTTCCGCTTCGGTGAAAGGGGGCGAGCCGGTCCACCGCGGCGTCATCAGCACGCCGAGCACCCGGCCGTCGCTGTGCAGCGGCAGCAGCATCACCGGTCCGAAACCGGCGGCGAGACCGGCGCCCGGACCGGTGGCGAGCGCCGGGTCCTCCGCCGCGTCCTCGATGAACACCGCGTTCCCGGCGAGGAGTTGGGCGGCCAGCGCACTGTGCGGGCCGATGACGGCGCCGAGCATCCGGGAGGGGCGCTGCGAGGAGACCGCGGCCACTTCGAGCCCAACGCCGGCGGTCGGCAGCAGTACGAGCCCGGCGGCCGAGCCGGAGAGCCGGCGGGCCTGCTCGGCGACGGTCTGGAGTGCCTCGTCGGTGTCGCCGCCGGAGAGCAGGGCGGTGCTGACGGCGGCCGAGCCGTCGATCCAGCGTTCCCGTCTGCGGGCCGCCTCGTAGAGCCGGGCGTTGCCGATGGCGATGCCCGCCTCGGCCGCGAGCACCCGCATCAGATGCACGTCCTCCGGCCCGAAGGCGCCGCCCCCGCCCCGCCGCTCCAGCCGCAGCCGCCCGTACGGTTCGCCCGCGACCCGCACCGGCACCTCCAGCACGTCGGCGGCCGGTTCCGGACCGGTGGCGGGCTCGCGCGGGGTGCGGTGGGCGGTGGCGCGGGGGATGTGGGTCCCGGCGCCGGTGGTCCCGGTGGTTTCGTCGACGAGGAGGGTGGCGGTGCGGGCGGTGGCGAGTTCCACGGCGGTCTCGCAGATACGGCGGAGGGTGGCGTCCAGGTCGAGCCCGGTGCCGACGGACCGCATGGCGTCGAGCAGCCGCCGTACCCGGCCCGTCCGCGCCGCCTCGGCCTCGCCCGGCGGTCGCCCGGACGACTCCGCCGGGCCGGGTGGGGTGGGCGGACCTGGAGCTGCCATGCCCCGAGAGTAATAAGTCCCCTTTGCCCGGGAAAGTCGGCCGGGGGCACCTCTCAGATGGCGGCGCCGACGGCCGGTACCGCGTCGGCCGCGCCCCGGGCCCCCTCCGTGGCGAGCTCCCGGTCCCGCATCCGACGGAACGGGCCGTCGGCAGCGGCCAGTTGGGCGGGAGTGCCGTGCTGCACCAATCTGCCGTCGGCCAGTACCAGCACCTCGTCCACCGCTTCCAGACCGGCCAGCCGGTGGGTGATCAGTACGGTGGCGCGGCCCTCGGTGGCGGCCAACAGATCGGCGGTGAGGGCGTCCGCGGTGGCCAGGTCCAGATGTTCGGCGGGCTCGTCCAGGACCAGGACGGGGAAGTCGGCGAGGAGCGCTCGGGCGAGTGCGAGCCGTTGCCGCTGCCCGCCGGAGAGCCGCGCCCCGTGCTCCCCGACCAGGGTGTCCAGGCCGTGCGGCAGCGAGTCGGCCCAGTCCAGCAGCCGGGCCCGGGAGAGCGCGGCGCGCAGTTCCTCCTCGGTGGCGTCCCGCCGTGCCAGCAGCAGGTTCTCCCGTACCGAGCTGTCGAAGAGGTGGGCGTCCTGGGCGCAGAGGCCGACCAGGTGGCGTACCGCGTCCCCGTCCAGGGTGCGGGCGTCCGCGCCGGCCAGGGTGTAGTCGCCGCTCTCCTGGTCCAGGAAGCGCAGCAGGACCTGGGCAAGAGTGGTCTTGCCGGAGCCGGAGGGGCCGACCACGGCGATCCGGCGGCCCCGCTCCAGGGTGAGCGCGACCCCGTCCAGCGCGGGCCGCCGCTGCCCGGGGTGGCGGGCCGTCAGCCCGTGCAGCCGCAGCGGGAACGGCCCGTCGGGCGCGGGCCGCGGGTCGGCCGGTTCGCGTACCGGTTCCGGGGCGTCCAGGACCTCGGTGATACGGCGGGCGCCGACCGCCACCCGCTGCCGGTACTGGGCGGCGAGCGGCAGGCCGAGTACCGCTTCGAAGGCGGCGAGCGGGGTGAGGACGACCACCGCGAGGGCGACCCCGTCGAGCCGCCCGGTGTGCACCGCGGCGGTGCCGAGCAGGGCGCAGGCGGTGACGGTGAGGCCGGTGACCAGCGCGGTGAGGCCGTTGCCGAGCGCCGTGGCGGTGGCGGTACGGGCGGCGAGCGCGGTGAGTACCGCATCGGCCCGCCGGGTACGCGCCAGCCGCTCCGGCAGCGCACCGGCGACGGTCAATTCCGCGGTGCCGGTGAGGAGTTCGGTGATCCGGACGGCGAGCGCGCCGCGGGCCGGGGCGAGCCGCCGCCCGGCCCGCCGCGCCACCGCCGCGGAGAGCAGTGGTACGCCCACCCCGGCGCAGAGCAGTCCGGCGGCGAGGGCGAGTCCGGCCGAGGGCAGCAGCCAGGCGGTGAAGCCGACGGTTCCGGCACCGACCACGGCGGCCGCGGCGGCCGGCAGCAGCCAGCGCAGCCAGTAGTCCTGGAGCCCGTCGACATCGGCGACCAGGCGGGTCAGCAGATCACCGCGGCGGGTACGGCGCAGCCCGGCGGGCGCCAGCCGCTCCAGCCGCCGGTAGACGGCGACCCGGGTGTCGGCCAGCATCCGCAGCACCACATCGTGCGAGACCAGCCGCTCGGCATAGCGGAAGCAGGCGCGGCCGATACCGAAGGCGCGGGTGGCGGTCACCGCGACCATCAGATACAGCACCGGCGGCTGCTGCGAGGCACGGGAGATGAGCCAGCCGGAGGTGGCCATCAGCCCGACCGCGCTGCCCAGCGCGAGGCTGCCCAGCAGCAGGGCGAGCCCGAGCCGACCGCGCCGCGGCCCGGCCAGCCCCCGCACCCAGGCCAGAGCGGAGCGGCTGCCGGGCGCCGTACCGGGAGTCGGTTCCGGGGCGGGTGCTGCGGAACCGACGCCCGTGGGCTCGGGCGGGCGGGCGAGGCGGGGTGCCGCCGGCTCGGGTGCTGTCGCCGGTTCCGGTGGGGTGATTCGCAGGACGCGGTCGGCGAGGGGGAGCAGCGCGGGGCGGTGGGCGACGAGGAGGACGGTGCGGCCGCGAGCGAGGCGGCGTACCGCGTCGACCACGTCGGCCTCGGTGGCGCCGTCGAGCGCGGCCGTCGGCTCGTCCAGCAGCAGCACCGGGCGGTCGGCGAGGAACGCGCGGGCGAGGGCGAGGCGTTGGCGCTGCCCGGCGGAGAGCCCGGCACCGTCCTCACCGAGTTCGGTGGCCGCGCCCTCGGGCAGGGCGTCCACGAAGTCCAGCGCCCCTGCCTCCCGCAGTGCGGTGCGCAGCGCGGTGTCGTCGGCCTCGGGCCGGGCCAGCCGGACGTTCTCGGCGATGGTCCCGGCGTAGAGCTGGGGCCGCTGCGGTACCCAGGCGATCTGCCGGTGCCAGGTCTCGCGGGGGAGCGCGGCGAGGTCGGTGCCGTCGACGGTGACGCGGCCGGAGGTGGGGGCGGTGAAGCCCAGCAGTACCTGGAGGAGGGTGGACTTGCCGGCGCCACTGGGCCCGGTCAGCGCCACCGTCTCCCCTGGGCTCAGGGTGAGCGTGGCCTCGTCCAGGGCGGGCAGGGAGCGGCCCTCGTACCGCACGGTGACCCCTTCGAGGCGGATCTCACCGGCCGGGGTCCGCGGTTCCGGGTGGGTGATCTCCCGCCGCGGGTGCGGGAGTTCGAGGACGGCGAAGATCTCCTCGGCCGCGGCCAGCCCCTCGGCGGCCGCGTGGTACTGCGCCCCGACCTGGCGTACCGGCAGATAGGCCTCCGGGGCGAGGATCAGGATGAGGAGGCCGGTGGCGAGGTCCAGCTCGCCGCGTACCAGCCGCATCCCGATGGTGACCGCGACCAGCGCCACCGAGAGGGTGGCGAGCAGTTCCAGCGCGAAGGAGGAGAGGAAGGCGATCCGCAGGGTCCGGAGGGTGGCCCGCCGGTACTCGCCGGTGATGCGGCGAATCGACTCGGCCTGTGCCTTGGCCCGGCCGAAGACCTTGAGCGTGGGCAGCCCGGCGACCACATCGAGGAAGTGGCCGGAGAGCCGGGAGAGCAGCCGCCACTGGCGGTCCATCCGGGACTGGGTGGCCCAGCCGATGAGCACCATGAAGACCGGGATCAGCGGCAGGGTGCCGGCGATGATCGCGGCCGAGACCCAGTCCTCGGTGACGATCCGGGCGAGGACCGCGGCCGGCACCACCACGGCCAGGCCCAACTGGGGCAGATAGCGGGCGAAGTAGTCGTCCAGCGCGTCCACCCCGCGGGTGGCCACCGCGACCAGTGAGCCGGTGCGCCGACCGGTCGGCAGCTCCGGTCCCAGTTCGGCGGCCCGGGCCAGCAGCCGGCCTCGCAGCTCGGACTTGACCGCCGCACCGGCCCGATGGGCGGCGAGTTCGGTGAGCCAGCCGACGGCTCCACGGCCGAGGGCGGTGGCCGCCAGCAGCAGAAGCGGGGTACGCAGATCGTCCACCGTGAGCCCGTGCCGGAAGGCCCCGGCCACCACTTCGGCGATCAGCATCGCCTGGGCCACCACCAACCCCGCCCCGGCCAGCCCGAGGAGCACCACGGCGAGCAGGAAGAAGCGGGTGGCCCGGGCGTACCGGAGCAGACGCGGGTCGATCGGTTTCACGTGAAACACCCTCGCTACAGGGAGTCGGCGGTCAGTGCGCGGAGTCGGCGATATGCCGGGTCCCGATCCGCTTCCGGAACACCCAGTACGTCCAGGACTGGTAGAGCAGCACCACCGGGGTGGCGATGCCGGCGCACCAGGTCATGATCTTCAGGGTGTAGGGGCTGGACGAGGCGTTGCTTGCGGTGAGGCTCCAACTCCCGTTCAGCGAGGAGGGCATGACGTCCGGGAAGAGCGAGAGGAAGAGCATCGCCACGGTGGCCGCGATGGCCAGCCCCGAGCAGGCGAAGGCCCAGCCCTCCCGTCCCCGCAGATTGGTGCCGAGCGCGGCGGCGAGTGCGGCCACCGCGACCACCAGCGCCACCAGGCTCCACCGGTCCCCGCTGTGCGCCTGCGTCCAGAGCAGGAAGCCGAGCGCCAGCACCGCGGCGATCGGCCCGCCCCGGGAGGCGAGCCGCCGGGCCCGGTCGCGGATCTCGCCGACGGTCTTGAGCGCGACGAAGACCGTGCCGTGGAAGGTGAAGACGGTCAGCGTGACCAGCCCGCCGAGCAGTGCGTAGGGGTTCAGCAGATCGAGCACCGTGCCCACGTACTCGCCGTGCCGGTCGATCGGCACGCCGTGCACGATGTTGCCGAAGGCGACGCCCCAGAGGAAGGCGGGCAGCAGGGAGGTCCAGAAGATGGCGTGCTCCCAGTTCCGCTGCCACCGGTCCTCGGGCCGCTTGGCGCGGTACTCGAAGGCGACACCTCGCACGATCAGGCAGACCAGGATGAGCAGCAGCGGCAGATAGAAGCCGGAGAAGAGGGTCGCGTACCACTCGGGGAAGGCGGCGAAGGTGGCGCCGCCCGCGGTGAGCAGCCAGACCTCGTTGCCGTCCCAGACCGGGCCGATGGTGTTGATCAGCACCCGCCGCTCGGTCCGGTCGCGGGCGAGCAGCTTGGTGAGGATGCCCACCCCGAAGTCGAAGCCCTCCAGGAAGAAGTAGCCGGTCCACAGGACCGCGATGAGCACGAACCAGACGTCGTGGAGTGCCATGCCTTAGCTCCTGTCTCCTCGGCCGCTCAGTACGAGAAGGCCATCGGGCGGTCCGCGTCGCGGTCGCCGCCGATCCGGGTGGGCGGGTTGAGGTCGTCGTCGGTCAACTCGGGCGGGCCCGCCTTCACATACTTGGCGAGCAGCCTGACCTCGATGAACGCGAGCACGGCGTAGAGCAGGGTGAAGACGATCAGCGAGGTGAGGACCTCGCCCTCGGAGACACCGGGGGAGACGGCGTTCCGGGTGCGCAGCACGCCGTAGACCACCCAGGGCTGGCGGCCCATCTCGGTGAAGATCCAGCCCCAGGAGTTCGCAATCAGCGGGAAGCCCAGCGTCCAGACGGCCAGCCGCCAGAACCAGACCCCGGTACGGGCGCCGAGCGGGCGGCGGAACGGGACCAGGTGCGGCATCTCGTCCTCACCGGTGCGCAGCGGCGCGGGCAGCATGAACTTTCTCCGGGTGAGCCAGAGCCCGGCGAGCCCGAGGGCGAAGGAGGACATCCCGAAGCCGATCATCCAGCGGAACCCCCAGAAGGTGACCGGGATGTTGGGCCGGTAGTCGCCGGGCCCGAACCTCTGCTGCTCCGCCTTGTTGACGTCGTTGATGCCCGGCACAAACGAGCTGAAGCTGTCGTCGGCGAGGAAGGAGAGCAGCCCGGGGATCTCCACGGCCACCGTGTTGTGGCCCTTCTGCACATCGCCGTAGGCGAAGACGGAGAACGGGGCGGGGGCCCGGCCGTTCCAGAGGGCCTCGGCGGCGGCCATCTTCATCGGCTGCTGCTTGAACATGACCTTGCCCAGTTGGTCGCCGCTGACGGCGGTGAGCAGTCCGGCGACGACCATCGTGACCAGGCCGAGGCGGAGCGAGGTCCGCATCACCCGGATGTGCTTCTTCCGCAGCAGATGGAAGGCGGAGATCCCGACCATGAAGGCGCCGCCGGTCAGAAAGGCCGCAGTGAGGGTGTGGAAGGCCTGCGCCAGTGCGGTGTTCTGGGTGAGGACCGCGAGGAAGTCGGTCAGCTCGGCCCGGCCGGTGGCGTGATTCATGCGGTACCCGACGGGGTGCTGCATCCAGGAGTTGGCGGCCAGGATGAAGAACGCGGAGAGCACGGTGCCGATCGCGACCATCCAGATCGTCGCCAGATGGATCTTCTTGGGCAGCTTGTCCCAGCCGAAGATCCACAGACCGATGAAGGTGGACTCGAAGAAGAACGCGATCAGCGCCTCGAAGGCCAGCGGAGCGCCGAACACGTCGCCGACGAAGCGCGAGTAGTCCGACCAGTTCATCCCGAACTGGAACTCCTGGACGATGCCGGTGACCACGCCCATGGCGATGTTGATCAGAAAGAGCTTCCCCCAGAACTTGGTGGCCCGGAGGTACTTCTCGTTACCGGTACGCACCCAGGCGGTCTGCAGGCCGGCGGTGAGCGCGGACAGCGAGATCGTCAGGGGGACGAAGAGGAAGTGGTAGACGGTGGTGATTCCGAACTGCCAGCGCGCCAGGGTCTCCGGCGCCAAAGCCAACTCCACGTCGCCTTCTCCTTACGTCGCGGTGCCCGGTCCGCCCGCCCCGGGGGTGCGGGGCCGGTGGACCGGGATCAAGCTGGACCAAGCCTACGCAAATAGCACACGCTTGTGAATGCGTTCACATTCACAAGCATTATGCCGTACCGATTTCTCCCCCTTCACACGGGGGGTCCCCTACGTGTGGAAGAACCCGGGACGCCGGATCAGGCGACCGGAGACGCACATGGCTGACCGGCCGGACCGCACTCGGTCCGGCCGGTCAGCCGCGGGGTCGCCAGAGCTTCTCGTGCCGCCTACAGCTCCTTGCGGAAGGCGGCCGCGGCGGTCAGGAAGATGTCATTGGCCTCGGTCTCCCCGACGGTGACCCGCACGCCCTCCCCCGCGAACGGCCGCACCACCGCACCGGCCCGCTCGCAGGCCGCCGCGAAGTCCATCGTCCGCTCGCCCAGGCGCAGCCACACGAAATTGGCCTGCGTCTCGGGCACCGTCCAGCCCTGCCCGATGAGCGACTCCACCACCCGGCCGCGCTCGACCACCAACGAGCCGACCCGGCCCAGGAGTTCGTCCTCGGCACGCAGTGAGGCCACCGCGGCGTCCTGCGCCAGTTGACTCACCCCGAACGGCACCGCCGTCTTGCGCAGCGCCGCCGCCACCGGTTCGTGTGCCACCGCGAAGCCGACCCGCAGCCCGGCCAGACCGTAGGCCTTGGAGAAGGTGCGCAGCACACAGACATTGGGCCGGTCCCGGTACAGCTCGATACCGTCCGGCACCTCCCGATCCCGGATGAACTCGCGGTACGCCTCGTCCAGCACCACCAGTACGTCGTCCGGCACCCGGTCCAGGAAGCGCTCCAGCTCGGCCCGGCGGACCACGGTGCCGGTGGGGTTGTTGGGGTTGCAGACGAAAATCAACCGGGTCCGGTCGGTGATCGCCGCCGCCATCGCGTCCAGGTCGTGCACCTCACCCGGCGTCAGCGGCACCTGCACCGAACGGGCCCCGCTGATCTGCGTGATGATCGGGTACGCCTCGAACGACCGCCAGGCGTAGATCACTTCGTCGCCTGGACCAGAAGTGGCCTGAAGTAGCTGCTGTGCCACGCCCACCGAGCCGGTGCCGGTGGCCAGATGGGAGAGGGGCACCCCGAAGCGGTCGGCCAGCTCGGCCATCAGACCGGTGCAGGCCATGTCCGGGTAGCGGTTGAAGCTCCCCGCCGCGGCCACCGTGGTCTCCAGCACCCCGGGCAGCGGCGGGTAGGGGTTCTCGTTGGAGGACAGCTTGTACGTCAGCGGACCGTCCTTGGCGGCCGGCTTGCCCGGGACATAGGCGGGCACACCCGCCAGCTCGGCACGCAGCTTCGGGGTCTTCTCGCTCACCGCATCCTCCTGCCGGCCGCAGCCGCTCGGGTTGGCTGAGGGGACTCACTCCCGCTTCAATACTGCACACCTTATGAGGATTGCCCTCCGCTGCGAACAGGGTCGTCGGCGAGAGGTGCTCTGAGCAGCCGGAAGTCCCCGCCCAAGATCACTTCGAGGACAAAGAAGGATCTTCCCGCGCCGGGTGGGACAGAACGGAGGGGGCGCTTCCGCTCCGGGCGCGCGCCGGTGGCTGGCGCCGTGGCGCGCATCGCTCGTGAAGGTGAGTTGAGACCTGTTCGAAACATCGATCATTTGGCAGGCACCCACGGGTCACCATCCCCCCATCCACCGGCCAAATGCCTAACTGACATACTTTCAAAGGCACCTGATGGGTAATCACCTTGCAGAAACGTGCCTCTATGGGCGTGCATATGCGTCCGCACCACCCCACCCCATGAGCCCTACTATCGGCTCGCCATGACAGCAGCAGGGAAGCACCAGGTGAGCCGCGCGGAAACCACCCGGAGGACCCGCCGGCCGGGCCGAGCGGGCATCAGAGACGTGGCCGCAGCCGCCGGGGTCTCCATCACCACCGTCTCGGACGCCCTCAACGGGAAGGGCCGGCTCCCCGACGCCACCCGACGCCATGTACGCGAGGTGGCCGACCGGCTCGGCTACCGGCCCTCCGCCGCCGCCCGCACCCTGCGCACCGGCAAATCCGGACTCATCGGCCTCACGGTGACCACCTACGGGGATGAACCTTTCACCTTCACCGAGTTCGCCTACTTCGCCGAGATGGCGAGGGCGGCCACCTCGGCGGCGCTCGCCCGCGGCTACGCCCTGGTGATCCTGCCCGCCACCTCCCGCCGCAGCCCCGTCGACATCTGGTCCAACGTGGCACTCGACGGCACCGTCGTCATCGACCCGTCGGACAGCGACCCGGTCGTCGCCGAGCTGGTCCGGCAGGGTTTACCGGTCGTCTCCGACGGCCGCCCGGCTGACTCGCTGCCGGTCACCGCCTGGGTCGACAACGACCACGAGGCCGCGGTCACCGGCATCCTGGACCACCTCGCGGAGGCCGGCGCCCGCCGTATCGGACTGCTCACCGGGACCACCACCGACACGTACACCCACCTCTCCACCACCGCCTACCTCCAGTGGTGCCGGCGGGTGGGGCAGGCCCCGGTCTATGAGAGCTATCCCGCGCACGACCCGTGCGCCAGTGCCGTCGCGGCCGACCGGCTGCTGGCCCGGCCCGACCGGCCGGACGCCGTCTACGGACTCTTCGACCCCAACGGCACCGATCTGCTGGCCGCCGCCCGCCGCTACGGGCTGCGCGTCCCGGACGATCTGCTGCTGGTGTGCTGCAGCGAGTCCACCGTCTACGCCACCACCGAGCCACCCGTCACCACGCTCTCCCTCCAGCCGCGGCGGATCGGCACCGCGGCGGTGCAACTGCTGATCGACGCCATCGAGGGGGTCGATTCCGGTGAACCGGTCGAGCAGGTGATACCGACGGAGCTGATCGTGAGGACGTCCTCCCGCCGCCGCCCGCCGCGCACCACGGTCTCCGCACCGCGCTCGCCGGGGCCGGGGTAGCGGGACGCAGGGCGGCGGCGAGGCCGTCGGACGCCCCGAAGTCCGACGGATCCACGCCGCCCTGTACCGGGGAGAGCGAATCGGCCAGTGCCCAACTCCGCCCCAACCCGGGCGAAAGGCACAGTGATTCGGGGTCAGGTCAGGATTGACCACCCCTGGGTCATCACACAGCGCGATCCGCGTTCCTATGATGGGCGCAGGACACCGCGGGCCGCTGCGACCAGGCAGTCCGATCAGGTGCAGTTGCGGCACAGTGGAGGGGTCGATGACTCAGGGGGCCGGCCAAGGACCCGAGATGCGGACGGCGACGCTGCGCGACTTCCGGGTGCCCGCCTATGTGCAGCAGCCCACCGCCAAGCGGTCCGGCGAGCCCGACGGCACCGGTCAGGCCGGTGAGTTCCGCTTCGTCCCCCCGGCCGAGGCGGCCGACGGCGACGCCGAGACGCCCGAGGGGTACACACCGACCCAGCACGACCTGCCGGTGATCCGCCGCGGTGACACCCTCCAGGTCCCCGTCGCCCAGCAGCCCGAGGACGCCGAGGCGGAGGACGAGGGCCACGGCCCGCTCTATGTCGTCGGCGATGTCCACGGCTATCTCGACGAGTTGCTCGCCGCCCTCGCCGCCCAGGGCCTCACCGACGCCGAGGGCAACTGGACCGCCGGCAACGCCCGCCTCTGGTTCCTCGGCGACTTCACCGACCGCGGCCCCGACGGCATCGGCGTCATCGACCTGGTGATGCGCCTCTCCGCACAGGCCGCCGCGGCCGGCGGCTACTGCAAGGCCCTCCTCGGCAACCACGAGCTGCTGCTGCTGGGCGCCCGCCGCTTCGGCGACACCCCGGTCAACTCCGGTGCCGGTACGGCCACTTTCCAGGCCGCCTGGCTTCTCAACGGCGGCCAGAAGACCGATATGGAGCGCCTCCAGGACCACCACCTCCAGTGGATGGCCCGCCTCGACGCGATGGAGCTGGAGGACGGCCATCTGCTCACCCACTCCGACACCACCGCCTACCTCGACTACGGCGACTCCATCGAGGCGGTCAACGACACCGTGCGCGAGACCCTGACGCGCAATGACGCCGATGAATGCTGGGACCTCTTCCGGAAGTTCACCAAGCGCTTCGCCTTCCGCGACGAGAGCGGCCCGCAGGCCGTACGCAAGCTCCTCGACACCTTCGGCGGCGAGCGCATCGTGCACGGCCACAGCCCCATCCCCTATCTGCTGGGGGAGGTCGGCTCCGAGGACGGCGAGGACGGCACCGGGCCCACCGTCACCGGGCCGCACATCTACGCCGAGGGCCTGGCCATCGCCATGGACGGCGGGGTGACCATGGCCGGAAAGCTGCTGGTGCAGCAGCTTCCGCTGGCCGGTTGACCGTTGCCCCACCGCGCAATTCCGTTATTTCCCTGTCACTGCGCGCAGTGACCGATCTACCATCGGTCCATCCGTAGCAGGCTCCCCTCCGTTTCTGCCCTCCGGGCCCGCAACCAGCGTGCCCAAGCCCTACGGAGCATCGGGGGATGCAGATGAACAGCGCTCCGCACCTGCTGAACGAGGACCGCCGAGACGTCGAGCGGCTCCTCGACGAGGCGCTGCGCTCGGCGCCGTCCACCGCGGGCGCCACCCGCCCGCTCAGCACCGGACAACTACGCACCATGGCCCTCGGCGCCATCGCCCTGATCACGGCCGCCGCGTCCGACGAGTACCGCGAGTACGTCAAGATCCGCACCGAGTCGCGCACCCGGCCGGCCCGGACCGCGCCCGCCGCAGCACCGCCGGCCCGCGGGACGGCACCGCTCGGCGTGGCGGCAGGAGGCGTGGCGGGCGGCTTCCCGGGTGCGGGCAGAACCGGTCCGGCGGATCCGGGCGGTCCGGCCGGGGCCGGGCTCGCCGCGGTGGTCACCGTACTGGCACCCGTCCTGGCCGGGGCCGCGGCGGTGATCTTCCTGCTGGCGGGGTGGTTGCTCGGGCTGCTCGATCCGGCGCCCGGGGCCGCCCGCACCCTGCTCGTCACCGGCTGGGTCTTCACCGCGCTCACCGCGGCCGCGATCCTGCTGGCCGCGGTCGGCCTGCTGCTCACCGCCCTGCGCAACGGGTCCACCTCGCTGCGCGCCGCCGACACCCGCGCCCAGGACGAGGAGCTGGCCCGCGCCCGCGAGGCCTGGCACCGGGCGCTGCTCGACCGGGGCATCCTGCCGTTCCTCCGGGACGCGCTGGCCGAGCCGGTCAGCGGGGCGAGCCGGGACCGCAGGGCCGAGGGCGGACAACTGCCGCACCTCGGCTACCACCGGCCCGGCTTCACCAGCCCCGGCGGCGAACCCTCCACCGGCTCGCACCCCACCTTCAGCAGCCCCGACTTCACCAGCCCCGACTTCGGCGGCCCGGAGCACCAGCCGGACTGACCGGCACCGGGGCCGCGTACGCGGTGTGCCCGGTGTGTCCGCAGGTCGGGGCCGGGTGCCGGGGTCGCGATGCGGGAACGCGGGGGAGCTGGCAGCCTGGCGAATGTGCTGGTGCATCCTCTCGTACACGAGACCGCGGAGCAGTACCTGTCACTGGTGGACGAGACCGTCCCCGGGCTGGTCGAGGGGCTGTATCTGACCGGGTCCGCGGCGCTGGGGGACTTCGTGCCCGGGCACAGCGACATCGACTTCGTCGCCGTCTCCGCCAGCCCTGCCACACCCGCCCAGGCGCACGCCCTCACCGAGGTGCACAAGCTGCTCTCGGTGCGCTATCCACGGCCCCACTTCGACGGCCCCTATGTCACCTGGCGGCAGTTGGCCGACGATCCGGCCGGGGTGCCGCCGGGGCCGCACGCCCACGCCGGGCGGCTGCGGCACCCGTCCTCCGCCGGCCGTACCCCCGTCGTCTGGCACACCCTGGCCCGCCACGGCATCCCGCTGCGCGGCCCGGACCCCGCCCTGCTCACCGTGGACACCGATCCGGTCGGCCTGGCCCGCTGGACCGATCGCAATCTGGACCTGTACTGGCGGCCCTGGTGGCGCCGCAGTTCCCGACTCGGCACCCCGGCGGGCCTGGCCTGCCTCGGCTCCTGGGCACCGGCCTGGGGCGTACTCGGGGTGAGCCGGATGCACTGCACCCTGGCCACCGGCGAGATCGTCTCCAAGTCCGCGGCCGGTGACTACGCCCGCGACGTCTTCGGTCCGCGCTGGCACCGCATCCTCGACGAGTGCCTCCGCATCCGCCGCACCACCGACCCCCACTCCCGCTACCACTCCCCCCTCACCCGCCGCCGCGACGCCCTCGCCTACGTGGACACCACCATCGAAGCCGCCCACCGCCTGACCCGGCCCTGACCACACCGGGCAGTGAACTGCCGCTTCCGGGCGGGGACTTCACCCGGCCTAGAGGTAGTCGAAGTACCGCACCCACCAGTCGACCCGGCCCCCGGGGCGGTACCGGGCCAGCGGGCTCGGGCCGTCGTACGGGCGGGTGAGCAGGCGCTCGGGGATCGGCACATACCCCAGGTCGGCGATGGCACGCTCCACTCTCCGCAGGTCGTCGGCAGCGAGCGCGCCCGCCTGTACCGCCTCTTCGTTATCGGAGTAGACGCCCGGGTTCTCGGCGGCCACGACCGCCATCGAGCCGAAGTTGCTCACCGATACGGTGATCCGCTCCCCGCACGCCGCGGCCTGCGCCGGCACCTCGACCCTGGCGTGCAGGCTCGCGTCCTGGACCTGGCGATCGGCTGTGCAGCGGGTGCCGAAGTCCTCCTCCAGCCTGGCCACCAGCCGCTCGAACAAGGCCCGTGTCGCGGCGTGGTCGTAGCCGGGTGGCCGCTCCATCAGCACCGGATCGTCCAGGCGGTGGAGGAGGACCTCCAGTTCGACCTCGCTGTATGCCATCCGCCCATGATGACGGGCGGCTGCCGGCGCCCGGCCCGGTCGC
This sequence comes from Streptomyces sp. NPDC058045, assembly GCF_042885635.1. NCBI lineage: Bacteria > Bacillati > Actinomycetota > Actinomycetes > Kitasatosporales > Streptomycetaceae > Streptomyces > Streptomyces sp. NPDC058045. The sequence continues at coordinate 45,788 of NZ_JBHVRR010000009.1, read as the reverse complement.
GGCGGGCCCCTCGGTTCGGGGCCCGCCCCGTCGGCTGCGGTTTCCGCGGTCAGTCCGCGATCGGGAGGTACACGCGGTTGCCTCCCGCGGCGAATTCGCGGGACTTCCGCGCCATGCCCTCCTCCACCTCCTGCCGGGTGCCGCCGTGCTCACGGCGGATGTCCTGGCTGATCTTCATCGAGCAGAACTTTATTAGAAACGCCACATGCTAGATTGCTTCCCCGACCTGACAGAACACGGAGTTGAGGGGGAGATGTGGCCGCACGGGACGAGGTAGTCAACAGGCTTCGAGGAGTGCCGGCCGATGTTCCGTCGGTGGCCGAAGTCCAAGCGATGCTGGCCGCAAATCCAGCGATCAAGTGCGTGGTCTGCTACACCCGTATCTCGTTCGACGGACGGGCAAAGGACGCTCATGGCATCGAGGACCAGCACCGCGAACTCACGGGCAAGGCGAAGGAGCTCGATTGGCTGGTCGTCTACCGGTATACAGACAACGACAAGAGCGCCAGCAAAGAAGAAGTCGTCCGGGACGACTTCGAGCAGATGCTTGTGGACCTGAACGCAGGCCGCACACCAGAGGGGTACCCCATCCACGGCGTCATGGCGATCAATGACGACCGGCTGTACCGGCGGCCCGGCGACTGGGAGCGGTATCTCCGCGCTTTCACGGCCCACCCCGATCGCGTCTACTTCGATTCCAACGGGCTCCAGGACCTCTACGCCGAAGGGTTCGAGGTCAAGGGGCTTGTGGGCGTCGCCATGTCGCTGGCCGAAACGAGGAAGAAACAGCGCCGCAGTCGCACCAGCCATCACAACCGCGCGGTCCGGGGACAGTCGGTATCCGCCTGGCGTCCCTTCGGCTGGGACGACGACAAGATCACGCTTCGGCCCCAGGAGGCAGCAGCGATCCGCCAGGCCGTGAAGGACGTGATCGCTGGAGCATCAATCAGCGAAGTCACCGCGCAGTGGAAAAAGGCAGGCTTCCTGACCAGCCGGGGCAACCCCTTCCAGTACGCGACCGTGAAACAAGTACTCCTCAACGCCCGACTCTGCGGTTACCGCGAGATCAAGGGCGAGTTGGTACGCGGCGAGGATGAGCAGCCCATCGTGGGTGAGTGGGAAGCCGTCGTCACGCCCAAGGAGTGGTTCGCCGTCGTGGCCTCGATCAGAAAGCGGGGTCAAGGAGCCGGTCAGCCACGCGGCGGTCTTGTCCACAAGTACTTGCTGACCGGCATCCTTCGCTGCGGCAGCGTGCTGGACGACGGCACCACCTGCAACAACAAGATGATCGGCCTCAAGGCAAACGCCTGGGTCAGCTACAGGCACGCATACATGTGCAAGAAGACCGTGGACGGCGGTTGCAATAAGACGTACAAGCGCGGCGATGAGACTGACAAGTACATAGAACGGCTGGTCAGAGCCAAGCTCAAGAAGGAGGCCGCCGCCGCTGCTCAAGAGGTCCCAGAGTGGACGAGGGGCAACGAACTAGAGGCCGCCGTCAGGCGAAGGAATGCTCTCGAACAACGCTGGCAGACCGGCGAGATTGACGACGAGGCCTTCTTCCGCAACCTCCCAGCTCTCGACTCGCTCGTAAAGGAGTTGCGCGCCGACCAGGCGGCGCATCAGGCACTCGTCGTGGCTGCTGAGGAAGCCACGACCGATATCGACATGGAGTGGAAAGGAAAGACGCTCACCCAGAAGCGAGAGATGATCAAGCGCGTGCTTCACGCTGTCATCGCGGAACCGAGCGGCAAGGGCCGGAAGCCGTTCGACGTGGACCAGCTCAGGCCGGTGTGGCGCTCTTCCGAGTGAGGGAGACCCCAAGGATTTCCCCTATGCGGCGAAGCTGGGAGTCGCCGAGTGGCGGTGCGTCACGCAAGCAGCGCTCGACCCAACGGTCCACGGCTTCTGCATCACACGTCATCGACCGCTTCACAGGAGACTCAGTCGCCGCGGTCACTGCCACACCTCTCCTTCTGTCTTGGCGCGTTCGGCTTCATCACGTGCTCGGGCGCTGTCGTGGCGGGCCTGGGCGGCGAGGAGTTCTTCGCCGGGGCGGTAGCCGGTGCTGAGGTAGGTCCAGGAGGAGGCGGTGACGAGGGTGGTGTTGTCGTCGGTGGTGGGGTGGCCGGCGCGGATGCGGGCGGCTTCCGCTTGGGCGAGGCGCCAGGCGCGGCGTTGGTCGCGGAGTGCGCCGAGGGTGGTGGAGTAGGCGCGGGACTTGGTGGAGAAGTGGCCGCGGAAGCCGAGCATGTGTGCCCACTTCCAGAGCTTGAGGTGGGCGAACTCCGGTAGGTGGCCCAGAGCCCAGGCGGTACGGATCATTTGTCGCGCGTGTTGTTGGACGGGCAGGGCTTTGATGGGTTCGGCCTGTCCGGCGCCGTCGCAGTCGGTGCACCGGTCGTGGAAGCCGTCGGGGCCGCGTACGTAGCCCCGGCCAGTGCAGGGGCGGCACATGAGGGTGCGGTCTACGGTGCCCGCACCTTCGGCGTTCTTGGTGGCGTACTTGGCGACGTATCCGGCGACTTTGGCGTCGGTGAGTTCGCCGTCGCCGAGGGCGGTGATGGGGTCGACCTTGTACCGGTCGCCCCAGGTGATGGTGTGTTCGCCGATGGCGGCGGACTCGATAGTCAGCCGGGTGCGGCCGACTGCCAGACCCACGGCGACCTTGAGTGCGTCGAAGGTGGCCCAGGGCGGGGGTGGGGTGGTGTGGCCGTCGGGTCCGTCGAAGCGGATGACGGCGTGGAAGTGGACGAGGCCGCGTTTCTGGTATTCGGCGACTTTGGCGAAGGAGATGCGGAGGGCGGCGTTGAGCGATTTCTGTGGGATGCCGAGGTGTTCGGCGAGGGCGCGGCGCAGGTAGGTGGTGAAGCGTGACCAGAGTTGTCCGGCGTGGGCGTTCCAGAGCACGGCTCCGGTGTAGTCGTAGGTGGCCGGGTTGAGCGGGGTGCCCAACACCGGGTCGTCTTCGGGGTGTTGGGTGCCACAGTGGCAGGGGCGGGGGTTGCCCGTGTGGTCGGGTTTGTGGTGGTGAACGGGGCCGAAGGAGGGGGCGGTGAGGGTGACGAAGGCGCGGGGGTGGTGGCGGACGGTTTCGGCGACGGTCTTGCCACCGGAGAGCCCGGCCTTGATGAGGTGGTAGGTGTCGGCGGCGTAGACGCGAGAGCAGGCGGGGCAGCGGGAGGCGCGGCGGTTGCCGCAGGTAGTCAGCAGCCGTCCGGTGGGTTCGTCCTCGGAGCGGTAGGAGCGGACGACTTCCTTGGTGGCCGGGTCGGTGGTGAGGGTCCAGCCGTGGAGGTTGATGGGGCTGGTGCAGCCGCGCAGGTCGCGGACTTGCTGTTGTACGCGGTCGAAGTCGTGGGTGTTGGCCAGTTCGATCAGGTCCCGCAGGGCGGGGCTGATCACGTGGTGCAGGCAGGGGCGCATGGGGCGTGGGGCATCTTCCGGCGCGAGGGTGGGACCTGCGGGCAGCAGCAAGAAGTTGGGTTCGGGCTGCTGCCCGCAGGCATGACGGGTCGGCCCTGGGGCGGGCAGGGGGTGGGGGTGCCGGGAGGCCGGCGGGGAGTGCGGCTCTACAGGGCGCTGTGGAGGGCGGTGGCCATGGGCAGGCCGATGCCGAGTCGCCGTTTGAGCTGTGCCGCGGTGATGGGTTCGCCGTGCTCGGCCCGGTGGGACGCGGCGATGGAGCGTGCTTCGGTCAGCAGCGGCTCAGGCACCTTGACCGCAGGCGCAGGCGCAGGCGTTGCCGGGGCGGAGACCGGTTCGACGGAGGCCGGGACCGGCGCTTCGGCGGGTTCCGGTTCGGCAGTGGGCGCCGGGGTGCTTGCTTCGGCGGCGTCCACGTGGAAGGAGCGCAGGAGTTGCGGCCCGACCGCTCCCCAGCCGAGGAGCAGCAGGGGCGCCACCGCGTCCACTGCGGCGCGGCCGTAGTGCTCGGCGGTGATGGGTTCGGCGATGTTGAGGGCCAGGGTCAGCAGCCCCGAGACGTGCATCAGCCGGGTAGCCGCCTTCAACTGCTCGGGCGGAAGGCCGCGCAGGGACAGGTGGCGCAGGGCGACCAGCAGGCCGACCACGGACAGGTCCACCATCGGGGCGATGAGCGGTGCGATGGGGGCGGGGACGCCCAGGCGCAGGGCCAGGGTCCAGACGTTGCCGAAGGAGAAGACGAACGCCAGGGCGGCGATGACGCCCATGACGACGGTCACGGTGCGCTGGGTGATCCGGTCCTCGGACACAGAGAGTTCACCTCCCTTCCAAGTGCCTTGTAATCGCGGGGTGTTGGGTCAGGCAGCGAGCGGCATGGGGCCGTCGTCGTCCGGGCCGGGCTTGGTGAGGTCGACGGCGGGGAGCAAGTCGGCCGGATCGGCGGTCAGATGGTTGGTTGCGTGGGCTATGCCGGACGCCCACTCGTCCGGCACGTACGGGGTGCGGATGCGGGTGAAGCCGGGCTGTGACTGGTGGTTCATCGAGGCGACGCCGACGTAGGCAGGGTCCTGGAGGTTGATCGGGTTGGCGTCGGGCCATTCCCGGACGTCCTCACCGAGCGCGGCCACGGCGGCTTCGGCGGTCTTCTGCGCGAAGGACAGGCCGACGGGGCACACGTCGCGGATGAAGGTCGGGATGGCGTCCCCGGTGGTCTTCTGCGTGGCGAGGATGACGAGGATGCCCACCGAGCGGCCCTTCTTGACCAGGTCTTCCACGAGCCGGGCGTTCTCGGCGGCGAGCGCGGCCAGCTTCTTCGTCCGGGCGTCGCTGCCCTTGTGATCGCGGAAGTAGGTGTGCGCTTCGTCGATGATCAGCACGACCAGCGGCCACCTCTCGGACGGACCCACATCCCACACCGACTTCACACCGAGCACATCGCCGACCCGGGCCGAGCGCACACGCCGCAGGTCCACCAGCCGCTTGAACAGCTTGTTGGCCTCTTCGAGGTCATCGCCGACGAAGGCGAACATGCGCTGTACCCACGCGGCGTAGTCCCCCTCGTACGCGGCGGACACCTTGCCGTCCGCGCAGGCGAACTGCACCCACGACGCCGGCGCCCAGTCCGACAGAAGCCGATTGAGCAGCGAAGTCTTGCCCTTGCCGGGAAGACCACCCACGGTCATGCCGGGGACGTGCCGAAGGTCGAGGGACACCGGCTGTGCGTACTCGTCCACGCCCAGGTCCAGTTGGGCCACCTGCTTGGGCGCCTTGCCCGTGGGGCGATGCTCGGTGGGGAACTTCAGCGGATCGAGCCGCACACCCCGGATGACGACCGATCCCGGCTCGTCCTGGGTGACCGCCACCCGCGTGCACCGCCAGGCGTCCGCCAGGTGTGGGGCCGCCTTCTGATACTGCTCCAGACCGACCCCGGGCAGGCAGGCGGCCCGTGCGATCACCCCGTATGCGTCATGCGTGACCTTCAGCGCAGGCACCAGGACGCGGGGCTTGACGGGCTTGCCGTCCGTGTTCGCCAGCGAGGCCAGCGTGGTCGGCATCCTGTCCGTGGCGCACAGCTTCAGCATCTGCGCGAGCCGCTTCCACGTCCGCCGCACCCGCACGGCTTGGCGGATGGACTGCCTGGTCATGGCATCGGCCCGCAGATAGCGCACCACCCACAACACGCCCCACACGGCGAACACGACGACGCCGATCAGCGCGACGACAGGGACGAGGCCGGACACCTCCTGTACGGACATTCACTGCTCCTTGGATGTGTAGAGGAAGGCCGCGAGGGCCGATTCGAGAGCCATCCAGTCCTCAAGCGCCGCCATGCGCGGGTAGCCATAGCCGACGAGCACGGCCGCTACCGAGTTGACGAGCGATTCGGAGAACCGGGGGTCCGGCCCGGCGTGAGCCAGCGGGTAGCTGCGCTCAGCGCCGAACCAGAAAGCCGTGCCGCTCACGCGGCGTCAGCGGCCGGAGCCGGGGTGGCGAGGTCCAGGCGGTCGGCGCGGTAGGCGATGCCGTCCGACAGAGAGCCGTTGAAGATCCGCGCCCACGGGGTGGCGAACAGTTCCACCGGCATCACGGGCAGACCCGGCTTGAGGCCGTTGGGGAGACCGGTCTCCGGAACCGTGATCTTCAGCGCCTCCGCACGGTCCTCCTCCATGAAGAAGAGGGTGATCGTGAACAGCTTCGCGCCGGTCTCGCGGTCGGTGGCGAACTGGGTCTTCTCGGCGTCCGCGTACTTCGGCACCGGCAGGTTGCCGACCATGAACGATGCGGTGGGAAGCAGGCCAACACGGATACGGGCCATGGGAGTTACGTCCTTTCGGTAGGTGCTCCGCCGGGGTGGCGGGGCGAGAGCAACAGTGCACCACCCTGAATGGGTCCGTCAAGCGCCTAGCGCACATCGCACCTGTGGCAGGGTAAGCACGTAGGGGAAATGGGAGGTGCAACAGGGTCTTACTGCGGTAGACGGGCCAGGCCCGCTACGCTCGGGCTATGAAGCTGCCCAAGGACTCCGACACCCCGCCCTACCGCTTGGTCGCCGAGGAACTGCGGCGGCAGATCCGATCCGGCCGACTCAAGCCGGGCGAGCAGGTTCCTTCGTCCCGCGATCTGGAGGCGACCTACGAGATCGCCAACATGACCGCGCGTTCCGCGCTGCGCATGTTGCGCGACGAAGGGCTGATCAACACCATGCCGGGTCGCGGCAATTTCGTCGCTGATCCTCTGCCGGAGGCCGACCCGAAGGCCGGCACTCCCGAGGCGGCAAGCGGCGGGCGGATGCCCACGAAGGAATACGTCGAACTGTCGGAACGGCTGGATCAGATGGACAAGGCCATCGAAGAGATGCGCGAGTTCTTCCAGCGACTTGCAGCGTTCACTCAGCCTCCGAAGTAGCCTGCACGTTCTCTTCAATCTGCTGAGCAAGCCGCTTGACCTCCGCCATCTTGGCAACGAGTTCCGCGATCCGGGCCGCTATCTCTTCCGTCTCCTGCGTGTCCACGTTCTGGTCTTCTCCTCGGTGTGTTCCATGTAGATCTGCGCACCATGCAAGCCCGGAGTACTCACCACCCCGCTCGCCACCAGCGAGCCCGACGCATAACGGCTCGGCCACAACAGCCCTGGTGAGCCAGCCGGTAAGCGATCCTCGCGGCCACGGACACCACTCTGAGGGCCGAAACGGGCACCGGCACGGCCCGTTCCCGCCCCACGGGCAACCTCGCGCGGATTTCCCGCCCTGCGACGAAACGTTTCGCCTTCGTGTCCCGCGTGGCGCACTGCGCACCACCTCCTCACACTCCCCAAGTCCGTCGGGGAGCACCAATGGTCCAGAGAACCGCCGGTTTGGCTAACCGGCGATGTGCTGCTATGTTCCGCCGCTCCCTCCGTTTGCGGATCGCCTATAGAGGTGCGGAATTCCGCATCGGTGTGACACCAATTGCTGTGATCCACGCCACTCCTTTTCTTTTGGCTCCAGGGCCGGTCGGAGTCCCTGCCTTCACCTGCTACAGGTGTCGAGCACCCCAGTCCGTGTGACACCTCCCCGAGTGACCTGAGTCACTAGGCGGCCCATCTGTATCCCCAAGTAGGAGAAGGCCGCGATTCGTGACCGGCACCTGATTGCGAATCCATAACGTGGTGAGCGGTGCTCATTCATGACGAGAACCATGCAGTCCTCAGCCTGTGGATAAGTTCTGGCGACCATCGGAACGAATCAGAGGCAGTACGACTAATGCGGCGATAACGGCGTCTAGGTTGCGGAACGGATGGGAGCGGAGGACAGTGCGCACGGCCCTGCGACCGGCCGAGAGACCAGGGCATCGGTGCTGTTCAGAGTTTCTTTACTGGATCAAGGCGGCCCGCCTGCGGCGGGCCGCGGGGGGGGGGGGGCCGGGGGCCCCCCCCCGCCCAGACGGCCCCCCCCGCCCCCCCCCCCCCCCCCCCCCCCCCCCCCAAAAACAAA